>DIRQ01000095.1 GCA_002424365.1 Syntrophomonas sp. UBA5432 | reverse complement strand
ATTTTTCCCCCAGTACATATTCGCCAATATTACGGCAGTGGTCACCAATTCTCTCCAGATTAGCCAGCACATCCAGGAACACGGCTCCGTTACTGCCATTACATATACCTTCATTTAACCTTCTGATATGGGCTCGGCGATAAGTTTCCTGCAGTTCATCTATCGTTTCTTCATGAGTTAATACCTGCTCAGCCACAGATTTATCCTGCCTTTCCAGGGCTCTAAAAGCCAGCAGCAGAATATTATTGGTAACCTCAATTATGTTATCCAATTCCTGCTGGGCTTCACCAGAAAAGCTGACATGGTCTTTAATGGCAACAGTAGCCTGCTCAATAATATTTTCACTGTGGTCGCCAATACGCTCGATATCATTTAAGGATTGGAGAATTATATAGGCATGGTTGGATTCTTCGCTGGATAATTGTTTTTGCGAAGCTAACACCACATAATCAGTTATTTCTTTTTGCAAGGTGTTGATGGCATCTTCCAGTTTCTCCCCATTCTTAACCAGAGATTCCTGCCGGGTATTAAAATACTGTATAGCATTAGTAAAAGATTCCTGGGCCAGATATCCCATTCTCAGGGTTTCCCGCGTAGCCTGGGACAGGGCAAAGGAGGGGTTCTGCAAAAGCCTCCGGTCAATATACAGAGGCCGGGCCAGGTTGCTAATATCTTCATCTTTATCAGGAATAAGAGTGGTGACAATAAAAGCTAAGACCGCTACCAACGGCAAATGGATAAGAGTATTACTAATATTAAAAACTGCATGGGTTTGAGCAATTTGCAGTTTAATATTCAAGCTATCCCAGCTACCGGCAAACCCGGGAATAAGTACGAATAGATAATTAGTGACTAGAATAACCATTGGTTTGAAAACACCAATCAGAAAGAGGGGAAGGAAGATTATTGTGCCAACCAGGTTAAACACAAAATGCGAAAGAGCTGTACGTCTGGCTGCTACGCTGGCACCCAGGGCAGCAAGCAAGGCAGTAATAGTGGTGCCGATATTATCACCAAATAGAATAGGAACTGCCTGGTCAAAGGTAACTGCACCCTGATAGGCCAACTGCTGCAATACACCGATGGTAGCACTGCTGCTTTGCACCAGGAAAGTAAAAAACATGCCTATAGCTACCCCGATGATAGAATTATTATCAATACTGGTCATTAGATTTATAAAAACCGGAAGGTCCTTAAGCGGTTTCATTCCGTTACCCATGATAGTCAAACCAAAGAAAAGGACTCCAAAACCAAATAAAGCCTGTCCTATAACATGTAAGCGCTTATCTTTGGCAAACAGGAATATTAGAGCCCCCAGGCCCAGAATGGGAAGGGCAAAATCCTGTAAATTGAAACCAATAAGATAGGCGGTTACAGTGGTACCTATATTAGCCCCCATTATTACCCCAATAGCCTGGCGCAAGGTAAGTAATTGAGCGTTTACTAGGCCTACCGTTATAACGGTGGTAGCACTGCTGCTTTGAATTAAAGCTGTAACCAGAGTCCCGGTAAGAACTCCTCTTACCGGATTTTTAGTTCCTTGTTCCAGGATGGTTCTCATCTTATCACCGGCTGCGGCCTGCAGGCCATCAGACATAAACCTGAGGCCAAATAAAAACAAGCCTAAACCGCCTATAAACGAAAAGAGTATCTCTGCTACAGATATATTCAATAATTTACCTCCTATAATAGGGAAGTCACTCTTTAATCTTTCCCCTAACTACCAAACATTATTGTATCAAATTTGGGGAGGATAATGGGCCATCACCGGTGTTTATCTTCACCTGTTCCATGGCGGTAGGCAATATAATTAAATATGCAACCCCGCTTTTTTTAGAGCCGTTTTAAGTTCGGAAAGGGAAGGCGGAGTGGCGGATTTTAAACTTAGACAGGGTAAACCGACAGCGTCACAGACTTTACGGGTAAACTGGTCAGAGAGCTGCTTTTTCTTACTTTCAGTTTCAGCTTCAAATATGACTACCGCTACGGGTGTTAAATTGCTAGCCTCGCATATTAATATATCTGCACTTCTTTCCTTTATGCGGTTGGCATATTCAATCCGGTTTCTGGCCTCGGGGGATGCAATGATAAAATCTGCCAACCTGACCCGGGGCAGAACAACATAGCTATCAACTGCAATCGCATCCTGTAGTAAGTTGTATAATGCGAGTTCCTTTCCCGTCAGGAGATAGTCACGCTGGTTATAAGGCATATCCTCCAGGTCAATCCAGGCATTGCTCAGGTCAATAACCTGACCACCTTTCTGGGCAGTCCGGGTATCTTTCTTATTTTGGGTTTGTTCTTTATATACATCCCATAATAGCTTAAGAAAAATTGTTGCAATAACTGCTAAAATAAATTGACCCAATATTATTACCTCCTAACTATTTAATAATATAAGAAAAAAGGCCTTGCGTCATCCGCCAAGGTTTATATAAATGTACTTTCACCGGGCGACTAATAAGTATAGAATTAATATGGAAATAGGCACTAATAACAAAATTGTCGTTTAAATAACTTTTCATCCCTAACACGTGGCTGGGATTAAGTAATATAAATCAGTGTTTTTCATAGCATTCAGTGTCTGATTAAATAAAAGGAGGCTTTCTTGTGAAATACCAGAGCAGCAGAGGAAAATACGGTGCAGTCAGTGCAGCCCAGGCTATTACTATGGGTATATCCCCGGATGGAGGGCTTTTTGTTCCTGACTGTATACCTTCTATAGATATGGAAATCTTAAAACAAATGGAGTCCTGGACTTACCAGCAAAGAGCTGCCTACATCATGCAGTTATTTCTGGACGAGTTTTCATCTGAGGAAATTGAGGCCTGTGTTAATGGCGCTTATAACCAGCAAAAATTTGACCATCCCGAGATTGCCCCGTTAGTTGAACTTCGGCCTGGGCTTCAGATTCAGGAACTATGGCACGGCCCTACCTGTGCTTTTAAGGATATGGCCCTGCAGGTATTACCTCGGCTACTGACTACCAGTGCCGATAAAATTGGGGAAAACAGCGAAATTATCATTCTGGTAGCTACCTCCGGGGATACTGGTAAGGCAGCCCTGGAAGGATTTAAAGATGTACCGGGTACCCGGATAATTGTATTTTTCCCCCAGCACGGGGTCAGTGAAGTACAAAAAATGCAGATGATAACCCAGGAGGGCAGTAATGTCCATGTGGCTGGGGTGCTGGGTAACTTCGATGATGCCCAGAGCGGGGTAAAAAACATATTTACCAGCAACCAGGTTATAGAACAACTGCAGCAGCAGGGCATGAAAATGTCCTCAGCCAACTCCATAAATTGGGGTAGACTGCTACCTCAGATAGTCTATTATATCTCGGCTTATGTGGATTTGTGCCAGAGGGGTTCTATCAAGGCGGGGGAAACAATAAACATCGTAGTACCTACCGGTAATTTTGGTAATATCCTGGCCGCCTATTATGCCCGGCGGATGGGTATTCCGGTAAAACGCCTGATCTGTGCGGCTAACTCTAATAACGTCCTTACTGATTTTATCATGACTGGTGTCTATGACCGCAACCGCAGCTTTGAAAAAACTATTTCTCCCTCCATGGATATACTGATATCCTC
>DIRQ01000076.1:38655-38979 GCA_002424365.1 Syntrophomonas sp. UBA5432 | reverse complement strand
GTCTGGTTGGTCTTAGTTTCTGGTATTACCAGCACATCATCGGTCATATCCTTCAAGGTGAATGCATAACGTGCCGCACCACGTACCGTGCTCCATTTTACCGTAAGGTCGGCTTTTTTAACAGTCGAGTTACTGGATGGATTAGTTATACTTGGGGCTCCTGAAGGTTCCTGAGGTTTTGGAGCTGCCTTTACTTTGAAGTTAGAGTATTTATACCATTTACCGTTAGAGCCTGCTTGGTTTCCGGCTTCATCTTCAGCAGCCACGAATATCTTATAACTATGTCCTTCGATTAAACTAGAAGCAGGCACGTGATAGCTGGTC
>DIRQ01000076.1:38206-38376 GCA_002424365.1 Syntrophomonas sp. UBA5432 | reverse complement strand
CGTAAGGTCGGCTTTTTTAACAGTTGAGTTACTGGATGGATTAGTTATATTTGGGGCTCCTAAAGGTTGCGGAGGTTTCGGAGCTGCCTTTACTTTGAAGTTAGAGTATTTACACCATGTACCCTTAGACCCTGACTGATTACCGGCTTCATCTTCAGCGGCAACAAATA
>DIRQ01000076.1:37683-37900 GCA_002424365.1 Syntrophomonas sp. UBA5432 | reverse complement strand
AAGGTGAATGCATAACGTGCCGCATTTCGTACCGTGCTCCATTTTACCGCAAGGTCGGCTTTTTTAACAGTCGAGTTACTGGATGGATTAGTTATATTTGGGGCTCCTAAAGGTTGCGGAGGTTTCGGAGCTGCCTTTACTTTGAAGTTAGAGTATTTATACCATTTACCGTTAGAGCCTGCTTGGTTTCCGACTTCATCTTCAGCGGCAACAAATA
>DIRQ01000076.1:0-37415 GCA_002424365.1 Syntrophomonas sp. UBA5432 | reverse complement strand
CAGCACATCATCGGTCATATCCTTTGACTAAATTGCCGGTTATCGCATTCCAAAAAATACGATAAAATTAAATCAGGAGGAATTCATTGGCAAAACGTTGAATTAAAAAATAATGCATTAATACAATATAGGCGGAATTATAAATGAAACAGTTAAAGGCGCTTATTGTAGAAGATGATCCAATAATTGGACAAATTCTTCTTTCATATCTCTCCTCTTACCTGGAAGCATCTAATCTTGAAATTGCTTTAAGTGGGACCGAGGCCTTGAGAGTCATGGAACATCAAACTCCTGATTTGCTGTTTGTTGATGTTGAAATTCCAGATATAGATGGGTTATCAATAGCTGTAAAGGCCAAAACGGCTAATCCAAGCTTGTCTTTAGTTTTTGTAACCGGACATACGCAGTACGCAGCGCAGGCATTTAAGCTTGATGCTATTGATTATCTAGTGAAACCTGTAACAGAAGAATCAGTCAGAAAGGCAATGTCCAAAATCAAGAGGGCAAGAGCGCTTAGCGTGATAAACACCGGAGAAGCAGAAGTAATAATTATAAAAAATAGCTATGAAATTTATTTCATCAGGCAAAACGATATTATTTTTATAGAACGGAGTCAAAGAAAATCTATATTCCATACCATTAAAGGCAAATATTACACTAATGAAGCTCTTAATGCTATAGCCAAGAGACTAGGGGGAAAATTTTTCCGCTGTCATAAGAGTTTTATTATTAATACCGAAATGGTAGAAAAATGTATTCCTATTGCCGAACGTATTTACGAGATAGTTTTTTATGATTATAAATATCGAGTTACGACGAACCGCAAAAAATTAGAGGAATTATATAATATGAGAAAAGGGAATAATCCGAATTAACCTATCGATAGTGTTTGGAACCAGGAATAGTTAATGTAAAGGTTATTATATTATCCAGAGGGTTAAAGTGATATTCCAACGTTCCATTTAGTTTTTTGGCCAGCTGTCTGCTTACATAAAGTCCTATACCCGTATGTGAATCCGCTTTTGTACTGAATTCAGGTTCGAAAATTTTGTTTAAAAGCTGCAGTGAACCGTAATACTTATTGCTTACGGAACAAATGAGCGCTGAACCTTTTTCAAATATCTCCAGGCTTAACTCTTTATCTTCATTTAGTACAACTGCCTCAATTGCATTATCAATTAAATTCCCTAAAATCCTGACAATATCCATAGAGTGCGCTGCAAAATCTGAAAAACTAGCACTGATATCGGGTTTTATATTGATTCCCCTTCGATTGGCTTGCGATATTTTGGAATTAATCAGCGCAGCAATTATAGGGTTGTCCAGTTTCAAAATATCGTTATATTCAGATACCTCTTTTAGCAGCTTTCTCAAGTATTCGTTTAACGTTGACCATTCTTGTTGTTGGACAAGGAAGCTTAGTATTTGCAGATGATTTAAAAAGTCGTGCCTTTGTCCACGTACCGAGTTCACAAGCTCCATAATGTTTTCTGAAACCGCATCCTGGGTGGAGATTCGAATTCCCCTGGCGTTGTTCTGAATAAACTTAAGAATCAAATATATGCTGAGTATGAAAGGAATAAAAATGCCTAAGAATATAACCGCCGTTTTTATATAATCAGTATGATTATTCTTAAGTGTAATTTGCATAGCTAGACTGTAAAATATCAGCATTTGTACCAGAATGGCAATGTAAATAAGATAATAATTCGCAAAGCTTTTTTGAATACCATAAATAAGCTTAAGCCCCATGATTTTTCTTTGTTTTATTAAGTAAACTACGTAGACTAATAAAATATACATTGGAAAACCAATAGTTATCCAAATGATTGGGATATCCAAATTTGCAGGTGAATTTTTAAATAAAAGGATGGCCACTATTACAATCAAAGCCCCCCATAGATAACCTAAAATACAGGAAGTAACATAAATCTTAGCTATCCATTTTACGGGTGCTCTGAAAATAGCTAAAGCCAGTAGGAAGCAGACTATTAATTCAATGATTATTCGTAATGATTCAATTTCAATGTAGTAAGTTGTAGTCTGTGCAATCGAAGCAAAGATGGAGTATAAAATTAACTGTAGATAGTATGTACGTATATTCTCACTCCACAATATAATAGCGGCCAGTGTGGTACATAAGACGTATGGAAACATCCCAAATAATAAACGGCTGAGTTCCTCCGGCATACATATCCCCTCACTTTACCCTCATTAGACTATTTTCAACAAAGCAAACTCCTTTTCCTTTAGTAAACAAAACTATATTATATTTATAGGAGTTCTCCAGGGGAGAAAAGAATACTGCGGGTTAATTGGGAGGAATTATGTGTACAATACTGTTTGCTTATGATTGTCATCCTCGTTATAAGTTGGTGGTAGCAGCTAACCGGGATGAGTTTTACCAGCGTCCCACTGCACCTGCAGCCTTTTGGGCGGATAATCCTGATATCCTGGCGGGAAGAGACCTGAAGGAAGGTGGTACTTGGATGGGGATTACCACCAGTGGATGTTTTGCAGCTTTGACCAATTATCGGGATCCTTCCAGTTTTAAGGCGGAGGCTCGGTCACGTGGGCATTTGGTTAAGGACTATCTGAATAGTAATATGGCACCGGAGACTTATGCAGCCGATCTGGTTGACGGGGGCAGTGCATATAATGGCTTCAATCTATTAATGGGAACCTGTCAATCAATGTATCACTACTCCAACCGGGAGCAGATTATTCGCAAAGTACCAGCAGGTATTCATGGCTTAAGTAATGCCTTACTTAATACACCTTGGCCTAAAGTAAGCAAGGGAATAAAAGAACTTTCTAATCTTTTACAGCATGATGATATTAAAGCGGAGCAACTATTTGCCATGATGGCCGACCGGGAACAGCCCGATGACCAGGATCTACCCCGGACTGGTGTTAGCCTGGAAATGGAAAGAATGCTGGCCCCTATGTTTGTTATAAGCCCCAATTATGGTACCTGCTTAACCACAGTAATATTAGTGGAGCGTAATCATAACTTCCAATTCTGGGAGCGTACTTTTATAAATGGACAGCCCCATACCTGGGACGAAGTCTACTACCGTTACATTGGGGACGGTTGCTGATTTAATAATAAATATCGTGTCTTTCCATTTCCTTGGTGACACTCCTAATGGACATAAAACCGCCCGGGCGACCGTATTTTACGGCCAGTATTTCCGCCATTATGGCCAGGGCTATTTCGGAAGTCTTTTGCCCCCCCAGGTCCAGGCCAACCGGTACATAAACTCTATTCATTAGCTCCTCGGCTACGCCCATCTCATTCAACTTACTGAAATAAGCTGTTACCTTGCGTTTATTGCCCAGTATTCCGATGTACCGTGCGGGAGAGTTAACTACCGCCAGCAGTGCAGGTTCATCATATTCATGATTGTGGCTGATTAAAACAATACTGGTATTACTATCTATTGTCGATGATTGAAGTAACTCCGCAATATCACCAAGCAATAATTCATTGGCCAGGGGGAACCTTTCCCTGGTAAGTGTTTGCGGTTGATTATCGATAATGCTGATATTGTAACCTACCACCAGGGCCAGTTGATATAGATCCTGTACCATATTACCTGATCCAACTATGATTAATTTATCTGCCGGGCAAGATACATTTATGAATATTTCCAAAAACTTATCGCCGTTAGTAAGCATTAGTTTACGCGACAAACCTTTGCTTATATACCTTTGGGCTTCTTTTGCAGCCATTTCCTGCAGCACACTATCAGCAATTTGTCCTGCTATCACCTGTCCAAATTGATCAACTATTATCATAGTACCAGGTTGGGCACCCTGCATTAGATTGGAAGCTATGATCGTAACCAGTGCTACTTCCTTCCCGTCTTGCTCTTTATCTGCAAAAATTCGTAACAGATTGGAATCCAATTAAACCACCTCAAAAATCATTTTTTTGCTACCCTGTGTAAATAAAGTCATGTATTTATGGTTTTGTTATGTATAATAGCACATAGTTCCACATTTTTGTTTATTAATATAGTGTTTTGTTATGTTTTATAAGGCATTTCCCAACTGTCTTTCCTAATTGAAAGTTTAAAAAACTGTAATACGTATATAAAGGTAAAATCATTTAGTGGATGATAATACCATGTTGTCATAATTGGCCAGTACAGTGAAAGGAGAAGAGAAGGGACATGATAAGGAAAAGGATGAGAAAAATCGCCAGGCTGGGGACTGCTTTGTTGCTGGTAATTCTCTTACCAGTTACTACGTTGGGGGCAGTTCCGGATAAGAATAAGAACGGTCAGGAGAGTTCCCCCGGTGTTATTTCCCTGGATAAAGCTATTCAAATAGTAAAGCAGAATTTCGATATTCCTGCTGAATTGCAGGAATTTAGTTCGGCTTTTGATAGCTCTAACGAACGACAAGTATGGCGATTAAGCTGGACACCTGGCAAAGGGAACGAAGGTTATTTTATGGCTGAGGTTGATGCCAATAGTGGTGAGATAATGAGTATGCACCATTGGCAGGGACCAGCTGTCACCGGTAGTAAAATTCCATCCCTATCGATTAGTGAGGCTCGTCAAATTGGGCAGAAACTCCTTAACCAGTTGCTTCCAGGCAAGTCGGCTGATTTGGTTATGGATCAAGAATCCTCAATAATTCCTTTAAATAGTTATGGCTCCTACAATATTTATTGGAAAAGAACTTATCATAAAATCCCGGTAGGCGCTGACTATGCTAGTATGGAAATAGACAGACATAGTGGAGAGGTCCTCCATTTCAACTTACACTGGACTAATACTAAACTCCCTCAACCGGTCGGTATTATTTCCCAGAAACAGGCGAGTGAAGTCTTTAGTAATGAGCAGATGCTGAAACTGCAATATATTTTCCCTTCCGCTGTACAGCCACTAAAAAGCGGGCAAAAACCGCCTGTACCCCGTCTGGTGTATGCGGTTAAGCACCAGTCAAATGCAATGATTGACGCTTTTACCGGCAAGTCGGTGAATGAGGAATACTTCATGTCTGAAGTTGGTGGCATGGGAGAATCGGCTAAAAATATGAAATTACCTGCACCAAGAGATGAAGCTTTAAGTCTCAGTCCCGAAGAACAGCAAGAAGTTGAAAAATCAGCCTCACTTATTACCCAAGACCAGGCGGTAGAGGCGGTTAAGAAATGGGTTAAGATACCGGACAATATGGAATTAAGATCAGCCGGTCTGGAAAAGTCCTGGAATAACCCGGGTTTAAGAACCTGGAATCTTAACTGGCAATTAACTTCTGAAAACTCTTATGGTAATCTGTGGGCTCAGGTTAATGCCTCTAATGGCGAACTATTAAGTTTCCACCTGAATCTACCTCCAGCAGAAGGCACGACACCATCTATAGGAAAAGATGCAGCTAAGCAAATAGCCGAGAGTTTTATAAAAGAAATCCAACCACAACGTTGGAATGACATTACCTTTTTCGATAATGGTTTGCAGAATAATTTCCCGGAAAGAGATTCTGCCACCTGGTCTTTTAACTACCTGCGTATGATCAATGGCGCCCTGTGCCCCGACGATGGCATCAAAATTACGGTAGATGCTAAACGCAAACAGGTATCCAGCTACAGTCTGGACTGGACCCAGGCCAGTTTTCCGTCAACTACCGGAATTCTGGGGACAGATAAAGCCAATGAAGTCTTTCTCAAGACTATTCCCTTTAAATTGAGGTACACCTTCATTCAAAAGCCGGGAGAACAGCCTCAGGTTAAATTGATTTATTTCCCGGAATCCAAAGATGGGATGAGTATGTTGGATGCAAAAACCGGCCAACCCCTTTACCAGAATGGCCAATCAGTATCGGAGAACCCCCGGCCTTATGTATTTAATGATATAGAGGGCCATTTTGCTGAGAAAGAAATATCCCTGCTGGGGCAAGCCGGTATTTTCGGTGAGTATGGTAATAGTTTTCATCCTGACGAGAATATAACCTTGCGGTCGCTGCTAAAGGCTATGCTGGCTTCTAAAGAAGGTATCTATAACATCACCAGGATTGAGGACCAGGAATTAATTAACCGTTGTCAAAGATTAGGTTGGATTAAAGAAAATGCTGATTTGAATATTCAGGTTGACCGCGATAACCTGTCTTTGTTAATGCTGCGTTTTCTGGAAATAGAATATTTAACCAGTGTGGAAGGTATATACCAGGTGTCTTATCAGGATACAGCCTTGTTGTCCCCGGCCTCAAAAGCTGCTGCAGCCCTTACCTGGGGACTGGGTATTATAAAAGCGGATGGCAAAAACTATGACCCGGCTCATATAGTTACTAGGGGCGAGGCCGCCGCCGCCCTGGTACACACCCTGGCAGTTAATACCCGACCGTAAGGGGGCACTGCTTATCCGCGGGCAAACACATGGGTTCATCCCTACAAATTAGGTGACCCCTGGAAAGGAAGGGTACATCAAGCCATTTTTATAGGTGGTGGTGTGTGCCCTTCAGGGTATGGCCTTTACCCATGGCGGGTTAGTGAGCAGAGGCTTCCTGGCGGTATAGCAAAACAGAGCTTATTGCTCCCAGTACGGCGATGGCTACCAAAAACAGCAGTCCACCAACATAACTGCCGCTAACCTGGATTAACCAACCCATAATGAACGGTGAAATGGCTGATAGCAAATTTCCTACACCGCTGACTATGCCAGAACCAGTTGCAACCAGATGAGCAGGTAATAATGATTGCATAATAGACCATACGGTAGGGTAAACAAATTCGTTAATGCCTACTGCCAAAGCCAGGAACACTATTGCCCCGGTAGGTGAAGGCACCAGGGCAATGCCCAGGGTAGCCAGAGCTACACAGCATAGGGCTGCTATCCCAATAAGACTCCGGGGCTGTACCCGGTCTACCAGCCTGCCTCCGGCAAGGATGCCTACCACTGCCACTACATAGGCCAGGGATATATTTCCAGCCATACTGCTCATGTTAAAAGCACGGGCCTGCACTAGATACTGGGGCATCCAGGTCATAAGTCCCCACCAGTTGCATAAAAAGGCTAAGTATACCACCGCCAGTAACCGTAAGGAAGTGTTATTTAACAATTCTTTTACCCCATTGGTAGCTGGAGCCGCGACCTCCATTTTTTGGACCTTCAGGTTTTGGGAAATTATATACTGGGTTTCTTGTGTGGATATATAAGGATTATCAGTAGGGTGGTCAGATATCCAGTGCAAGCCCAGTGGTATAACGGCTAACAGACCTAGTAGTCCAGGAATAAAAAAACTATATTCCCAGCCCAGTTGGTAGTTTATCCAGGAATACAGCGGTAAAGCCACTATCATTGTCAGACAGCCGCCTACCCCGACAACGGCATTGGCAGTACCACGTTCCTGCGGGGGAACCCAGTTTTTTACCAGTAAGCTTATATTTGGATAATAGATACCCTGTGCTAGTCCCAGTATCGCTCGCACCAGGAGGAGCGCACCAAAAGATGCCACCCAGCCCCCGGCTAGCATGGCCAGAGCGCCGATAATAACACCCAAAAACAACGCCCGCCGTGGTCCTAACCGGTTACTAATAGGAACTGATAACATATTAGATAAGGAATAAAGCAGCAGGAAAACGGTCATTAACATCCCCTGTCGGGCTGCCTGTCCCACCAGCCCCATTTCCTCCAGGAAATGTTGGTCTACCAGCAGTACCCCGATATTGGAACGCTGCAGATAAACCAAAACCCACATTATGGACAAAATAATTATTAGGGTATAGCGGTATTTGCCTTGATTAGTACTTTTACTCAACTAAAATCCCATCTTTCTCGCAGAGAACATATACTTATATATTTCACCACCAAGTTTTCACAGTTGTCAACCCCAGCGTCGGGTTAGTAAGGGGCTAGGAGTAAGGGGTAAGGCCTAAGGGGTGGGAATTGTAGAGGCTAACTCCCCGGCTCTATGACTTAACCGAAGGCGATTTTGGCAAAATCAATCTTATTCGTTCCCTTTACTTAGGGTTAATCTTTCTGTACTTTCACATAAAAATGCCGCTGGCGGGGGCCGTCAAATTCACAGAAATATATTCCCTGCCAGGTGCCTAGCAGCAAGCGGCTATCAGCTATGGGAATAAGCTGGGAAGCGCCTATAGAACTTGATTTTAAATGAGCGGCGGAATTACCTTCCCCATGATGGTCCGACGGATGGGTCCAGGGATACATTTCATCCAACCTCAATAAGATATCGTGAACCACATCGGGATCAGCATTCTCATTAATGGTAATGGCTGCTGTAGTATGGGGACAGTAGACTAAGACCATACCTGTATCGACTTTCTCCAGTCTGATGATATCCTGAACCTGGGTTGTAATATCAATCATCTGCGCATGTTGTCCAGTCTGCAGTTTAACCCTGTGTACCATAGAAAGGCCTCCTTTAATCATAATCTTAAAATGTTAATTACTTAATAATTATAGACTACCATACCATGGAAACACTAAAACTGTACTATTGTAGTTTTGAATACCTGCCAATTTATGATAAAATATAGCACGATAAATTTTAATTGCAAACTCACCAAATTACAGTAAAATAACTACATTAATAGGAGGCAGTTTTATGAATAAGGTTGAAAAGGCGCTTATCCATGCTCTGTTTGTTCATCTGCATCACAATACCGACAAGGCCATTGATTTTGCTCTATTTAAGCAGCTTAACCAAAAAGTAAACCAGATCTGGCCCGGGGCTTTACTGGTGGGGCCGGAGGCTAATGATGACGCCGCTGTGTTTAGAATACCTGATACCGATTGCTTTATTACCGCAAAAATGGAAAGTCACTGCTCGCCTAGTGTACCCCGGCCTTACGACGCTGCCGCCACCGGGGCCGGAGGGGCCATGCGTGATGTTGTGGCCATGGGTGCCAGACCTATGTTCCTCTTAGATTTTATTGGTACCCGTCCGCTGGAAGATGAAGTAATTGTAGGTCCTTGCGGTTTTGAGGGCAAATGTACCTGTGGCAACTGTGAAATCATGACTAGTAAAGATAGAATTAACCTGATGCTTAAAGGTATGGCCGACATGTGTGAAACTATGGGGGTATTTGTAGTTGGGGGTGGCTTTTCCACTTCCTTTAGTGATATTGTCCCTGCTGTGGTAGTGTCAGTTATTGGTAAACAAGTTTCGGAAAAACCCCTTACCAAACCAGCAAAATCCCCGGGAGACAAAATCATTATAATCGGAGCAACGGGTACCGATGGTAATGATACACTGTACCGGGCCGGTCTGGTCCCGGTGATGAAACCGGCGATTGCCATGTTTGCTGAGGAAAAGACTACTATGGAGGCTACTTTAGCCGCCTTTACTACCGGAAAAATTAAGGCTTGCTCCGACCTGGGTGCGGCTGGTATAGGGGCTGCCGTATGTGAATCCGCCCGTTTCGGAGGATTGGGAGCTAAGGTTGAACTGGACAAAGTCCCGGTTAACACCGATACTATTACTCCGGAAGAGGTTTTTATCTGTGAAACCCAGGCCCGTATGTTGCTTCAAGTTGAGCCGGAAAATGTTGATGAAGTGCTGGCGGCTATTCGCAGTAAGAACGGTATTGCAGCTGTAATTGGTGAGATTACCGACCAGGATCATAACATTTTCACCTACCAAGGCCAGGTTATAGCTAATATACCAAATAAACCTTCTGCAGAAACTCTGCAGCAGCTTATGGAATAGGGCCGCTAGATATTACCATAGATGCCGGTATCTAGAGTATTCTTTTTAGATCTGGTATAATGAATACAATAGACAGGGACCTCCGTCCATCACTGGAATTCGAGGTGTTGCGGAATGTCAAGTCCTAACTGGAGGGTCCTGATATTGGTGGGAAATCCTCCAGTTATGTTTTGTACCTAAAAAAATATAAACACAATTGCGCGGATTGGAATCAGGGTCACGATATAATGGTTCGGCCGGGTTTTATTGAGAGGAATGTTATGGTCTAGGCAACGTCACCCTCCGGGTGCCTTGGAAAGGGGAGATGTTCATGAAAGCCATGACTGTTTTCGAGAAACAGCTTAAGACCGAAAAGCAAAACCGGATTGCTAAAACGCGTTGTAAAATATGTAACCATTTTATCGGCAATAAGCCCTACAAAGCATTTGAAGAGCGTTATTTCCATTGTGTTTGCTTGAAAAAAGAAAGCAAATCGACTACTTGACCGATAAAATGCCATGAGCCAAGTAATAGAATTAAGAGCGAGATTTCTCCGTGACCCGGATTCACCGCCTGTTTTAAATAATCGGAAGGGCTATAAAATTATGTAGCCTTTCCGATTATTTCTGCTAAGATCAAATACGCTCAAAAAGACCGTTGGGCAGTTCCTGCACCAAGTTTTGTTTAAAGAGATAGCGCAGATGGTTGCGGATGCTCATTTTTTCCCAAAAGAGTTCGTATAGATTCTGTCTTTCGGGAAAGACCAAGCGAAATTCAGCCAGGTCATCCAGGCTACGGGGTGTTTGAAGCAACTCGAATATTTTCTGATTACGTTCCAGAACTATCTGAATATAGCGGTCTAATTGTTGGGGAATATTTTCGCTTTGTATTCGGCGGTGCGAAGGTACAATAATTCGTGGAGCTATGGTTTTTATTTTTTCTACCGATTGAATCAAATCCCCTATATCCGCAGTATTACTGCTGTACCAGGGACCGGCTGCTACTAAATCGATATCAGCACTAAATAAAATACCCTCCTTTTCCAGGTAAAACCCGTAATGACCGCTGGTATGACCGGGAAGGTGCACTGCCGTTAAGGATATTTTACCCAGGCTAAGCACATCCTGATCAGCAAAAGTTCCGGCAAGGGGCATGTGGCGGAAACCAGGTTGAGCCAGCACATCATTCGGCAGGGGAATTATCTGGCCATATGCTGCCCGTTTAAGCCCCATCAAAGGTTCCCACAGGTGATAACCATGAAAATCGAGGTACTCCTCTTCATTACTATAGGTTAAGCGTTCCTCATATCCAGCCATAAGTTTGCTGTTTTTAAACAGGCTATCTCCATGAATATGGTCAAAATGAAAATGGCTTAACAGTGTCAACTGAATTGCGTTACAATTAATAGCGGCAAAAGCCTGTGCTCCAGCCCCCAGGTCGATAATCGTAGGAATGTCATCCTCAATATACATGCAGTTTCCATAGGGGTATCGAGGTTTTCCCACTGGAGTTACCACCCATATATCCTGCGCTAGCCGGATAAGCACAATTATCACTCCTGAAAACAATATACATAATATTGCCAAATTTTCAATCTATTTCGGCACCAGATATTGCAGTTCCTGCCAAGGGGGGTAAAAACATTTTTTTCTAAGTAAGTATTTACTCAAGTTTGCGATAAGTTATAATAAAACAGTAATTTTTGACTAAAGCTACAAATGAACGAAGGGATGGGACTCTTGTTCACTAACAATTCACAAGGTAATATTAATAAGAAGAGTTCAGATCATTGCTACCAGGTGGGAAGAGCGCAATCAGGCGACATGGGGGCAATGCTGAATTTATGGAGCGTCACTCCCGGGTTGGGGGTAGGCAAAGGTGATGAAGAGAAAGCGCTCCAGGTCTTTCTGGAAAGAAACCCTTCCACTTGTTTAGTTCTGCGGATTGATAAAGGTCTAATAGGGACAGTGTTAGGTGGGTTCGATGGGCGCCGGGGATATATATACCACCTGGCAGTCCATCCGGATTACCAGGGTAAGGGTTACGGCAAGGTGCTACTTAATCGGGTAATAACTGAACTGAAATTCTTGGGAGCATTAAAAATTCATCTATTTGTTTTTAATGACAATCAGTCGGCAACTGAATTTTATCATCATTTGGACTGGGAGTTACGTCGAGATATTCAGGTGTTTTCCTGGGATGCTAACCGGGATAATAAATAACAAGAGCAGATTCTGATAAAAGGTACATCTTCCTTAGATGGAGGACCAACCAGCAATCAGGCTACTATAAAAAAATTAAGAGGTGAACTGAATGAAAGAGGACCGCGTAATTATTATGGGTGCAGCCGGAAGAGATTTTCACAACTTTAACACCTACTTCAGGGACAACCCGGCCTATCGAGTAGTAGCCTTTACCGCTACTCAGATTCCGGATATAGAGGGAAGATTATATCCCCCTTTGCTGGCAGGAAACAGATACCCGGAAGGGATTCCCATATATGCTGAGGAAGAATTACCGGACTTAATTAAAAAGTATAATGTAGATCAGGTGATTTTTGCTTATAGTGATGTCCCTCATGAATACGTCATGCACCAAGCCTCCCTGGTTATGGCCTGTGGAGCCGATTTCCGCTTAATGGGACCCCAGACCACTATGCTTAAATCCAAACGGCCGGTGGTAGCCGTAACTGCGGTTAGAACCGGCAGCGGCAAAAGCCAGACTACCCGTTATGTGGCTAAATTACTCACCGAAGCAGGTAAGAAAGTTGCTGTTATCAGGCATCCTATGCCCTATGGCAACCTGGAGGAACAGGTATGCATGCGCTTTGCCACTTATGATGATTTGGACAAGTTTCAGTGTACTATCGAAGAGAGGGAAGAATTCGAACCTCATATCGATATTGGTATGGTGGTATACGCCGGAGTTGATTACGAAGTTATACTGCGCCAGGCTGAGGAAGAAGCTGATGTGATTCTTTGGGACGGAGGAAATAATGATATTCCTTTCTACGTTTCCGATATTCATATAGTAATTGTTGATCCTCACCGCCCCGGACATGAGACCAGTTATCATCCGGGAGAAACTAATCTGCGTATGGCGGATATTGCTATTATCAACAAAATTGACTCCGCCGACCCGGCCAAGGTAGAGGAGGTCAAGGAAACTATAAGCAGAAATAACCCGGCCGCTGCTATTATCCTGGCCAACTCGCCCATCACCGTAGAACAACCTGAATCTATCAAAGGTAAAAAGGTTCTGGTAGTAGAAGACGGTCCGACACTTACTCATGGCAGTATGGCTTATGGTGCCGGAGTAATAGCGGCAGAAAAGCTGGGCGCCGGTGAGTTGCTTGATCCCCGGCCTTATGCTGTAGGTAGTATTAAAAAGACCTTTGCTAAATATAACCACCTGTCTCGATTACTTCCGGCCATGGGCTATGGTCAGACTCAGATTCAGGAACTGGAACAGACTATAAATAGTTCACCGGCAGAAATAGTGGTCATTGGAACCCCCATTGACTTGCGCCGGGTGATGACTATTGACAAACCTGCAGTAAGGGTAGGTTATGAACTGGAGGAAATAGGTGCTCCCCAGCTTAAGGGATTACTATCCAAAATCATGTAATTGAAGTAAAATAGCGAAAGGGTCAGGCCGCTGAACTAAAAGTCAGCGGCCTGACCCCATTTTCTGTGCCCCTCCTACGTATATATAAGTGAAAACAAATAAAGGAGGAAAGATTGATGAAGAAAACCTTAACCCTGGTTCTGGCTTTGTTGCTGGTAGCGGTATTTACCACTACTGTATTGGCGGACCCCGGTAATGGCAAAGCCTGGTCCAACAGTAATGGTAAAAAGGTAGTAGACACCAAAAAGGTGGTACCCCCCGGGCAGCAAAAGAAAGAGTTAAAAAACTCAAACCAGATAGAAAAGGCAATCAAAAAGTCATTACAAGAGCAATATCGGGTTACTAAAGAAAAACCTGAAAAAGTTAAAGTGAAACGTTTTCACGATACCTATCGGCACTGGGCTGCTAAGTGCATTGAAGAAATGGCTGCAATTGGGCTTTTAACCGGGTATCCTGATGGTAGTTTCAAACCAGACCAGAAACTTACCCAGGCTGAAGCCCTGTCTCTGGTAATGCGCATTGCTGCCGAAGAAGCCGACGTTACCATAAGAGAAGATGCAACAGAGAACGAAGACGAAAAAGTAGAAAATGACGACCAGGGCAAAGTGGCTGACATTCCAAAATGGGTGAGAGCAGATGCTGATAAAGCTGCTAAAAAAGGCATTATCAAGCTAAACCGTTTCCAATCTGCCGTACAGGCATCCCGTGCCCAGACCGCAGTTATGATTGCTAAAGCTCTGGAACTGGAACCGGTAGATACCAGTAATATCCCTTTCAAAGATGGTATCCTAATCTCGCAGGAAGATGTAGGATACATTTTGGCTCTCTATGAGGAGGGCATAATTTCCGGGCATCCTAATGGCAACTTTAACCCCAACAGTGCCATAACCCGGGCGGAGATGGCTGCTATACTGCAAAAGCTGTTGGATAAGGATGAGCCTGAGGAGAAACCTGAAGATGAAACTCCTCAGGACGTCGAGGGTACCCTGAAGGAGACCAGCAAGGTAGGCGTACATGATGGTAAAGTCTATCAGGAGTATAAATTTGTAGTAGATGGTCAACAGTTCAGCCTGGCTCAGGATAATGTAAAATCCATAACTATGCAAAAAAAGGATGGAGACCCGGTAAAACTTACCCCTAATACCGATAAGACCCTATGGTTTAATGTACAGCGTGAATCCGGCAAATACACCCTGAAGGTTGTAGATAAAGACGATAACAGTTATGAAGCCGTTCTGGATTGGGTTGCTCCTATCGAAGTAGCAGCCACTACCACCGGGAGAAGCGGAGAACACGATAGTAACAGTTATATTGAATATAAACTAGGAGATCTCAACCTGTCCAGTTTTACCTGTATGTATCAAATAAAACCAAATGGAGAAGTAGCTAAGCTTACTGCCAATACCGACACCAACCTGTGGTTTAAGACTAATAATCAGATTACTGGTGAACATATTTTCCTAATCAATATAGACAATGTCTGGTATTCTTCAGATATCAGCATCTAACTCCTTATACCCCGGTTTAGCCCGGTTTCCCTTAAACGGGAGGCTGGGCTAGACTTTTTTTTACCTTCTAAAATACGACTGACCCCTATATTTCCACTATTTCCTTTAGTAGCCAGTTTAAACGGGAAGGATAATCGACTAAAATAGATGATATATGATTATGATACCTAATATTCGACAAAGCGATATATATATTAACCTGTAAAGGATATAACTAGGAAACAGGCGGGAGGCAGTACTATATTATGTTTCGATATGTTCTCAAACGCATCGGGACTTCCCTTTTTACCTTATGGGTAATAATAACTATTACCTTTATTCTGATGCACTCTATCCCAGGGGATCCATTGACCCGGGATAAAAAAATGCCGGAGGCCATCCGGCAGAATATTGAGGCCCAATATCACCTGAATGAACCTTTATGGAAACAATATGGCTATTATTTTCAAGGTCTGGCCCATGGTGAGCTTGGTCCCTCCCTTAAGTACGAGGGTGTTACCGTAAATGAGATTATCGGACAAGGTTTTCCGGTCTCAGCCCAGCTGGGTTTAGCGGCACTGGTCCTTATGCTTTTAGTTGGCCTCCCGGCCGGGGTTATTTCCGCCCTGCGCCAGAACCAGTGGCAGGATCATACGGCTATGTTTATGGCTACCCTGGGGGTAGCTGTACCTAATTTTGTCCTGGCTACCTTGCTGATCTATATTTTTGGGGTAAAGCTGGAACTCTTGCCTACATCGCGCTGGGTTTCCTGGCAGAGTGTGATTATGCCGGCAGTAGCTCTGGCCTTCTATCCTACTGCTTACATTGCCCGGCTCACCCGTTCCAGTATGCTGGAGGTTATCGGCCAGGATTATATTCGTACTGCCCGGGCTAAAGGATTGCCCCAGCGTACCGTGCTTTACAAACATGCCCTGCGTAATGCTTTGGTTCCTATTGTTACTTATCTTGGACCTCTTATTGCCGGGGTTTTAACCGGTTCTTTCGTTATAGAAAAGATTTTTGCTATTCCCGGGTTAGGTCAACAGTTCGTACTTTCGATCAGTAACCGTGACTATACCACCATCCTGGGGGTAACTATTTTTTATGCCGCATTTCTTATCTTTATGAACCTGGTGGTGGATCTACTTTACGGAGTTATCGATCCCCGAATCCGGCTGGGTAAATAGGGGAGGTTTTGAATAGATGTTAGGAAACAGTGAAATTACAATTACCCCCGATAGTTTTACTCCTTTACGGGTAGAGGAAAATGAGAATAATGAACAGATGCGCCCCGGAATCAGTTATTGGCAGGATGTTTGGCGCCGGTTCCGGGAGAATAAGATAGCTATGTTAGGTTTATTCACCATTGTAGCAGTAGTACTGCTGGCCTTATTCGGGCCCTTCTTATCCCCTTACTCCTACTCCCAGCAGTTCTTGGAGCAGCAGGGGGTGGGGCCTTGCCGTCAATTCTGGTTTGGTACCGACACCCTGGGCCGGGATATGCTGGTGCGGGTGCTTTATGGCGCCCGTATTTCACTGGCAGTCGGCTTTGTAGCCAGTTTTATTAATCTGGTAGTGGGGGTATTGTATGGCGGGATTGCCGGGTTGGCCGGGGGAAGGGTAGACAATATCATGATGCGTATCGTAGATATTTTCTACTCCATACCGCTGGTCTTAACTGTAATACTCTTAATGGTTTTAATGGGACCGGGATTAAAAAGCATTTTCATAGCCCTGGGGCTGGTCTACTGGGTAGATATGGCCAGGATTGTACGTGCCCAGATTCTTTATTTGAAGGAGCAGGACTTTGTCTTGGCAGCACGGGCTATGGGAGCAAACACCAGGCGCATTCTCTTCCGCCACCTGATTCCTAACTGTATGGGGCCCATAATAGTAACGGTTACCATGTGCATCCCGGCGGCCATATTTACCGAAGCCTTTTTAAGTTTTATCGGGTTAGGGGTATCCGCTCCTGCAGCCAGCTGGGGGATGATGACCTCAGATGCGGTGGTCGGTATCCGCTCTTATCCCCATATGCTGTTTTTCCCGGCGATGGCCATTGCCATTACTATGCTGGCCTTTAACTTCCTGGGGGACGGGCTGCGTGATGCCCTGGATCCCCAGTTGCGAAAGTAGGTAAAAAAGAATGTCAAACTTACTGGAACTAAATAACCTTAAGATGTCTTTTTATACCTATGCCGGAGAAGTTCAGGCCCTGCGCGGTGTGAGCTTTACCCTGGATCAGGGTGAGGTCATGGGCATTGTAGGTGAATCCGGGAGTGGCAAGAGTGTTACCTCCCTATCTATAATGGGACTCCTGCCGCCTGCTGCCAAAATTAAGGCGGGTAGTATTAATTTTAATGGCCGGGATTTGCTGACCTTATCTTCGGCCCAAATGCAGCAGATTCGAGGTAACGAAATCAGCATGGTTTTCCAGGACCCTATGACTTCACTTAACCCGGTCTATACTGTGGGCAACCAGATTATGGAGCCCTTGATGCAGCACCAGCATTTATCCCGAGCCCAGGCTCAAAAGAAAGCGGTGGAGATGCTGGCCTTAACCGGTATTCCTGATCCCGAGCAGCGTTTTGATCAGTATCCCCATGAATTCAGCGGCGGTATGCGCCAGCGGGCTATGATTGCTATGGCTTTAAGCTGTCAACCTCGCTTACTCATTGCGGATGAGCCTACTACTGCTCTGGACGTGACTATACAAGCTCAGATACTGGCCTTGATGAAAGATTTAAAAGAGCATTTTAATACCTCTATCATCATGATTACCCATGACCTGGGGGTAGTAGCCCAGCTGTGCAGCCGCATCCTGGTAATGTATGGAGGGATTATTGTAGAAGAAGGCAGAACCCGTGACATTTTCCATAATCCCCGTCATCCGTACACCTGGGGGCTTTTAAAGTCAGTACCCGATATTCGCAAACTGGATCAGGGACGGCTCATCCCTATTGATGGACAGCCACCAGACCTTTTGTTGCCGCCACCGGGCTGCCCTTTCTGGCCCCGCTGTCAATACGCTATGCGTATCTGTGCTGAAACAAGACCCGAGCTAACTGAAGTTAACCCCGGTCATACCGCCGCCTGCTGGCTATGTCACCATCAGGCCCCGGGAAAGGAGGTCAGTTAGTAAATGAAGGATTCGAAGGAAATACTAACAGTAGAAAATCTAAAAAAACACTTTGTTATAGATTCAAGCAGGGGGAAGAAAAAAATTTTAAAGGCCGTAGATGATGTAAGCTTTAGTGTCCAAAAAGGGGAAACCCTAGGTCTGGTAGGGGAAAGCGGCTGCGGTAAGACTACCCTGGGGCGCAGCGTTATACGTTTGTATGATATCACTGCCGGACATATATTTTTTGACGATCAGGAAATCACCGGGCTTGGTGAAAACGAATTACGTTCCCTGCGGCGGCGTATGCAAATTATCTTTCAGGACCCCTATGCTTCGCTTAATTCCCGTATGACCGTAGGGGATATTATTGCTGAACCTCTGGATATCCATGGATTGGCCCGGGGGAGGGAACGGCAGCGGCGGATTGAAGAACTACTGAATCGGGTAGGGCTTAATGCTGAACATGTGAACCGTTATCCCCACGAGTTTAGCGGAGGCCAGCGCCAGCGCATTGGTATTGCCCGGGCCCTGGCGGTTAATCCGGATTTTGTAGTTTGCGATGAACCTATTTCTGCCCTTGACGTATCTATTCAGGCGCAGGTAGTAAACCTGCTGGAGGAATTACAGGCTGAGTTGGGACTGACTTATCTTTTTATTGCCCACGACCTGGCCATGGTTAAGCATATTTCTCACCGGGTAGGGGTAATGTATTTAGGCCAATTAGTGGAACTGACCGGTAGTCATGAACTATACCACAACCCGGTCCATCCCTATACCCGTTTACTGTTATCAGCTATACCCATTCCTGACCCGGATGTCACCGCTAAAACGGAGAAAATGCCGGAAGGGGAAATCCCCAGCCCGGTAAACCCGCCTTCAGGTTGCCGTTTTCGGACGCGCTGCTCCTATGTAAAGGAAATTTGCAGCCAGGTGGTACCCCCTCTGGTGGAAATTGCACCCGGGCATCAGGTAGCCTGTCACCGCGCGTGTGAGGCGTGAGGAGTGAGGCGTGAGGAGTGAGTGTAGGGGCGAACCCATGTGTTCGCCCGGAGTTGGCAGCTCTATACGCGATAGGGCCAAACCCCTAGGGTATCCTTACCCCTTACCCCTAACCCCTAACCCCTTACTCCTCACTCTATACGATTAATCAATTTCTAAATTCGAAGACAATATTGTTATAAGCACGATTTCTAATTGGCGCCCATGGCCGTAGGGCCATACTCTAAAGGGCACACGGCAAACCAAGGATGAAAATAGAAGTTAGGGTTAGGTGTATTAATAAAATCAGTGTAAATCATAGGAAATCAGTGTTATCTGTGTCTAATTAATTCTACTTACTAAAAATTGGAGGCAAAGTTATGAAAAAACGCTTTTTAGTCGGTCTGCTCATCTTATCACTTCTGGCTACCCTGTTTACTGGCTGTGCCGGAGGTAATAAGGCACCTGCAGAGAAGGTTCTCCGTTATAACCACGGACAAGAACCGGAAACCATTGACCCTATCCAGAACACCTCCACTGATGGAGGAACCATTGCATCCGCTGTTTTTGAAGGACTAACTGCCCTGGATCCTGACGACAAGCCTATACCCGGAGTTGCCGCAAGCTGGGATATCTCTCCCGACAAGCTGACCTATACCTTCCACCTGCGTAAAGATGCCAAGTGGTCAGATGGTAAACTAGTTACCGCAAAGGATTTCGCCTATTCCTGGCAGCGGGCCCTGGATCCAAAAACTAAAGCCGAGTACGCTTATCAGCTCTTCTACATTAAAAATGGGGAAGAGTTCAATTCAGGTACGGCCAAAGCCGAAGACCTGGGTATTAAAGTACTTGATGCCAACACCCTGGAAGTAACCTTAAATGCACCTACACCTTATTTCCTGAGCCTGACCTCTTTCCCCACCCTGATGCCGGTAAGGCAGGATATCATTGAGAAATATGGCGATCAGTGGGCCCGCAAGGCGGAAACCTATATAGGTAATGGACCTTTCAAGGCTGCCGAATGGGTAAGCAAAGACCACATCAAACTGGTTAAAAATGAGAACTATTGGGATAAAGAGCGGGTAAAAATTGATAGCGTCATGATTACCTTTATCGGTGAAGAGAGTACCATGCTCTCCTCCTACGAAGCTGGAGAATTGGACGTTATCGACAGTATTCCACTAACTGAGGTAGCTCGCCTGAAGAAGGAATCCAAGGAGCTCCATGTTATGCCCCAGGCCGGGACTTATTATTACGCTTTTAATACCCAGAAGGCTCCCTTCGATAATGTTAAGGTAAGGAAAGCCTTTGCCCTGGCTATTGACCGTCAAACTATTGTGGATAAGGTAAGAAAAACCGGGACTCCGGCTACTGCCTTCGTACCCCCCGGAATACCGGATGCTACTCCCGATAAAGAGTTCCGTAGTGTAGGCGGCGATTTCTTCCCGGTTAAAGCTGATGTAACCCAGGCCAAACAATTACTGGCCGAGGCCGGTTATCCTGACGGGAAAAACTTTCCGCCTGTAACCCTGATTTACAACAGCACCGAGGAACACAAGATTCTCGCCGAAGCTATACTGGAAATGTGGAAAACGAACCTGGGCATCAGCAACATCAAGCTGGCTAACATGGAATGGGGAGTATTTATCCCTACCCGCCAGCAGGGAGATTTCCAGGTTGCCCGTGATGGTTGGATTGGGGACTACAATGACCCCATGACCTTTATTGACCTGTTTACCAGCGACAGCGGTAATAATGACCCGCAGTGGGAAAATACTGAGTTTGACCAGTTAGTTAAGAAAGCCCGCCTGGCTACCAATGAGCAGGAACGGATGACTACCCTGCACCAGGCGGAAAAACTCTTCATGGATGAAGCCATCATGGCTCCGATATTCTTCTACACCCAAAATAGCATGATTAAACCCTATGTTAAGAACCTGCATGTCTCCCCTCTGGGGTTGACCTATTTTGACCGGGTAGAGATAACTAAATAAAGCAACTATCAAGCACCGGGGTACGGCCATAAAAGCCTACCTCGGTTTTTTTAATGCTAATAACAGGCCGGCAAGCTATACTGTATATAGACTAATCGGCTTTATTTAATTCAGTAGTTAGGAGCGGAATATTAAATGGAATGGATAGGCGTATATTTCGGACTCTATGTTTTGCTAACCATTGGCCTCTATCATATATTAATAGTCAAGCTGGAAACTATTTTTGGCGTATGGCCCTGGATTGCCTTTCTCCTGCTGGGTATAGCCTGTCTGTATTTCTCTATTTCAGCTAAAACCGCTACCTGGTCCATGTGGTGGGGCTATAATGCCTTTATCAACCTGTGGTCGGTAAAAGAAATGTTTGACCAGAGCAAGCGGTCTCGGCAGGTATAATGATAGGCTGGAAATACGGGGGCAGGTGAAAAAACATGTACGATAAAAACCAACCCCAAAACGAATGGGAATTTGAAAACACCATAGATGAAGAGTGGGATATGCTGGAGGAAGAAGATACCGAAACGGATAAAAGGAACCAGCCGGTATTTAAAATTGCCGCCGTCATAATCTTACTGGCCTTCGTTGCTTTTTCCTACGCCTGGCTGCCCTTTTTATGGCCACCGCACCTGGATTTTCTAAAACAGAATAAAACTTTATCCGAAGAAGATTTAGTGCGCCAAAGCAAACCAGCAGTGGTAAACATTCAGACTACTAAAACCGCGGGAGGAGTCAGCAGCCAGGGTACCGGTTTTAACCTGGCGCCCCAGGGAATGATAGTCACTAACCGCCATGTAGTCGAAGAAGCCTCTGCGGTGGAGGTTACTCTTAGTGATGGCAATCGCTTATTCAGCCAGGACATAGACATTATTGACGGTTATGACCTGGCCATAGTAAGGCTTCAAGGTAAAGACTTACCCTTCTTACCGGTAGTCACAGACCAGATGGCAGAGATAGGACAAACCGTAACTATAATTGGCAACCCCCGCGGATTCCAGCGGGTTTCGTCCCGGGGCGAGGTAAAGGAGTATTATAAAACTGAAAATGGTATGCTGGTATTTACCATTGCTGCCACTATCGCTCCGGGCAGCAGCGGCAGCCCGGTTTTAGATGAAAAAGGCCACCTGGTCGGCATTATCTATGCCACCGGAACCCTGACTATAGATGGTGAAGAACAAAACCGGGCCCTGGCCATCCCCGCCACTGCGCTTAATTACGGGTCATAAGAGAATAATTATCCCCCCATCTGTAGGGGCGAACCCGTGTCGCCCGCGGTTAAGCAGATCACTAGCGGGTAAGGTCCCTCCCAACGGGTAGACACATGGGTCTGCCCCTACAATCCTCACCCCTGACCCCTCACCCCTTACTCTCAACAATTACTTAAGTTCTTATTCGTCACTTATTACTAAGCAACCTGATTATTATCGCCTATTTCTGTATCACTACTGTTTCTTAAATCCTATAGTCCGTAGCGGAAGTTTTAGCTTTCGCTTTCATTATAGAATTATAAAAAATCAGTGTTTTTCATAAACCATCAGTGTCAAAAAATCTATTTCCGTACCAATTAGCTGAATGCACAGGTAATGCACTCCTTAATTACCGGGTCCGGCAGCGGGTAGAAAAGCCCGGCCGGGTCTAATCGTACCGCCCAGAACATTAAATCACGAGTAGCCTGATCTAATTGTGCCGTAAACTGTGGACTAACTCCACATTTTTGCTGCAGCTGGCGAACTTTTTCTGCGGCTGCGGGTACTATTTCCTCAGCTGTCAGGCCTGCCGGGATACCCAGGGCATCCGCCAGGGCTTCAGCATTGGGCAGGTAATGTTTAGGATACTGCTCCATTAAAATGGGGATAAGCACGGCATTAGCTTCCCCGTGAGGAATACGGAGCTGTCCTCCTACCGCATGGGCTATATTATGGATAGGGTAGAAGAGCCCCGACATAGCAAAAGACATAATTGCCATATTACTGGCTACCAGCATCTTGGTACGGGCTTCCAGATCCCGGCCGTTTTCCACGGCAGCCGGCAGGTATTTAAAAATAAGCTTAATCGCCTGGATGGAGAGCCCATCTATCATGCAGTTAGTGCCCGGTGAACTGATAGCTTCTACTGCATGAGAGAGAGCGTCAAAACCGGTATCAGCCGTCATTTTAGGGGGCAGACCTACAGTTAAATCAGGGTCTAAAAAAGCATAATCAGCGGGCAGGTAGGGGTGTAGAAGATCCCCCTTGACCCTGGCATCTTCATTGTAGATTACTGCCAGGGGAGAGGACTCAGATCCGGTGCCGGCAGTTGTGGGCAGGGCAATATGGGGGATATTCAAAGGTTTACCCAGAGGCCGCAGATAAGGCCCAACATTACCGGGCATGATTTCCCGGATATCTACTTCCCCCATTCCCAGCAAAGCCTTAACTCCTTTAACCGAATCCAACACGCTGCCGCCGCCTACCGCCAGCAGACCATCTACAGCCAGTTCCCGGCACCAGCGGGCACAATCATTTATAACCCGCATTACCGCATCAGGCTCTATCCTATCGTATATCCCCACAATGCAGGGCTGGCCTTGAGCAGTAAAAATATCGGTAACCATTTCTACTACACCGGCCTCTACCAAACCAGGGTCCGTAATAAGGCCGATGCGTTTGCAACCCATATCAGTAAAACGCTGGGGAACAAAAGTGCGACAACCGGCACCGACTTCCACCACACTGCGAAAATCCCACATAAAATATTTTGGAATAGCCATTTTTTAAAACCTCCTATCTATCATTGCCACTCACCTAACGGTTAGAACCGATTAAAAGATTCAGCAGCTTTTCGCTGCCATCCGGGGTCAAATCCTGGCACACGTGCTTGACTTCGCTATAGGCTAACAGAGAATGGTAAGAACATTCGCGCCCGTAACCGCTCTGTTTATAGCCTCCGAATGGGGCATCCGGGCGCAGAACATGCCAGGTATTTATCCAAACTGTTCCCGTACGCAGGCGGGAAGCCATCCGCTGGGCTCGCCCAGCATTAGTACTGCAGATTCCACCCCCCAGGCCGTAGATGCTGTCATTGGCCATAGCCACCGCTTCCTCTTCATCATCGTAAGGAATTACACACTGTACCGGGCCGAATATCTCCTCCCGGGCCTGGGTCATCTGGTTAGTGCAATTTATAAAAATAGTAGGTTCAAAAAAGAAACCCTTCTCGTATATGCCGGTAGTCAAACGGTTACCGCCATAAGCTAACTGGGCTCCTTCCTCCTTACCAACTTCCACATAATTCATAATAGTATTCAACTGCTCCTGATTGGCTATTGGTCCCAGGTCTGTTTCCAGGTCTAACTGATTGCCAATTACCATTTTCTTAATCTTGGCAATCATACGCTCTACCAGCTCGTCCTGCATATGCCGGGGTACAAACAGCCGTGTTCCCGATTCACAGACCTGCCCGGAGTGGAAAAGAAAAGCCAGCAGGCACATATTGGCCGCTACTTCCATGTCAGCATCATCCAGCACGATAATAGGAGATTTACCCCCCAGTTCCAGGGTGACCCGTTTAATACTGTCAGCTGCCAGGTGAGCAACGTGACGTCCCACCTCGGTTGAGCCGGTAAAAGCAATCTTATCCACTTCCGGGTGTTGGGCCATATAATCCCCAACCGAAGACCCGGGACCGGTAATTACGTTAAACACCCCCGGAGGTACCCCGGCATCACTTAAAATCTTAGCCAGCTCCAGGGTAGTAACCGGGGTAATACTGGCCGGTTTCATGACCAAGCTGTTGCCCATAGCCAGCGCAGGGGCAATTTTAAAAATGGCTAATATCAAAGGGAAGTTCCAGGGAGTAATCCCGGCACATACCCCTATCGGTTCCCGTTTCCAGTAGCTGTGCATGGGAGCCACCCAGGGAGGCGAGAAAAAAGTATGCTCCACTTTGGGCAGCTCTTTGGCGATCATAGCCGATAACAGCAGGGTAGCACTTACTTCCGCCGCATCGACGGTTGAAGTGCGGCGGATAGTGGCACCGGAAGTGAGGGCTTCCAGATAGGCTAATCTTTCTTTATTGGCCACAGCCAGCATAGCTGCATTCATTAGCACTGCGGCTCTTTCCTCCACCGATTTGCCTGACCATACCCCCGATTCAAAGGCCTGGCGGGCCGAGGCCAGGGCTCGGTCTACATCTTCTTTTGTTCCCCGGGGTACTTGTGCTACCACTTCTCGGGTAGCCGGGTTAATTACGTCCATAGTGTCCCCGGAAGAGCCGGGTGTCCATTGTCCATCGATAAACATCTGGTATTCCATGATTTCACTCATCACTGCCTCCCCTTTCTGTTTACCATTTTTCCCAACGCACCATGTCTTCCAACGGTCGGCGCGGGGGTACTTGCGGCTTTTCATTGGCTGTTCCCAGTGGAATCAGTGATACCACATGAACATCCTCCGGTAAACCCAGTACCTCCTTAACCATCGACTGTATAAAACCTCCTACCCAGCAGGTGCCATAACCCAGGGCATGAGCTGCCAGCAGCATATTCTCGGTAGCATTGGCAGCATCCAGAAGACAAAAGTAATTGCGTCCCATGTCCCCATACTTGGAAGAACGCTCCGGCTCCACGCAGACCGCTATTACCACTGGTGCACTGCCCATTAATTCCTGCCCCAGTGCCGCCTGCCGAACCTCTGCTTTCACACCCGGATCCTCTACCACCACGAAATGGCAGGGCTGCAGATTACCCGCCGATGGGGCCATGCGTCCCGCATCCAGTATGGTCATAATATCTTCCCGTTTAACTGGATCAGGCTTAAACTTCCTGATGCTACGCCGCGTCATTATAACTTCCAGGCAGTTCACAAAACTCCCCTCCTTTTCCTAATAATATCATGTTACTAACAAACCAGGAGGTAATTCCAAGTTATTGCAATTTAACATGTTTATATCAAGTCTTTAGGTTGTATACTGATTTTATGAGGTTATAATGAATTTAGAAGGCCCGAACATAATAAGTCCGGGGACTGTCCCCGGACTTACCCGGACATATGGCATAAGCAGAATGGGAGGTGCTGCTTTAATGATTGAGAAAATTCGAAGAAACCACCAGGTAATTGAACAAAGAAAAAAACAAAATATAGAAGTGAGAAAACAGCAAGCATTAAAAGCAGCTAAAGATGTTGCAACCATGTTAAAGGATAAATATGGCGTATCAAACGTAGTGTTATACGGCTCTTTGGTAAATGGCAGGTTTGACGATTATTCGGATATTGACCTCTATGTTGAAGGTCTGGGCGAAGGCTATTTTACAGCACTCCATGAAGCACAAATGATTGCAGGTGACATCGAGGTGAGCATCGCTTGTAGTACCGATGTTTTCGAGAGTTTACGTAAAAACATACAACAGAATGGAGTGAAGCTGTAATGAACAAAAGTGAATATATTGCTTTAAAGGCCAGGATAGATTATGAATTACAGAATCTAAATTTGATAGAACAGGCTTTAAGAGAGGAAGGATTATTTCCAAAGGTTGTGAGTAGTAATATTTCTGGATTAGATCTATCCAGCGATTTGGCCCGTAGAGCTATTGGGTCATATCTGCATGATTATTATAATGCAATAGAGAAAATTGCTACTCATGTATGCAGAGCAACTGGAGAGGGAATGCCAGACGGAGATAATTGGCATTATCAATTGATTTTTAACATGAGCCTGGAATTAGATGGATTGAGGCCGAGACTATATTCGGAGGAAACACTAAATTTACTGAATGAACTCAGAGGGTTTAGACATGTCTTTAGAAATGTTTATGGGGTCAACCTTGATTCAAATAAAGAAATGGCGCTACTGAAAAAGCTATCTAAAATATCCAAGATGCTGAGAAGAGACATTGCTTCATTTATAAGCATAATGGACGAGGCTTTTTTACAATAAGTCCGGGGCCTGTCCCCGGACATATTAGCCTCCTTTGCATCTATCCTGCCTATTTCTGTCTCCAATTGTTTCTCTTCTTCCTCATTTAATCTGAGGTTTTTCACTCACCATATTTTTCAAAAACGGCCGACCAAAATGACATGATATTGTCATGGGTTTAGGCTAAAGTTAGTACAAGCAAATTATGGCAGGACTAATATACTACATAGGCGAATTACCATATAAGGAAGATGGTGGCAAGGCGTTTTAAGGAGTTAAATCTGATGTTTCCACTTAAATAGTGGTGAGGTGGAGTAAACAATGGATAACAACTGCATTTTCTGTAATCAGGAAGCACTCATACTGGAAAACGATCTAGCCTGGGCTCGCTATGATAAATACCCGGTTTCTCCCGGGCATTTGCTGATTATCAGCAAACGCCATGTAGCAGATTTTTTTGATACTACCATAGAGGAACGCCGGGCCTTAAATGATCTGTTGCAAGAAGCTAAGAAAATGCTGGAGCGGGAGTACAGTCCCGATGGCTATAACATCGGGGTAAACTGCGGCGAAGCCGCCGGACAGACCATAATGCACCTGCATATTCACCTGATACCACGCTATCAGGGTGACATCGACAACCCCCGGGGTGGGGTACGGGGAGTAATACCGGATAAACGGATTTACTAGAGGCATTAAAGTAGCGAGCAATCTCAGGGGGAGGAGAGGTTATGACGCCGGACAAATACCAGGACCACTACCAGGCGGTAGATACAGCCAGTTATGCTGAAGATTTGTTTGTAGAACTGTTTCAAGAAACCTTCGGCCTGGATAAAATCCAATACCTGATTAATGAATATCCATGCCAGAACATATACGGAGATAATTGCTACATAGACTATGCCTTAAAAACCGATCTGGATGCATTCGCTATTGAAATTGATGGTGAACAGTGGCATAACCCGGCCCTGGTTTCAGAAGATAAATATCTGGACGATTTACTCAAGCGCAACAGCCTTACCTATCTGGGCTGGAGGGTATATATTTGGACTTATCGCCAACTGGTTAATGAGCGCGACAAGGTAAAGTCGGAGTTGGTACAGTTTCTAGGGCAGAGCCCGCATTTCCGCATCTATGATGATTACCTGCCCCGGCAACGGGGGGCGGTATTGGAACTACGGCCTCACCAGGAGGAAACTCTGGATCGTTTGCAGGAACTACGCGCCGAGTATCACAGCATGGCCCTTATAGCGGATGCCCAGGGTACGGGCAAGACTACTACTGCCGTCCTCGATGCCTGCAGTATGGGATTTCGCACCCTGTTTGTGGCCCATACTTTGGAACTCTTGCAACAGGCGGCTAACCGATTTAAGGAATTGTGGCCCCAGGCTCGGGTAAAGATTATCGATAACTATGCCGGTCCCCTGGATGCAGATGTAATGGTGGCCAGTATCCAGGGCTTACATAATCGCTTATCTCAGTTTGCCCCTGATCATTTTGGCTACATAATCATCGATGAAGCCCATCATGCTGCCGCTGCTACCTACCGCAAAGTATTATCCTACTTCAACCCCCGTTTCTTGTTAGGATTGACCGCAACCCCGGAACGCCATGACCAGGAATCGATTATGGAGATATTCCAGAATGAAGCCCATCGCCTGGATTTAAAAACCGCCGTGGAAATCGGAGAACTGGTACCTATTCGTTGTGTACGGGTGAAAACCAACATTGATTTTAGCCAGGTGCGGATTAATGGCATACGCTACAATTACCGTGACCTGGATAACTGCGTGCATGTACCTGAACGCAACCAGCTCATCGTGGAAACTTACCTGTCCCATGTGCCGGGAGAAAGAGCCGTAGTCTTTTGCGCCAGTGTACAACATGCTCTGGAAGTAGCTCAGCTATTCCGGGATAGTGGGGTCAAGGCAGAAGTAGTAGAAGGGCGTATGAAAAAGAAAGACCGGGAGGCCATACTGGAAAATTACCATCAAGGCCAGGTAAAGGTTTTATGCGCCTGCGACATTCTCAATGAAGGCTGGGACAGTCCGGAAACAGCAGTGCTATTCATGGCCCGACCCACACTATCCAAGGTCATTTATCTGCAGCAACTGGGACGAGGAACCCGAAAAGTGGCGGGCAAAGAAGCCCTGCTGGTATTTGATTTTATTGATAATACTGCCCGGCACAATCATTCGGTAAACCTTCATCGCCTGCTGCGCTTACGGGAATACCGACCTGGCGCTCTGGTGATGGCTCCGCCAGAAGAAATGGAAGAAGAGAACCGGCGCTTGCGGCTGGGAGAAAAAATTGAAACCATTTTACCCCATAACATCTTCATCAAGGATTACGAACTGGTAGACCTATTTGACTGGCAGGAAGAAATCAAAGACATGATGTCCCTGCATGAACTGGCTCTGGAACTATACGTGGACGATACCACTGCCCGTCGCTGGGTTGATGAGGGTAAGATTACTCCTGGACCTGACTTTGAATTACCCATGGGAAGAGTAAATCACCGCTACTTTCAGCGGGAGCGCCTGGAGGATATAAGACAGCAACTGAATATACCCGCCCGCAAGCCTGAAGAAATCAGACAGGACTTTTTTAGATATGTTAAAGCCGGGCACATGACCACTTCCCATAAACCGGTAATGCTCAAAGGCATGCTAACCCTGGTTAATGAAAAAGGGCAGGTGGACCTGGGAGCGCTGGTAAGCTACTTCCGCGCCTTTTACGAACAGCGGGCTGATGCCGGACTGCAGATAGAAATACCCACTGCAACAATTAACCGAGTAAAAGAAATGAGCGACTTCGATGTTGCCCGACTGATGCTCACCATGCCCTTCGAAAAATTCGAGCGCAAATTCTTCCTGGAACACCGCAAAGACCTGAGCCAGGTGGCCTTCGTACCAGCGCTCTGGAAGCGGCTAACTGAAGAAGATAAGGATGAATTGCTGGGGATATGTGAGAGGCAGATTGAGAGGTATTATGAGACGAGGGTGAAGGGATAAGCATATAACAGCTCGTATATAGAAGGTATTAGAACAAATGCCCGTTCGATCCCGCAATTTGCATTGGGGTACCAAACGGGCATTTTTGATTTCATTTGGAATGAACTTATCCAAGTAGCCGATTATATTATTCTTCGGAATGGGACAAGAACATACCACTGTGGAATGAATTAAGTTATTATTATCGAATGTTTGCCTGTTTTTCCAGGCTGTAAATGTATACCTTGTTAAATAAAACATCCCATGTGCTAAGTGATTTACCAATAGCATTTGGATTATCATTTTGCTCTGAAGATGAATTCATAATTGCGTCAATAAGTTGTTCACTGAGATTTTCCCAAGCGATGAACGGATCCTCTACCCATTCGTATTTTTCTGTTATATCATTGTACCTGACCAGTGCGCGGAAGGCACCTACCATCGGATACATAAGCCCTTTAGGTACCGAGTAGTACACAGGCTGATTGGAAAACATAGATTTACCAGCAACGATCGGACGATCGTTATCATCCTTCTTGTAGTTTGAATAGGCTTTTCTGCCATAGCGTTTATTCATTTTTTTGGAAATATCCGGTAACTCACATTCAATGCTATCCCATAACCTGATAACATCTGGAATAATATCTGTCATTTTTGAAATTTCGGTTTCCCGTCTAGCTTTTTTATCTGCATCTAATGCATCTTTTGATAACCCCATATTTAAAAACTTACGTAAACTAGTTTCCTTGCCGGTATAGGATTGGATCGGATGCCCACCTGATAAGCTATAGATTGTAGGGCAAAACATATTAATTATTGCAATTAATTCACGAATATCAATAATGTTCTTAATGTTAGGATTATTATGATGCTCATTCTGCTTAAAAGAGATTCTTTTAGAATATAAATCACCTTTGATTTGTTGACCGCCTATAATATCTTTAATACAGTTAAAACTCTTGCGTAACTCCTCTATAGAAATTGTATCGACAGGTGTAGAAGTATTTCTTGCTTCAGCTAATAAAACGGTAGAATCAATGCCCGTAATAACCTCGAATTCAACATATTGCTTAAAATAAGTATTGGGGTTTGCAAGAATATTCTTATCATGATCAATAATAATTCTAAGTGTATGTCCACCGTCAATATTTCCGTGAATTCTAGGATCTAACATAATAAGTGTAGCCTGAGAAGTTTTGTTATCAAAGGTAATTTCATCAGCAGATAGCAAAATACCCCTATTCCATAAGTGGAAGGATTTATTATCTGTTTGCAGAGAAGCAAGTATATCTTTTGCCACATCTGTTGAAAGCTTTTGCTCTCGTGGATTTGTATCCATCCATTCCATTAATTCTGCTGGCACATCTTTAACCTCAACATAGAAGCGATACTTAGTTCTCGACGATATACCCTGATGGGGTTCATCAAACCGCTTAAATGATTTTACAGGGAACGTAAACTTTGTCATTAAATGACCTCCTTAAATTAAAAATACGCCCCTGCTAAAACATAGGCGTACAAAAACTCACATATATATCATTTCAATGTGCTGTTTCTGCATCTGTTTTAGCAGATACCAGAATGCTGTGCATTGCCAAGCGCAATGCAAGCGGATAAAGCAATAGCTTTATTAAAAACCATATCCAATATTATTCTAAAAGTCAACCCCCTGCGGAGTAAAATTGATAAATCTTGAGCTAGCTCTTTCTTGCCCATACAGCCAAGGCATTATAAGCTTAGCCTTGGCCAGTTAACTATTTTCAGTTTAATTTAGCCTTTTCCATAGCCCCTCTCCATTACAGAATTTTAACATATTATAGAATAATGTGGTTTAATAGTATAAAATAGTTATAAGTAGATGGATTATGGCCTATTTAATAGATAAGAGGGGAGGATCAAATGAACGCCCCTAGATTAATCAATTCAAAGAGCTTCCAACATGCCTGGATAAGCACTACCCAATATTTATGTCAAAATGGGTGGGAGTCTCGTAACATTGTTGTACATATTTCTGATCCAACAACCCTTGATAGGGAACTCCATACAACAATTACAAGTTTTTTTAGGGAACACCAAATGCTTACACCTAAAGCGGTTGCATATACGATATTCCCACATAATTTCTACCGCCGTTTAAATAATGCCGATATTCTTTTTGATAACTACAACAGACCACATGGTATGTATGACAGACTCAAGACGAGTTGGGGAACATACTTTCGGAGAATGACTTACTACCAAACACCTAAAGGACCGATTAATCAACTAAGTAATATCATTAGTGCAATTAGATATAGAAAAGCAACACATAAAGCAGCCTATACAATTTTAATCCAAAATCCTGGTGGTGAAACAATTAGATGCTGTGGATCACCCTGTTTGAACTATCTTGCGGTTCAACTTGAATCGGGGAATCAGAAAATATTAGGTTTATTAGCAGTGTACCGAAACCATGATTTTCTAAAAAAAGCGTATGGTAATTATTGGGGACTATGCAATCTGCTTCAATTCTTAGCAGCAGAGACAAATTATTTACCAGGACCACTAACCTGCATTTCTTCGCGTGCGTATATAGATAACCATAAGCAAGCTCTAAAGATATTGGAGAGTACTCATGAATGATTTTAGGTATCAGTACAAACTAGAGGAACTAAAAATTGAAGTTACTCATAAATGCAACCTAGCATGTATACACTGCTCTAGCGACTCTTCACCTTTATCTGCAAACGAAATGACTACTACGGACTGTAATAGAATTATCCATGAGGCCATTGATATGGGAATAAAGGAAATCGTTTATTCTGGGGGTGAACCCTTAATTTGGCCGGGAATAGAAGAGGCAGTTTCTCATGCTAGCAATGGTGGGCTTTCAGTTACTATCTATACATCAGGAAACGTCGAAAATATAGAAACAAAACTTCATCGCCTAAAGCACCGAGGTGCTAATAGGTTGGTTTTTAGCGTGTTTGGTAGTACAGCTTCAAGACACGAAAAAGTAACACGAATAAAAGATAGCTTTGATAATACTCTAAGGGCAGTTAGTATAGCCACAACTCTGGGTATGATAACAGAGTTTCACTTCGTACCCCTTTCCTATAACTACACAGACCTACCGAATATAATTAAGTTGGCTAACAAAATAGGAATTAACAGAGTGAGTGTATTACGGTTAGTTCCTCAAGGGAGAGGCTATTTACTCGGGAAAGGAATTTTAAGTCACCAACAAAATCTTGAACTGAGGAAGATAATTATCGATTTAAGAAAATCCTTTGATGTGCGTACGGGATCACCATATAATTTTCTCTTACTTAATGACACTCCACATTGTATGTCCGCAATAAACCGCCTAATTATTGGTCCGGATTTGAGAATTTATCCATGTGATGCATTTAAACAAATTAAAGCTGAAGAGGTAGTAGGTACCCTTAAATTTTCAATTCTTAGCGATTTTTCTCTCAGTGATTGCTGGGAGCGCTCTCCTTTTCTTCTAGCGGTTCGAGAATACTTATCATCAAATGTTATGGAGCCATGTTCATCATGTATAATTATAAATAAATGCAAGTCTGGATGTCTTGCACAAAAGGTAATTGCTTATGGTGAATTGACTAAAAAGGCCGATCCAGATTGTATCCAAGGCGAGGGAGTACAACCCAAATGAATAACATAAGGTTTGAATCATTTTCTAAAGAACAACGGTTTAGGGATCTATGTCGTGCTGTACAATACTGTAATCTTTGTCCACGTTTGTGTGAGAGAAATAAGGTTCTTTCTAAGAGTAACGGTAACATAAATTCTAAAGTAATGTTTGTTGCTGAAGCACCTGGACGATTAGGAGCCGATCGTACTGGCATTCCTTTATATGGAGATAAAACTGGTGACAATTTTGAAAAACTCCTGAGTAATATTGGGTGGGATAGAGAGCAGATTTTTGTTACAAATGCAGTCTTATGCAACCCTAGGAATGAACAAGGGAATAATAGTACACCCACAAAAACAGAAATTGCAAATTGTAACGTATACTTACAAATGACAATTCAAGTTATTCAACCTGACGTAATAGTAACATTGGGAAAAACAGCCTTGGACGCAATGACAATGATCTCGCCACATAATTTGCTACTTAAAGAATCTGTTGCCCAAGCCATTCCATTCGAAAACAGAATTCTTTTTCCCCTTTATCATCCAGGGCCTCGTGCATTGATACACAGGTCTATTATTAATCAACGAGGCGATTTTTTTCAACTTGCCAAATTGGTTGATCCACTTAAAGGTGTTACTGCAAAACGTAAGAAAACGACTGTTAAAAGAGTACAAATGGAACAGCCAACAATTTTGGTAAAGATAGCTATTAGGGCTATTCAGCTACAGGGAAGATTAACATTGTTTAAGTTAACCAAATTGTTATATCTTATTGACCTCGAAGCTTTGAATCAATTAGGTCGTACTTTAACGGGTGAAATATATTTGCGCCAACAAGAGGGTCCTTGGATACCTACGTTAGCTGATAGTATATCAGCGTTGAACGGATATGAGCTCAATAGCACATTTGTTAATAAGATCCCGGTAGTTACTAAGGGTGATAAACCACGTTTTAATATCAATCTCGATTCAGAGACCGAAAAAATAATAAATGAAGTGGTAGAAGAATATGGAAAACTAACTGATGCAGGTATTAAAAGAGTAGTATATCGTACACGTCCTATGAAATACATATTGCAACAGGAAAAACTCGGTAGAGACATGCGGAAAATCCCAGTTATTTATAGAGACAAGATCTCGTCAGAATTAGACGTAAATGGATTCTCTGAAGATAATTAGTTGAGCTTTCGACCCTACAGGACCTGCGGTTAATGGTTAAATCCGGGAAGGTAATTTCTCCTGGTCTGTCTTTGCCCTAATAATACTTATTGTCCACCTGCCGCTGGTGTCAATCCTAAATACTTGATAAGTATAAATGGATTGCCAATAATCCTCCCTCTTGAGATACTTAAGGACCGTGTAATCGATTTTTTATAATAAATAGCGTTTTAAATTGGCATTAGGGAGGTTCAGCTATGTTATTATCCGAGGCAAAGAAGAAACTTATCCACTGGTTAGTAAAAGACTTGGTGGCCCTGTATAGAATATACTTTCCTGTACAACTTTTTTGCACTTAATAGCATATAATATAGGCCCAAGTTAGGAGTAATCTTTTATGCTATCTTTGGGGATATATGAACAAGTCATAAACAGAATAATCAAACAACACCTGGGTCGGTTAGAAAACGAACTGGTCAAAATTGTGACTGACCCTATTGATTCGGCTGAGTCATCCAAGATTTTAGCTGAATATTTTGGGCTGCTGCTTAGGAGAGTATTAGATTATATTGAGGGTGAAAACGAGGCGGTCGAAAATCGAATTAATCTCTGCAACGGTTTGATTGATTATATAGCTGAGGCAATGGACAATGGTGAATTAGGGTTTAGACATGGCAGTGAAATTGCTCAACTGGTCAAAAATTATCTTATCCACGAGGATGCCCGGCTACTCTTAGCGCTTGCAGATAATCAAAGGGCTATCGTGCGACCAGATACCTCACTGGCGGAAAATGCACTGTTTACCGGAGCCGTTCATGAACCTAGTCTAGTTTCTGAGTTGAAAAAGGAAATCCAAACCTGTGACCGTATCGAATTGCTGGTCTCTTTCATTAAGTGGAGCGGTCTGCGGCTGATTCTGGAGGATTTAAAGGAGTTTACATATCGAGGTGGGAACCTGCGGGTTATAACCACCTCATACCTTGGGGCTACTGATTTTAAAGCGGTGGAAAGACTAAGCAGCCTGCCAAATACCGAGATTCATATTTCCTACGATACCAAACGTACTCGATTACATGCCAAAACGTACGTTTTCTGGCGCAAAAGTGGTTTTAGTTCTGCCTATATTGGTTCATCTAATATTTCCGAATCGGCCATGACCAGCGGATTGGAATGGAATATTAAGCTAAGTGAATACGATTCGGGCGATATTTTGAAGAAAATTGAGGCTACCTTTGAATCCTACTGGCATAGTCACGAGTTTATAAAATTTATACCGGAACTAGATGCCGATAAACTTCGCCAGGCCCTTAAATCGGAACGTTATAGTGCTCAGGATGAAGACACGAAATTTACCTTTGGTTTTGATATTACCCCTTATTATTTCCAACAAGAAATTCTGGACAAGCTCAAAGCTGAACGAGAAATTCATGATTCATATAAAAATTTGGTGGTAGCAGCTACAGGCACCGGCAAGACGGTAGTATCTGCTTTTGATTATCGCCGGTTTTGCCAGGAGAACCCGGGGAAACCCAACCGGTTGCTATTTGTTGCCCACCGCAAAGAAATACTGCAACAGAGCCGCGATTGTTTTCGGGCAATTTTAAAAGATTACAATTTTGGTGATTTAATGGTGGGAGGAAGTCACCCTGAAAAACTGGATCACCTATTTGTATCTATTCAATCACTCAATTCCAGGGAACTAACATCAGTAACTGCACCGGATTATTACGATTTCATTATCATAGATGAATTCCACCATGCGGCGGCACCATCTTACGATGAACTGCTGGTCTACTACCAGCCCAAGATACTGTTAGGTTTGACTGCCACCCCGGAAAGGGCAGACGGTCAAGATGTATTTAAGTATTTCAACGGCCGCATCGCCGCAGAACTGCGCTTGCAGGAAGCAATTGAACGTAAACTGCTCAGTCCCTTTCATTACTTTGGAGTGACTGATCCGGTGAGTCTGAAGAATGTGCGCTGGGAGCGGGGTAAATATGAACAGACCCAGTTGGAAAATTTGTATGTATTTGAAGCAGCACAAGCTGAACGGCGTGTGGATAACATAATTCAAGCCATTGACCGTTACTGTGATGAACACCGGGATATTATAGGTCTGGGCTTTTGTGTATCTCAGAATCATGCGGTTTATATGGCTGAACAGTTTAATAAAGCTGGTATTCCATCCGAATATTTAACAGCTGAATCCGAGGAAGGTGTACGCAGCACGGTCAAACAACGCTTGGTTAACAAAGAAATCAACTTTATATTTGTGGTCGATCTCTATAATGAAGGGGTTGATATTCCTGAAGTCAATACGGTAATGTTCTTGCGCCCCACCGAGAGTCTAACCGTATACCTCCAGCAACTGGGACGCGGGTTAAGGCTCTGTGAAGGTAAAGAGGCCTTGACGGTGCTGGATTTTGTAGGTCAGGCGAACAGCAAATTTAATTTTGCGGAACGGTATCGGGCTTTGCTGGGGCGGACACGGCGGACGGTGGAATATGAATTTGAACATGGTTTTATTCATTTACCCCGAGGTTGTTCAATTCAAATGGAACGCCAGGCCCAGGAATATGTGTTGCAGAATATTCGTAATACTATTAACAATAAGCGCAATCTCAAGCTAAAACTGCAAGACTATTTTTTAACTTATCCGACTATGGATGTTAAAACATTTTTTGAGAACTATCATGTAAAGCCGCAGGATGTATATTCCAAAAGATACACCTTAAGCTCTCTGGCAGCAGAGTTAGGCAGGTTGGATACGGTTGATGACCAGGCATTTGCAAGGTTAATAGCTAATGGCTTCATGAGGCTAGCATCTGCAAATTCTCGGCGGTGGATCAAATATTTATTACGTATTCTGCCG
>DIRQ01000016.1 GCA_002424365.1 Syntrophomonas sp. UBA5432 | reverse complement strand
TCACCATGGATGTTAATATGCCGGGACAGGATGGCATTACCGCTCTGCAGTATATTGTTGATGAAAAGATATGTCCGGTGGTTATGGTGTCATCTCTAACCCAGGAAGGGGCAGTGACCACTTTTGAAGCCCTGGAATTGGGAGCATTTGATTTTGTCGGTAAACCGGGAGGAACCGTTTCCAGTAACATGGATAGTGTTGCAGCTGAATTACTAAGCAAGATTAAACTGGCAGGCAGCCTTAAGAGAAATGGTAAAATATCAGACCGGTTATCCAGAAATCGGAAAAGGTCAGAAGTAAAACTGAAATCCTATTCGGATGGCGGTAACGTAACTAAAGCAGTAGCTATGGGTATCTCTACTGGAGGCCCCAAAGTTATTTACGAAGTTATGCCTTTGCTGCCCCCGGATATTAATGCGGCACTTTTTTTAGTACAACATATGCCCCCTAATTTTACCTCTACTTATGTAAAACGGCTTAATGATGCCTGCCAGTTGGAGGTGGTAGAGGCTCAGGCCGGGATGAAGGTAGAAAAAGGAGTATTATATGTAGGCAGCGGGGGGCGCCACCTTAACCTGGTAAAGACCTCTAACGGGAATGTCATGATAAGATTGGCCAGTAAACCTGACCACCTGTTTATACCCTCGGTGAGCGTAATGATGGAATCAGTCTTAGATATATATGGCTCCCGAACTGTGGGGGTAATAATGACTGGAATGGGTAACGATGGTGCTGACGCTATGGTAAATATTCGCAAAGTCGGAGGAATAACTATAGCCGAGTCTGAAGAAAGTGCTATAGTTTTCGGTATGCCAGGTGAAACGGTTAAACGCGGTGGTGCTGAAATAGTAGTACCTATATGGAATATCGCCGCTGAGATTATAAAGGCTGTTAACCGTTAGGAGTAAGGAGAAAGAGGGAGATATTATGAAAGGTTTACGTATGGACGGAACTGCGATCAGGGTTATGGCAGTCGACGATTCGCCCATTACCCGCAAAATGATTAAGAAGGCACTGGAACCAGAGGGATTTGCGATTATAGGTGAAGCGGCAAATGGTAGGGATGCGGTAGAAATGTACAATAAAATTAAGCCGGATGTTATTACTATGGATGTTACTATGCCTATAATGGACGGATTAAAAGCAGCACAGGTTATTAAGGAACAAAACCCGGCCCAGAAAATAATTATGCTCAGTGCTATGAGTGATAATGATATAGTTGCTGAAGCCAGGGGGTGGGGTATAGTCCATTTTTGTGCCAAACCTTTTAAACCAGAAGAGATAGTGGAAAAGATAATGCAAGTAATAAGTGAATAGAGGTGAAAAAGTGGAATTAAACACAACAATTGCGCCATTCGTTCGAGCAACTAATAATATTTTCAGAGAAATGCTGGATTTAGGAATACATAAAGGACAGGTTGAAGCACAAGGAGATAGCTTTATATCGCAGGGTTTTACCGTAATGGTTGGTTTAACTGGTGGTTGGGAAGGCTGGTTTTTTCTCGACATGAGCCAGGAAACAGCTATAAGACTGGCAAGCATTATAGTTGGTGAGGACTACTCTAGTGTAGAAAATGAGGAAGTTTTACTGGCCGGTGCTGAAATTGCTAATATCATCAGTGGTAATGCTATTACTGATTTAAATAATATTCATATCGGGCTTAATATTCGTTTAACCCCACCAAGCGTATTTGCCGGTAAGGATATGAGCATGTTTAATGTCCGGCTCAATGCCTGCTCCATTCTTCTACAAACTGATGCCGGTAACATCAAACTTAATGTAGTAATGAAAGAAGGGAAATAGTATGGATGCTAACCAGATAAACGCCTTTATTACCAGCCTAATAGAGGTAACGAAAATGCTGGGTATGGATAGTTGGACCCGAACCGGTTTAGGTGCACGGGATCAGCTTAAGACCACCAATGAGGTTAATGTTATTATAGGGCTGGTGGGAGATATTAAGGGTAATGTGGTTTTATCCATGCAGGAAAAAACTGCTATGAATATTGCATCTAAAATGATGGGAGGTCTGCCGGTTAGCGAGTTTGACCTTATGCCCAAAAGTGCTCTTTGTGAGCTATCCAATATGGTAAGTGGTAGGAGCGCCAGTGAGTTAGAGAAAATAGGGGTCTTAACTAGTATTACCCCTCCTACACTAATTCATGGTCGTAATCTGATTTCCCTAATAAGCCAAATAGAAACCCTGGTGGTTAAGTTTACTGCCGAAGAAGGAATTATAGAATTAAACATCGCTACCGAAAACTAATAATTCACTTACTATCTTCCATAAGCTGTAGCCGGTAATAAAGGGTACTGCGCGAAATGCCCAGATAGCGGGCAGTAGCGGTTTTATTTCCATTATGCATTTTTAGCGCCCTAAGGATAATGTCATTAGATATTTTATCCAGGTGCATGCTCTCAGGTGGCAAAAAGAAATCGTCGGGTAAAATTGGTCTATCCGTTTCCAGTCCGTTTTCCAGCGACTTCAAACGCAATTTATCCAGATACTGCGGCTGAATAGTCGTATCGTCATTCATCAGTACTATCCACTCAATAGTATTACGCAATTCCCTGACATTACCCGGCCAGTGATAGGCTTCCAGAATACTGGCAGCCCGGGGATCTATTTTATTAAATCGCCGATTAGCCTGTTCCGTTATTTCCATCATAAACATCCTGGCCAGGGGAATTATGGATTCCGGTTGTTTTCTTAAGGGGGGTATATACATATGTCCCATGTTAAGGCGATAGTAAAGATCTTTTCTGAATGAACCTTGTTTAACCATATTCTTTAAGGGTTGGTTGCTGGCACAGATAATCCGAACGTCAGTATTTATTAGGTTTAGACCTCCCACCCGATAAAATTCTTTTTCTTGCAGTACCCGCAGAAGTTTAGCTTGTAGGTCAAGTGGCAGCTCTGAAACTTCGTCCAGAAACAGGGTACCTCCCCGAGCCATATCTAGCTTACCTTTCTTACCCTGGGGCAGACCACCGGAAAAGGTCCCTGCTTCATAACCAAAGAGTTCACTTTCAAATATGCTGGAAGCCAGAGCGGCACAATTCAGGGCTATAAAGGGAAGATTATTATTCTCGTTTCCGTAGTGAATATAGCGAGCAACCAGTTCTTTGCCCGTACCAGTTTCTCCTTCTATTAATACGGGTATGGAACGGTTATAATAAAGTTTTAGAGCCAGGGAAAAAACCTGCTCCATTGAGGGAGAAAAAACCCCTACTTTAGAAGAATCAGAACTAACATGGTAAGTGTTCGCCTCCGTCGGGGTAGTAATTTTCACAGGTAATTCTTTCTTAATGATTTTTCCCCGAATTTCTACCTGATGCTGGGCTACTCTTTCGGTAGTCTTGACCAGTTCATCTATATCCAGAGGCTTTAACAGATAATCAAAAGCCCCTGCTCGTATAGCTCCAATGCTGCTATCCATATCAGCATAGGCAGTGAAGAGTATTTTATCTATTTTCCCGGCGTTAGGTAAATGAGATAGCTTTTGTAAGAGTTCAAGTCCTGACATGTGGGGCATACGATTATCAGTTAATAGTAAGTTAAAATTCTGCTTAGTAATAAGCTCTAGTGCTTCTTCACCATCGCTAGCTTCCACCACATTGTGTCCTAGTTTACGCAGGAATTGGGCTACATGAGAACGGCTGCGCTTTTCATCATCAACCAGAAGAATATTCATGTTCATCTCGTATCCTGCCTTTCTGTTTGGACCCCAATATGGGTAGTTTTACCGTAAAGATAGCTCCACCCCCATCTCGGTTGCAGGCATTAACCTGACCCCCCAGGTGAGTAACTATGGTATGCACCACTGACAATCCCAGCCCCATTCCCTGACGAACTGATTTTGTGGTAACAAAGGGCTCAAAAATGGAATCAAGGATGTTTTCATCTATACCGGTTGCATTATCGCTTACATTCAGGATAACCAAGTCATCATCAAGCCATGTGGAGCATGATATTTCCCTATTTTTGTGCCCAAATTTATCTAATTCCTGCATAGCATTGGCTACCAGATTAATTATAACTTCATCCAACCGGTTGGGATTTGCATAAACTAGGGGAAGCTTTGGGTAAAGTTCAACGCTTACCCTTATATCATGGGCTGCAAGTTGGCGCCTTAATAATTTTAAAGTTCGGATTACACTGTCATTTAAATTACATGGCTCCAGTTGGGGATTGGAGCTTACTCTGGCAAACGAGCGCATATGCCGAATAATTTCACTAATACGATGCAGCTCAGATGAAACTTCAGTCAACTTTTGATAGACTTCAGAGGATGGCATCCAATAATCCCTACTGTAGTAATAAAGCATACCGTCCACCAAAACCTTAATAGAGTTCAAGGGCTGAGCAATCTCATGCACAATTCCCGCTGACATAGTACTTAATGAGGCGAGCCTTTGCATAGCGGCAGCCTGTTCCTGTAGTCGGTTTTGTTCTTGTCTAAGTTTTAATTGTTCACTGATATCGGAGAACATAATAATAAAACGATAACCAGGTTCATTTTCATTCCGGATAGAGTTAATTGATAGCTGGCAGGGGAAGGTACTCCCATTTTTATGGCAGGCTAAAACATTACCTCGCCATTTACCAGTCCTATCAGTACTTTGAGCTATCTCAACTACTTGTTCTTCGCTTAAACTGTGAATTCTCACATTAATCCTG
>DIRQ01000141.1 GCA_002424365.1 Syntrophomonas sp. UBA5432 | reverse complement strand
GGATTAATGTGAGAATTCACACTATATTAAGACCTATCATAGCAGCCTCAATAGGAATAGTACCTGAACCGCAAAACGGATCTATGAGAATCCGCTCATTGTCCCAAAAGCTGAGGTCTATCAAGGCTGCCGCCAGGGTTTCTTTTAAAGGCGCCGGAGCACTTAATTTTCGATATCCTCGTTTGTGCAGACCAGCACCGCTGGTATCAATAGTAAGGGTGGCTATATCCTTTAGTAAGGCTACTTCTATAGTGTAACGCGGACCAGTTTCAGGGAACCATTGTAAATGGTATTGCTCCTTCATTTTTTCAACTATGGCCTTTTTAACAATAGCCTGACAATCGGATACGCTGAAAAGCTGTGATTTCACTGATTTACCTTCAACGGGAAAATTGGCATCGCGCGGTATCCAATCGGCCCATGGTAGAGCGCGGGTACCCTGAAATAATTCTTCAAAAGAACGCGCCTCAAATTCACCTATTTTTAGAAGTAAACGGTCTGCACACCTTAACCATAGGTTTAGCCGCGGGATAGCGGCCAGGTCAGCCTTAAATGTTACCTTGCCGTTTTCTACAATGACATCATCATAACCCAGGCCTTTGACTTCCCTAGCAACGATAGCCTCCAGGCCAAAACCGGCCGTGGCAATAAGTTCAATTTCTTTATTCATTTAATTCACCCGTCAATTTATTAGCTAGATTATAGTTTACCAGAAAAGAAGTACTACTATTTTTTCTAAATTATAGAAGTAAAGTAGCATATACCTTTAAAATATGTATAATAATAAACAAGAGGCTCTCAAGCGGCTTACTTGAGAACCCCTCTAACCATCGGGGAGTATTCTACAACTCCTGGTGTGGTGTTTGTTACATTTTAAGGTTGGCTATGTAGGTTTTACATAGCCTTTTTATTTGTTAATTAAGGCAATGATGGAGACAATTAGCGTAAGTAGCAGAATCATTTCTACCTTACTCAACGCTATCACTCTCCTGGATATTACACCAGGAGCCGGAGGCCTTCCCTTTTGGCTACCTGTATTTTACCATAAACATAAAGCACATTGGGGTTCTTAACCACTAGCATTCTTAACATTTTCGATGCAATGAGGATTTCACTATGAATTGATTGAGTCCTTCGCTCCACTTCTACCAGATAATCTTCTCCCACGTAATTGTACAAATAGCCGAGCTCCTGGCTAAAATTATTATCCAATATAGTTACACCTGTAAGGTGAAGTTTAACAAAATGGGGGACATTTATTTTGAAAGGTTTTTTTGATTACTTAGCTGTTGAAGAACAGAATCTACTTACCAGTCTAGTTCGGTTTCCTAAAGAAATTGATATGTTTGCCCAACTCGACTGGATTTACCAATTCCCCATGAAAAAAATGACCGTTCCAGAAGAAAAAACGACTATTGCCAGCCTTTATCTTCTTACTCACTATAATCTTTACTTCTCGTATAGCTGTATGTTAAGAAGCCATCTTTCTGATAGCCTGTCAGCAATGAGGACAGGTATTGATGCAACATTTACCGCATATCGTTTAATAAAGAAACCAGATAGTATAGATCAGTACCTTCAACGTAAGCATCAATATCTTCGAATCAAGGCTACGATTAAGGACGAACTAAAAAAAGATCCTTCCCTTTATCCTCTTGCACCTTTTTTGATTAATCTCCATGAAGCTTGTAGTCAGTACGGCTCACATGCTGATATTGATTCGTTTTTTCATAGGTTTGAAATAGTCTTTACTGAAATACCAAGTAAAATAAAACATAACGTACACTATTTTCAGTTTCCGGATAATCCGAGATCATATAGATTCTATTTAACGATTTTACTTAAAGGTTTTTATACCATGTTTTTAATTTATGAAGACTTTATTAAGGAATATCTCACAATTACGGAAATACAGAAATGGGAAGAAACTATACGCTCTTTTCAAGATAGATTACAATTGAATATGCAAGTTTTACAAGTAAATCCTGATCTGCCCGGTAATACCTAATAAAGCAAGTAATTGCGCAATTTTACGCGGACAGTATAGCCAACACAAACATCGGTCTTTATACTCGCTAAATCACCTAAAATAGCAGCCTTTCTACTAAAGTGTTTAGTTGCTCAGCTATGCAAGAAAAATCCTTGTTCAAATCCAGCGTTTTTACACTTATTCGATTGCCACTCATCAAATAATCATTATCTGGTACAACTTCCTCATCTGTTTTAGCATAAAGCAGAACCCCACTAACATTTCCGGATTTAATCGCATCCCTGTTTTTTACATAGGTAAAAATCTGATATAGGTTATGAGAATGAAGTGTCCGGCTGTTATATAATCTGTTTGTTTGCATCGTATGTTGATAATATTTAGTATCAATAATGAGGCTTTTGCCATTAAACTCGAGCATAATATCCGATTTCATTGTTGGCAGGAATTCGATAACACCGTCGTCAACATCCCAATCAATATGTGCCGCCGATGCCTTAAGCTCAGGGTAATGTTTACGATAATATTCCAGGACGAATTTCTCAAATAAACTATGCATGCGTTGATCATCTACATAACGTGCCAACTTGCGGGAACCCTCTTGCTCAGTAAGGAGCATGCCTTCGATAACCAAATAGCAGATATTTAACAGCATTTTGTAAGTAGCATTATTTCGATGATACTTGATATTCGACCACTGCACCCGGCGAAGATCAATCTCTTTAACGTTGTCAAAATAAAGCAATACTTTTCTTAAAGCTTTCCTTTGCTGTACGGAAACATCGGAAGAACGAATTAGTAGCATGGCTGTGGTTTTAAGTATCTTATTCATATAAGCATTCTCAGTATATTCATCGAAATTGCAGACTAGTTGTTTTTTCATCATAGTTTGCTGTCTTACAGAAGCAGAAACATTGATTTTTCCGGTAGGTAGACTAATAGTATCTGTTTTGCTGACATATTCTCTGCCTAAGCCCCTTTTGATTTGATTAGCAATGCCTTTGGCAAGGATCGCTGCAAATAAATCACATACATATTCGAATTCCTCGGTTGCCACCTTGGCATAACTATCTTCACTTAAAACTTGAAATGCGTAAGAAAGCATGTGGTAGATATTTTGAATTCTAATCATTCAAAGCACCATACAGTTTTTTTGTCCACTGCTCGATCTTAGATTGCTCATCAAACCAATATTCGCTCAAAAGCGGCAGCAGTTCATATTTTACAACCGCCATCAGCCATTCATCTGTTACTTCTTCATTGGGGCAAAGATAGCTATGACCAATTCTAAAACCATCGCCAAGAGATTCATCTTGGCTGATGAAATCATTCAAAGCTTTAATTTGCTCAATCAGATCATTGAATTTAGTGTGATTGGCTTCAAGCATGATCGCCTTAAAACCTTCGGAATCAAAAGCAGGTTCAAGTTCAAAGAAAGCAAATCTTCTTCTAAGCGCATAATCAATCATGGCTAGACTTCGGTCCGCAGTATTCATCATACCAATAATATATACATTTGGGGGAACTGAAAACAACTCGTTTGAGTACAGTAGACGCAGTTTCTCACCACGTTTTTCCTTTTCAATAAGCATAAGTAGTTCACCGAATATTTTACTTAAATTCCCGCGATTAATCTCATCAATGATAAAGAAATACTCCCGTTCGTCATCATCCTGTGCAATTTTGCAAAACTGATAAAATGGTCCGGGGGTAAGTTCAAATCCGTCCTTTGATGGACGATAACCCATAATGAAATCTTCATAGCTGTAACTCTGATGAAATTGAACCATCATAACGCGACTGGTATCTCTTTCCCCTATAATTGAATAAGCCAGTCTTTTGGCAACAAATGTTTTACCAACACCCGGCGCACCCTGTAATATTATGTTTTTCTTGGCTTTTAGCAGGTTGACCAAGGTGGTATAGGATTCTTCATCCATAAATACCTCACTGAGGAAATCATCCTCAGTGTATGGAGGATATATCACTTCTTTTTCTTTGTTGTTATCAACCGTATAGTCTTCAATAAACAACGTTTCCAGTTTTTGTACATAGTCGATATAAGCTGTAATGTCAGTGAGCGTTTTCTGAACCGCCTGTCCGGGATGCTCCCATTCTCCCTTATGAGTCCACTTGATTCTATGTATATGCTTATACTCGTCACGTTCCGTATCATAAATGTACTCAGATTCAACTACGCCGCGTCCAATAACTTTATACATTCCCTTCTTGACATAAACAATATCTCCGGATTGGAGCTCATTGGCAAACTGCCATGTTGCATGGGCTGAGTTCATATATGAAAAGTCCTTGCCATATAGCTCTTTCATTTTGGTTTTCATAGCATCCTTGCTGGGATATTGTTTTAAATCGCCCATTTCATCCCATCCGATTCCCATAATGCCCTGCTCATGGAATTCGTCCCATTTAGATGAGTTTTCTCCAGGGGCATAAATCCAATATCTTTTTTCGTTTTTATTACGCACATTAGACAGGGAGACTTGCTGATTCTCACGCCTTACTTTAAGAATATCTACCCACTTCAAGAATATTTCACTGGCAATTTCATCGGTTATAGGTGCAACAAGTCCTTTTTCCGTAAGTGTCCAAATACCTCTGACAGATTTATCTATGTATCCTTCATAAGCCAAATAGTTTCTTGCAAAGGCGACCTCATTGTCAAATTTTTTAGTTTCCGTTTTACCGCGCTTTTCATTAATAACTTCATCAGGCAGATTTAAGTCTGATATAATCTGGTTACGAGCCTGTTCCGGAGTTGCTGAGCCACCAAGTTCTCTTAAAGCATTAATAAGCGGTAGAAACCATTTGAGGAAACTGGCAGTAGATCTTTTTTGGCCCTGATCAGTCGGAGTTGATGTGATCCATGCCTTATATGATAATTCAGGGAAACTGTGATATAGGCTATCGTTTTTTTCAAAGATATCCTTGCACGCATTAATTAACTCCAAATATGTCTTAGCACTTGGAAGCTGTTTTAATTTAGAAATTTCCAATATGTTTGCAAAATACGGATTGCTCTCTTGAGCCAAGAAGCTTCTATTTCGCTCATCCAGGTTCAAATAAGAAAATGGGCGAATCCAATACAGCCCCATAGTCAAATTCCATTTAATACCGAGTTGTTTCCTTACCTTGTCATAACAATCTATAAATGCTACTTTAGAAACTTCTGACGGATTATCTGCATAGTTTATTCCCGCTTCAAAAATATTCCAAAGGTTGGAGATATCATCTATTTTTCTGTCAGCCTTGTATCCGAAAAACCAGGCCCGCATATTGTTTAATACTGGGATACCATCAAACTCTCTTGGCACTGCAACGTTTACACCAAGTTTGCTACCAATACCCTTCATTATCGCCATGCGATTTTCATTTGTTATTCCTTTATTAAAGCAGCCAAATACAGTAAACGGACAAATATCGTCGATAGGTTCACCGTTATCCATAAAAGGATAACGCATACTAAGCTCATCAAAGACACCTTTAATTATAACCAGAAGCTCCGGGCGTCTATCTCTATACTGTAGTAGCTTATCAGCAAATTCCATATAATACGAAGTCCACGTAAATTGTTTTTTTGATGATTCCATTGTAATTGCACCTCACTTTTATTAAAGCTTAATATTAATTTTAAGCCTTTTCCCACCCAAGTCGCCCTTATTTAGCCGGATCTGGAATGTGCCGTAAGAATTTAATACCAGACAGCGATCTAGTTTATCATAGCAGAATTTGATTTCTATATTTTCCAATATAGTTAACTGTATGGCCTTTCCATCCTGCCCGATAAATGCCACTGTTAAAGTTATACGTTTACTTACTATTAACTGTTTTCGTTACCAAAAGACAATTTCCTCCTGTTTTTTTTCCTAATAGACTCAGGTTATCATTTAACTCCTTTGTTTTCGAATTATTGAAACAAGGGGGCATATACAATAAAATGCGTCTAATAACAAAGGAGGCTCTCAAGTGTTTCCTTGAGACCCCCTCTAACCATTTAGGAATATCTACCACTCTGGTGTGGTGTTTGCTACATTTAAAGTATGGCTATGTAGATTTTACCTAGCCTTTTTATTTATCTATTGATACACTGTTTGCCTTTGCGGGGGACGGGGACCGTAAAATGATAATAGTTGCATTGAATTCGACCATTGTACAGCTTACGCCGCCGGTCAGCCGGGCGCCCAAATAGACTTTCAAACTTCTGATGGGCTGTAAGTACATAAATAGACCAGCTATCCAAAGCTTTTAACACTTCGCCCATTTCCCGGTACAATTTCTCTACGCTAATCTTATCCTCTAATCGTTCTCCATAAGGGGGATTACGAATAATGCAGCCGTATTTATCACTGCTACGCAAATTTGCAATAGATGCCTGCTGAAAATCTATATGCTCGCTAACCCCGGCCTGACGGGCATGATAACGGGCTAGGCTTAGAACCTCTTTGTCAATATCAGTACCACGGATACGTAGTTTTTGGCTAATCCTTTTTTAAGCGAGATTTCTGCAAATTAGAGAGCTTGATAACAATATCCTGCAACAGTAATAAAAAGGGAAACTCCCCTTCCCTATCGAAGTAGTTTATACTGTTTGGTAAAGATGGGAAATTCAGATAGGAGGAGTTTTTATGCAGGATACATTATTGTATCTACAAGCTACCCCTTATATAGAAAGTGAGCACCCTCTTATCCGGGAGAAAGCAGAGGAAATTACCCGGGGCCTGAGCACTGAGGTGGAGAAAGCCGTTAAGCTATTTAATTATGTGCGGGATGAATGCCACTATAATATGTATACCACTACCGGGGATATTGAAGCTTATCGCGCCTCTGCTATTCTGGCCAAGGGCCAGGGCTGGTGTGTACAAAAGGCGGTACTGCTGGCGGCCCTTTGCCGGGCAGCAGGAATTCCCTGCGGGCTTTTGCTGGTTACGATACGTAATCACAAATCCCCTCCGGAAGCTGTACAAATGATGGAGACCAACGTTTTCTTTCCTCATATGTATAACTGTATTTTTCTAAACGGTAAATGGCTGAAGGCAGCTCCTACTTTCGATAAGGAAATATGTGAGCGGACCGGAGTTCCGGTAGTAAGTTTTGATGGATTAAGTGACGCTATCCTGCCGGATAAAGACCTGCAGGGTGAGCCCTACATAGAATATTTAGAGGATTATGGTAGTTACCACGACCTTCCCTGGGACTTTATCCTGGAAAATAGTTACCGGATTTATGGTGATTTAACTAAGCACTGGCTCGGGCCTAAATAATGCCTTAAATTACGCTATCCACGCAAAATACCCGCCTACCAGTATAATCATCACTCCTGCTACCTTTTCCAGCACCGCGTTCCAGCGGGCGAATTGATCCATGCGGGCAATGAGACCGGTGAAAGTGCCTACTATTACAATAGGAACACCACGGCCCAGGGCGTAAACAAAAAGCAGGGTGGCACCATAAAGCCATTGACCGCTGGCCAGGGCCAGGGAAAGAATAGCCAAAAGTATAGGAGTACCACATTGAGAGCCTACCAAACCCATAACCAAGCCCAGGATATAGCTGCCCAGGTAACCCCGCTGCTCCCCGACCCGGGTAAGCAAATCACCGCCAAAACTGATGTTTAGTTTCCATACTCCCACCAGATTTAAGCCTATCACTATACAGACGGCCGCAACTATATAATAGAGTATACTCTTACTGGCGCCGAAGATGCCGCCTACTGCAGCTATTATGAGGCCCAACAGCATGAAGGTAGTAGCAGTCCCCAGGGTAAAAAGCAGGGACATGGTAAAGCTGCGTTTTTTTCCCGCCTCCGTACCAGCTACATAACCGATAATTATAGGCACGGTACTCAGGTTACAGGGTCCGATACTAGTAATAACGCCGGCCAAAAAAACCAGTCCATAGCCATAAATAGAAAAGCTACTCAAAAAATGGGGGGCTACCTGATTAATCCAGGCTTCCATTTATGGTTTCACCACCTTATCCAGTTCAGCTCGCAAATCTTCTTCCGGCATAAGTCCAATCTCCTGGTAGCTGAGTTCACCATTGCTATCAATAATGAAAGTTGCCGGAATATAAGTTATACCGTATTCCTTTACCAGC
>DIRQ01000067.1 GCA_002424365.1 Syntrophomonas sp. UBA5432 | reverse complement strand
CCCAATCTTTTTCCTAACCGTCATGCTATCCACCCTTCCCCCCATAACTGGCCAGTTAGCTCATGACATATTAATTATCTGAAATTAGATTAAATTTGTTATTATTGCGAGCTATAAGATACTACTGCTTTCACCCATATATTACATTATACTACTTTCTTTTCCTGTAGTATATTAATTAATAATAGGTGTAACTAATTATTATGTAAATAACTTCAAAGTTTTTTAGAGCGTCCCCTGTCACTTGTTAAAGTAATTGGAGGGCAGGTTTTTTCATAGATATGTTTTAAGGAAAACATTTAACGAATATACCTGGGAGGTGGGTTTATGGGAGATCAGGGGCGCGAGTTTCGTACCGTTCGTGGTTATCAAATAAAACAACAGGAAACTAAAGCTATTACGGCGAGCATGGAAGACTACCTGGAGATGATTTACCGCCTGGCCCAAGAGAAAGGCTATACTCGAATGGGTGACCTGGCAACAGCCCTTAATGTACAGCCTCCTTCTGCAAGTAAAATGGTTCAGAAATTGGCGGAAATGGGTTACCTGCAGTTTGAAAAGTATGGAGTAATAGAACTCAGCAAAAAGGGGCGCAAACACGGGCAATATTTATTAAAAAGGCATGAGACCCTGGAGCGCTTTTTAGGTATCATAGGGGTTAAAGATCAGTTGTTGGAGGAAACTGAAAAGATAGAGCATTATATCAGTCCCGAAACTATTGAGAAAATAATGTTGCTGGTTGAATTCATGGAAGATAATCCAGAATGGCTACAGGCTTTTTACAATTTTCAGAATCTTGAGAAATAAAAGGTAAGGGGTCAACATTAAGTGTATACAGATAAGTTTTAATTATCAATGCCGACCGGGTATAATTAAATTGGGAAGTGGTTTGCTTCATTATATACAGGAGGATTAGGAATGAGTACACAGGGAGATTTTTATTCTGAACTGATAAAGCGTTTTCGGAAAATAGTAGAAACCAATAATCTTTTGGATGAGGAAATCGTTATCGCCGGCCGGGCTCTTTCGGTTGAAGAGGCCATAGGAAATCCCACCAGGAAGGACTATCCTATTGTTAAAGGTAAAGAAAAGCTGATGCAAGCCGAATTCAAGGGATGCAAAGGACAGGCTTTTACTGATATGGCGGGTAACTTTAAAGGTACCTTGAAGGAGGTCTTAAACAATCCACCAGAAAGCAATTTTGACCGGGCAGTACTGGTAGCCAGCATGAACGCTATATGCCGTTACCTGGGCTTGATTGAGAAAACTATCCATTGCCATGACGACCAACCGGAAAAGTGTGCCGGGGAGCTGGTTGAATATATTAAGGAAGAGTTTGGTAACCCCCGGGTAGCCCTTATTGGGTACCAGCCAGCTATGCTGGAGAAACTAGCCGAAACGTTTTCCCTGCGGGTGGTGGATTTGGACCCTGATAATATTGGGAAGATAAAATCGGAAGTACAGGTTGAAGGGTATGAGGTAACTGGTGAAGTACTGGAGTGGTGCGATGTTATTGTAGCTACTGGCAGCACCGTGGTAAACTCCACTATCACCGATTACACTAAACAGAAACCAGCACTCTTCTTTGGTACCAGCGGTGCCGCCGCCTGTCATCTCATGGGCCTGCAGCGCTTCTGCGCCCTGGGCGGATAAAGCCATAACCGGTCATACCCGGAGGCCGTATCTCGGCACTCAGCCCAACGCTTAAAGTTTTTTTCCGTCCTTACCAGACTTTTTTGTTTCTAGTAAGGATTTTCCCTAAACGTTCCGTTGAGTGCCGGGTCACTCCTTACCCCTCACTCAAAACAACCAGTCAATTTCTCATTTTGAAGTTATTCACAAGATAACTATATCTTTATTCGTATTAACCCCCTTCGGACAAACACCAACTCACTGCAAATCTAATATATTAGGATAATTTTAAAGTTAGCCGACTGCAACTTTCTTACCGGAAGGCTTACTAGGCACGCTCGGCGAATTTTTTCTAAACAGTTCTGGAGTAAATAGCTATATCCCGTAATAGAAAGAGGTGAAGAAAATAATTATTTCCAACCCTCTATCTTTAAAAGACATCCCCGTCGGAGGCAGTGCCCGGGTAGTAAATATCCTAACTATTGGTGCTAATCGACGCCGACTGCTTGATTTAGGTTTAGTGCCCGGTTCAAGAGTAAAAGTCATCCGGCGCAGCCCGGCAGGTAATCCTACTGCCTATTTAATTAAGGGAACGCTAATAGCCCTACGAAACGAAGATGCCCGCCAGATACTGGTGGATACAAACTAATGCTGATTAGAAAGGAGAATATATGCTTAAGACTACCTCTTTACCAATTCAGGGTCAGGAAGCTACTAGAAATTTCGTTATAGCCCTGGCTGGAAACCCTAATGTAGGCAAAAGTACAGTTTTTAACCGCTTAACCGGACTCAAACAACACACTGGCAACTGGCCGGGAAAGACGGTAACAAGAGCTGAAGGTATCTTTTCCCATCGTAACCGGCACTATACCCTGGTAGATCTGCCCGGTACTTATTCCCTGCATGCTAGCTCCACCGATGAGCAAGTAGCTCGTAATTTCATTTGTTTTTCTCGCCCTGATCTTACTCTAGTTGTATGTGACGCTACCTGTCTGGAACGTAATTTAAATTTAGTATTGCAAATATTAGAAATCACCGATCAAGTTGTACTTTGTGTAAATCTCATGGATGAAGCCGATAGAAAAGGAATTCGTGTAGATATCGATATGCTAGCCCACCAGCTGGGAATACCGGTAGTAGGCACCGCCGCCCGTAGCGGGATGGGTTTAAGCAGGTTAAAGGATGTTTTGGACGATATGGTTGCTGGAAAAATAGTAACCACTCCACGGCAGGTTGTTTATGACCCGGAGTTGGAAACATCCATAAATGAGATTGCAAAAAGACTGACTCCTTATTTGCCCGATTGGATTAACAGCCGCTGGGTAGCTTTACGTTTATTAGAGCGGGAATATAGTGTTCTAGATCATATCACCGATAATAAAAATAAAAATTACTCCGAAAGTATATTGAAGGAGGAAATGGCCCTGTGTCTACAATAAATAAACACGGGCTATCAATAATCCGGGAAATTGAGCCTCTCCTGCCGGGTAATGTACCCAATATTAAAGACCGTATAGTAAGCGGCATCTACCAGCAGGCTGAAGGCATTTCCAGCCAGGTAGTAAGAACCGGAAACCCATATCAAGCCGGTCTGGAGGCCAGATTAGACGGTATCCTGACCTCCCGCTGGCTTGGTTTTCCTATGATGTTGTTACTATTAACTTTAGTTCTCTGGATTACCATAACTGGAGCCAACTACCCCTCTCAATTACTGGCCAGCGGCTTATTCTGGGTAGAAGGGCAGTTGCTCCATCTTTTTGTCATACTGGGTGCGCCGGCCTGGTTAACCGGGATATTAATTCAGGGTGCGTATCGTTCCCTGGCCTGGGTAGTCTCGGTTATGCTCCCCCCCATGGCTATATTCTTCCCCCTTTTTACCCTGCTGGAGGACCTGGGTTATCTACCCCGGGTAGCCTTTAATATGGATAACCTCTTCCGTCGGGCGGGAGCCCACGGTAAACAGTGTTTGACCATGTGTATGGGTTTTGGCTGTAATGCTGCCGGGGTTACTTCCTGCCGTATCATTGATTCCCCCCGGGAACGATTAATAGCCATACTCACCAATACCTTTTCCATCTGCAATGGCCGTTTCCCCACTCTTATAGCCCTGGCTACTATCTTTATGGGTACCCTGGTTGCCCGAACCTATAGCTCCATGCTGGCTACCCTGGCAGTGGTAGCGATAATAATGACGGGAATATTAACCAGCCTTTTGGTTTCTTACTTGTTATCCCGCACCCTTTTACGAGGAGTTTCTTCCTTCTTTGTACTGGAGCTTCCTCCTTTTCGGAAACCCCAACTGGGCCAAATCCTCATCCGCTCCCTGCTGGACCGCACTTTATTTGTACTCTGGCGGGCCGTGGTCATCGCTGCCCCGGCAGGAGCCTTGACCTGGGTATTGGCTAACAGTTTTGTTGCCGATACCAGTATATTTGCATTAATAGCCGGTTGGCTCGACCCCCTGGGCCAACTTATGGGCATGGACGGCATTATCCTCATCGCCTTCCTGTTAGGACTACCCGCCAATGAGATTGTTCTACCCATCCTTATCATGGGCTATTTATCAGCCGGCTCTATGTTGGAACTGGATAGCCTGAACGCATTGCGGACCCTATTGCTGGACCATGGCTGGACCTGGATTACCGCCCTCTGCGTAATGCTTTTTTCCCTGCTCCATTTTCCCTGCGGTACCACCCTTTATACCATTTTCAAAGAGACCCGCAGTGCCCGCTGGACCATATTTGCTGCCCTACTTCCCCTGGCCCTGGGAATTTTGGTGACTTTAATGGTTAATTATTGTTTCGTTTATGTTTTGGGATAAGAATAATTCCTCTTGAAAAACAGATTTATTAAAGTAGCCACTATGTCTTAAGGCTAGAACTACAATTTTTCTAAACAGCCTCTCTTTAATCGATGAAGGCTTAAAAAGCTCCATCCTCTGTAAATGGTGGTGAGCTGTTTGGGGGATAGGTCGGAATAATTCGAGGAGTAATGCCATAGTCATTTTACCCGGGTATCCAGCAGCAAATTTTTGGAACCCTGTTAATGCTCCCACTAAATTAGCATCATCTTCTGTAAAATCGGTTCCAAACGGGAAACGCGGAAAATAACCCTGGGCCTGATACGGTGCCAACAGAGCTTTCAGTTTCTCCGGCGTGTTATGCCTGTATTCTTCCGGGATCTCATAATCTATCGGAATTTTACCTGCTTTTTTAGCCTGGGCCAATAGTTGCTCCTGGAACCTTGAATCAGCTACATTAATAATCTCGGCAATAACCTGCTTTTCCGGTTTACCCCGCACATCGGCAATACCGTATTCGGTAACAACTATATCCCGAAGATGTCTGGGTATCGAACAGGTACCATAGCTGAATACAATATTGGACTTTAACTTACGCCCCTGCCCCCTAGTACTCTTTATCATTATAATGCTTCTGGTATCAGGTAGAGCATGAGCCATAGAGACGAAATTATACTGCCCTCCAATCCCAGCCACAACCTGGCCGTCGTTAAGCTGTTCCGAGGCTATTCCTCCAAAAACCGTAGCCACCATACCGGTGTTGATAAATCGACCGTCCTTCCTCTGCAAAGCTCTTAATTCTTCCCCACCATAGAGCTGATTAACCTTTTCTACCCCTGCCATGCCGAATAACTGTCGTTCCTCTTCACTCATATCTCTTAGCCATTGATAAAATTTTTGGGGACCAACAAAGAAAGCGCCCTCAACTACTCTACCATTACGAAGCTCTTTACCTAACAGCTTTCTTGTCTTGCTCCGGTTGGCTTCATCACTCATGTCCGTAGAGTAGTTAGTTTCTCCGTCCATAATGGCACCATTTTCATATTTTAAATTGCTACGCAGTATCCCGAATTGGGTTAAAAATTCGAAATCTTCTTGGGTCAGTATGGGTTGAATAGCCCTCATTTCCAGTAATCGGTCAATTATGTCTGGGGGAATGTTATCTACAGTAAGATACCCATCATTGATAAGTTGCATTATGGGAATATTATCAAAGACCTGTCTTTTCAGAATATTGCTATTGTATAACTCCATAAAGGCATCTACAAACATCTCTGATGAACCATAGAGGCCTTCTTCGAAGGTATCTGTACCACCATATTCTGTGATAAGTTCTTCATACCTTTTCATTATATTGGCTTTTTGAAGAAGATCCTGGTACACATCGTTATGCTCATTCCGCAGCACCAATCCCGCTACAATAGCATCACCCAGCGCA
>DIRQ01000132.1 GCA_002424365.1 Syntrophomonas sp. UBA5432 | reverse complement strand
TGATGATAAGCTGATTAAAGGTGCCACTATAGGCTGTTTCCCAAATCTTTACGCCGTATTGGGCGGTGCCAATATAGAACAGGTTATAACCTTGTAAATAAAGCGATTCAGGAGCATGGGGGCGCTTCAGGGCCCCTGCTCCCGATTTACAAAACGAGATTAAAAACATATCCGGTGATACAGGCAATTACTAATATAGTAATAACAAAGGTTACCACCAATCGAGGTTTAAATATGCTGGCTAGTAAAGTAACTTCTGGTATACTAGCACCTGCTCCCCCGATAACCAAAGCAGCAACAGTTCCCATTGCCATTCCCTTACCAAGTAAAGTCATCCCTATGGGAATAATACTTTCTGCCCGAATGTACATGGGTATGCCTATGACTGCTGCAATCGGTACAGCAAAAAGCTTATCCGGACCGGCGACTCTGGCCAATAAATCCTCCGGCATAAAACCATAAATAAGAGCACCAATACCAGCTCCTATGAGCAAATATGGAAGAACTTGAATAAAAAGATTTTTAGCTCCTTGGTAGGCACCCAGAACACGTTGTTTCCAAAGTGGAGTTTCATCCATATCCATAGTATTCATAGTTAATGTACCCAGGTCTATTGCCATGGGACCGGATGGTGCAGGTGTACAGCAAGTATCTGTTACAGGTGCGCAGCATGATTTTGTGTCTATTACCATGGGACCAGGTACTGCAGGGGTACAACAAGCATTTGCGGTTGTAGAAGCACAGCAGGATTCTATGTTAACCAGCTTTAAATCCTTTACATCACTTTCCAGACCTAATCGTTCCCATACCATTCCAGCAACTACAGCCAGGGCAAATACCAATATACTATATACCAGAGTTACCCTCCACCCAAACAAGGTTAGGAAAAGGCCGATGATTATGGGGTTTAAGACCGGGGAGGTTAACAAGAATGACATACTTGCTCCAAAAGGTGCACCGGCATTTAGCAAACCCACCAAAACAGGGATAGTTGAACATGAGCAGAATGGGGTTAAAGCACCAAAAAACGCTCCTAACATATTACCAATGACTTTGCGGGGGCGTTGCAACACCCCTCTAATCTTTTCGTCTGGAATAAATTCCTGAATCAATCCTACCAAAAACGAAATAGCAACAAATAAAACTACTAATTCCAGACTTATGGTTAGAAAATATTTTAAGGTAGTCATTAAATCATTTAGATGCAACCTAAACTCTCCTCCCGTTTTCTAATACTACTTACTAATTTCTTTTCATAGCAGAATAGAAACGTTTTAAGTTTTGGGGTATGACATATTCCTGGTCTATTATATTTTTGTCCACGTTCCCTCCATATACCTCATTAAGGATTGCCTCAATAATCATTCCTTTAGGGGGGACCGTATATTCCTTACCCTGATAAACCCAGACCCGACAATCAACTTCATCCCCGCACAAATCTCCACAAGATTCGCAAAGACTTTCCTTTGCTTCCATCTGAATATCATGACCGTTTACACGAATAGTCGGAGAACTTATAAATTTATAAGCTACAGCCAACTCTTCACTATTTACATTGATTTTATTTAATACCACATCAGCTCCTGTCGCCTCAAGCACGTTGGAAACTTCGGCCAAAGCCTCATCAAGGACAGCATCTGTACCCCGGCAACGTGTACATACGCTTAAATCCAGGTATAGAAAGTCAATGGTGATCTGCCTTTTATTTACTGTTTTATCCGGTATTCTTCCACAACATCCCGGAGTACAGGAACAACCATCAGGATTATTTTCATTCATTATTAATACCTCCAAGCCGTATTTATCATCCATAAGGTATACGGGAGATTAGGGGAACTTGCAAAGTGATTAAGCCAGCGATCCAGGAAAGATAGTTTTGATGTCATTAATGCTGCCTCCTATTTTGTGGATTACAGAAAACGCTAGTACAATATCCTTTATAATTACTCTCCCTTAATGTATTTGTGCAACTCCTCTTTACGCGGCAGACGGCCGGCAATTTTTACTTCGCCATCTATTACCAGAGCAGGGGTTACCATAACCTTATATGCCATGATTTTTGAAATATCCTTTACTTTTGTTACTTCAGCAGCTATATCTAACTCCGCCAGGGCATTGTACACATCCTTCTCCAGTTGGTTGCATTTAGCGCAGCCAGTTCCCAGTACTTCAATCTTCATAAATATCTACCTCCAAAATTATTTTTATGACTCATTAAGCAAAAAAGTACCCATATAGCCAACCTGTCAGGGTAGCCATTACCACCACCAAAATAAAGTAGGCAGCAGTCCGCTTAAAGCCCATAATTCGGTTGATTACTAAAAGATTAGGAATACTTACTGCGGGTCCGGCTAATAAAAGCGCCAGTGCTGGTCCCTGATTCATTCCCAAATCCATCAGTCCCTTTACAATGGGTACCTCAGTTAGAGTAGAGAAATAAAATAGAGCACCTATTAATGAGGCAGCAAAATTAGCTCCCAGGGTATTATTCCCTACATAACCGGAAATCCACTGTGGAGGCAGAACTGCTGTCACCATTCCTACTAAAAATACCCCTACCAGTAAAGTAGGTACTACTAGCTTAACCAGTGACCAGGTCTCCTCCATCCAGGAACGGAATTCACCTTCCACAAAATAATGATGGACCATGATAGCCAGGGAGTTAATCAAGCTAAGATCGAGCGCGATTTTTATCCAGGGTGCCAGTTTACTGGTACTAATGATAAGAATAGCTACCATTACCCCGAAAAATAGCACCAGGAAAATACCCGATTTCTCGCTTTGCTCTTCAGGTAGTGATTCAATATCACCTAATCTCTTCTTTTCATCCTTTCTAAACAAAAGAGACATGATGATACCAATAATAATTGAAAAGAGAACTGCTCCAATTCCTCGAGCTATCCCCATATGCCAGCCGATAGCTGCTCCAGTTAAGGCAATCGCCAGAATATTAATTGCCGGTCCCGAATATAAAAAGGTGATAGCCGGTCCCAGGCCTGCCCCCAGATTATAAATCCCGGCAAAAAGCGGAAGTATGGTACAGGAGCAGACCGCCAAAAGCATACCTGATACCGAAGCCACGCCATAAGCCACCCAGCGCTTGGCCTGGGAACCAAAATATTTGATTACGGCACCTTTGGTTACCAGTACTGCCATAGCCCCGGCAATAAAAAAGGCCGGAACCAGGCAGGTGATTACATGGGCTGAAAGGTAAGAGATAATTTCCTTGACTCCACCCTGCAGCATTGTAAGAATAAATTGCATCGTCCAACACTTCTTTCAATAAAATTAGAAATTTTATTTTGCTTAACCTGTGTGTGTCACCCCCGGCACTCATTGAAATCTTGACTTAATGTGCAGGTTCATCTAATTGGTCCCTATCTTCTTACTGGATTAATTCTTCTTGTTTCTTTCTGGCACGCCTTTTTCTCACAAATGTTCTCGTCTAAATTAACCATGCGCAGGTACATTTCCTTATATTCCGGTAATTCATTGACCGGTACTTTCATAAAACAATCAAATTTCCGGAAAACCTGATCCAAAGCATCCTGGTCGAAACTGCAGATTCTACGCTGGGCTTCCCGACGCTCCTTTACCAGACCTGCCTGTTTTAAGACTTTCAAATGCTGGGAAACGCGGGGCTGACTCATTTCTAAAATCTCCTCCAGCTCACAGACACATAATTCCTGCTCAGCCAGCAAACGTAAAATTTTAAGTCGGGTTGGTTCACCCAGGGCCTTAAAGGTTGTCTCAAACATGTTATTCTCCTTTCCCGTGCAACGATTTTATGCTAGTTTACCCACGTAGTTAAGATCTAATTAACATATTACTATATAATTATATATTTATATTACAACCTGCATGATTCTATGTAAAGAAATAAATTAATGTTACTTTTAAAAGTAACATGGTCAAATCCCAGGTAGTGGTATGTTGGCCAGGGCTGGTCAGGGCAAAAAACGCTATGGTTCCACTTCCTGTTTTTATTCCACCATCTGTACAGTATATTAAGCTTCCGTACTATAACTAAAATTCATTTTACATATAACCTACGTTGAGGTATTATAAATGTTAATAAATACATAAATGGAGTGTGATAAGAGATATGTCAAACCTAAAAAGAACCCCGTTGAACAGGACTATGAAGCTCGTTACTATTACCGCTATTTTCCTCTTATTATTTAGCCTGGCTGGTTGTAGTAGTAGCAAGCAAGAAGTCAATTCTTCAACTAATAATGCACCCAGGTTAACCGACCAGGCTATGGAAGTCTACTATGTTGATGCCCAGTGGCTGCAAGAAAACCTCGACCAGGTAACCATTGTTGATGCCCGGGCGGATAAGGAATACAAGAAAGGTCACATTCCCGGAGCTGTAAATATTACCTGGCAGTCTTTATCCAATATGCAACCCAAACAGGGTGAACCGGGGTGGGGCGTGGTGTTATCCAATGAACAGTTAAGCAAAAAACTTGGTGAATTTGGTATTGATGGGA
>DIRQ01000042.1 GCA_002424365.1 Syntrophomonas sp. UBA5432 | reverse complement strand
TCTAAAAAATACAGTTCCATTTCTCCCGCACTTTAAGCCTTACTGTTCTGTTTTATCAAGATCTTGCAACCCTCTTTCTGTGGGCGCAAAACATATATTATCATGCTGATTTTACTATGTCAAGCATTCTTCAGGTCGAATTTTGAATTTTTATTCTTGTAACATTAGAGGATAAAGTGAATCTTTGTTTCCGCTAAAGTTCAAGTAAGTTTTCGGTACTTCCCCAACAATAATGGTTTCAGCCAATGGTATTACGGTTGATACCTTAATCGTTTCATCCAGATAAGGAACTGCTATTTTAATGTTGCTGTCAATTTTAAAGTATATAAGATGTCTGGTTTGATTGACTCCGGCCTGGTCGAATTTATTTAAAACATTTACCTTAATTTCACCGGCAGGAATGATTTTTATTTTTATTTTCGGGCCATAACCGGCTATAAATGCTGGGCCTAATAACTGTCCGACTGGTATGCTTATACTATCTTCCCGTATTTGTGAGGCTTCATTTGCTACTTCAATTATGGTTTCGGTCATAATTTTATTTAACATTATGGTATTAGGTTGGATCATTACTATTCTACCATGGTCGTCTTTATGAATAGTAACCAGTTCCCGGTATTCTATCTCATTAACCACCCTTTCGTTTACAATGCGATTTATAGCTGCAGTTTCACTGAGCTGGGCTTTTGATCTGGCTAATTGCAACGCACTGGATTTGATTTTTACATCTATTATTATTGAGATTATTAGAATAACTACTATTACAATTAACCACCCGCGTTTTTTATGCCTGATCATCTCATCGCCTCCGTATTCAAATATATGAGAAGTGTATCTATTTGGTGCATACATAAATGATATTGTTCTACTACAAAAACCTCTATATTGAATGCGTAAAGTGATTATGCGGCGAAAAGATATTGGTTTGGAATCTAGTGTATAAGGTCATTTATAGCACTAAGTGCCGAGGAGCATCAGTATGCCCTGTAGATACGTGCAATTATTCAGGTTAATGCATATTTATGACTTTTTGCAGTGAAACCATTGAATTTCTGATATGTCTACCTGTAAAAAGAATATAAAAGGGATAGGGGCAAAAAATACGTCACCCTATCCCTCATATTTAACTTAATGCCGCTCTATTTAAATGTTTCAGTCAGTAATCATATTAAAGACTTTTTGAGCCTGTTCCAAAGTTAGGTCAATGCCTGATTCAGTATGAGCCGTCGATAAAAGAACCGATTCAATTGACTGGGGCCCCAGGTAACTCCCCCCTCTATAGTGGTTTTTGCTTATTATTCATTAATCCAACGAGCAACATCTAACGCATGATAGGTAATTAATAAATCTGCTCCGGCACGTTTCATCCCCACCAGAGCTTCCATTACAATACGTTTCTCGTCAATCCATCCGTTTGCGGCAGCCGCTTTTACCATGGCATACTCCCCGCTTACGTTATATACAGCAACCGGAACTTTAAACTCCTGTTTGGTACGATAGATAATGTCTCCATAAGACAGGCCTGGCTTTACCAAGATAAGATCTGCGCCCTCTTCCAGGTCCAGGCGCGTTTCCAGCATAGCTTCGTTGCCATTAGGTGGGTCCATTTGATAAGTTTTGCGATCACCAAACTGAGGAGCTGAACCTGCTGCTTCGCGAAAAGGACCGTAGAACCCAGAAGCATACTTCGCTGAATAGGACATAATCGGGATATGGGCAAAGCCTTCCTGGTCCAACCTCTCCCTGATGGCACCGACACGCCCATCCATCATATCTGAAGGAGCCACCATATCCGCCCCTGCCTGAGCATGGGTAACGGCAGTACGGGCAAGTAGTTGCAGGGTGGGATCATTCAATATTTCCCCATTACTAATCAAACCACAATGTCCATGGTCGGTATATTCGCACAGGCATATGTCGGTAATAACATAAAGTTCCGGGAAATGCTTCTTGGCCAATCGCACTGCCTGCTGAACAATCCCATTTTCGTCATAAGCCCCTGACCCCACACTATCCTTGCTCTCTGGAATTCCAAAAAGCAAAATTGATGGGACGCCCAGTTCAACAACCTCTTGCAATGCAATGAGAAACTCGTCCAGGGAAAAGTTGTAAACACCGGGCATGGAAGAAATGGCTACCTTTTGTTTTTCTCCGGGCATAACAAACATGGGATAAATCAAATCTTCAACCCTTACGTGGTTTTCCCGCACCATCTTACGTATGGTTTCATTGGCCCGTAACCGACGCGGACGTTTCCTAAGTTCCATCATATTTGCCTCCTTCTTACCTTTAAATCATGCAAGCAAGAACCGCTTGTGCCCTGTGGGTATCCCCACTTGCCTTTTTGCACTACAGGAAAAATACTAACAAGTATATTGTACTAATAACTATCGATACTAGCATCAGTGGAAATGCTATTTTCATAATATCCCAAGAATGTAATCGGATAACCTTCACGGGCAGAGATGCCTGAAACTATTACATTGGCCGAGGCACTGACAATGGTACCGTTTCCGCCCAGGCAGGCCCCCAGTGATAAAGCCCACCATAAGGGGGCAACTGACATATGCGTAATTACTCCAATCTCAAATACCCCACTTTTACGGGTAATACCAACTATGATCATCATACCAGCTAATAATCCGATAGTATTAAAATCTATATAGCCGATGGCCTCGGTTTGAGCTACTATTCCTAATACTAGCAGCAAGACTGCACCAAATAAGGCTATAATAGTACGATGGATTTTTTCCGATATAATTATTATGACAAAAAGAATACCTACAAACCATACCTACCAGTCCACTTTAATCCCTCCTTCATAGATTGTTCAGGAGTTGGTTATTTATAATTTAAAAACTATACCGCCCTTTTTCATTTGTTTATTACTAATGGCATTTAAATATTTTACTCCCATTAAGTACTCCCTGCAAACGATATGAGCAAAAATCAAAACTTTATAGCCATAGGGAGTCTAAGTGCATACAGGCAAAAACAGCGAATTGAATAAAAATAATTATGGAATACACACTTAAAATATTTACAGCATTCTTTGAAAAAGCAACCTGTATGTTATAGACTGTTTAAATAAGAAAATAGATACTAATAACAAACCCTCTTGTAAACAACGACTTAACTTATAACTTAAGTGCCTGTTTGGGGTGAGGGGTGAGGGGTGAGGAGACTTCCTAACTCTGCTAACCCGCAACCCCATCGCATGCGTATGCTCAGCAGACATGGATGGTTTATTATGATAGGAGTGGGTGATAGTGGAGGAAGTAAGGGTACGTTTTGCCCCCAGTCCAACTGGTAGTCTACATATTGGCGGAGCACGAACCGCTCTTTTTAACTGGCTGTTTGCTCGTAAATATAAGGGAATATTTGTTCTCCGTCTGGAAGATACGGATATATTGCGTTCCACGGAAGAGTCCTCGCAGGGTATCTTAGAGGGTCTGCAATGGTTAGGATTAGATTGGGATGAAGGACCGGATAAGGGTGATGTTTATGGGCCATACCGTCAGAGTGAGCGTTTGCCCATTTATAGTAAATACCTTGATCAACTTATAGCTAATGGTCAGGCTTATTATTGTTTTTGCAGCAATGAGGAACTGCAACAAGAAAAAGAAGCTGCCCGCAACCAGAAACGGGATTATAAGTATAGCGGATGCTGCCGGGAGCTTTCCCTGCAAGAGGCAGAGGCACGTATAAAACAAGGGTTGCATCCGGTTATAAGGATTAAAGCTCCTGATAAGGGAATTACCATGGTTCATGATTTAATCCGAGGTGATGTGGAGTTCAGCAATGCTCTGCTGGATGATTTTATTATTGCTAAATCCGATGGTTGGCCTACTTATAACTTCGCCGTAGTAGTGGATGATGCCAGTATGAAGATTACCCATGTTATCAGGGCTGAAGAACATTTGTCCAACACCCCCAAACAATTATTAATATATGAAGCACTGGGGCTGGAGCCACCAAAATTTGCCCATGCCTCCATGATTCTGGCTCCGGACCGGAGTAAGTTATCCAAACGCCATGGGGCTACGTCGGTACAGGAATTCAGGGATGAAGGGTATTTACCGGAAGCTCTCTTAAATTACCTGGCCTTGTTAGGCTGGTCCAGTGGTGAGGATCGGGATTTATGGACCCTGGATGAGCTAATACCTGAATTTAGTTTGGATGGTATATCACGCTCTCCGGCTGTTTATGATATTGAAAAATTGACCTGGATGAATGGTCATTATATAAGCAATAGTAATGCGGAACGGTTCCTGAATTTAAGCAGTAACCAGAGCCATATGCAAAAATACTTGTCAGATTACCCTCGTGAATACCTGCTACAGGTGCTGGACCTGGTTGGTAATAGAATTAAAACCTTGAACGAAATTCCGGGAGCCATACAGTATTTTTGTGAAGATGTTGATAGTTATGATGCTAAAGGGGTAACCAAGCATTTTAAAAAGACCAATGCGGTAATCATTCTAAATTCAGTAATAGATATAGTAGAAAAAGCTCCTCAATTTGAGGCATCTATAATTGAAGATTTACTGCGCCGGCAGGCGGAGATTATGCAGCTTAAAGCAGCTGAACTTATCCACCCAACCCGCCTGGCCTTAAGCGGACGCACCAATACCCCCGGGCTTTTTGAAGTAATGGAGATTCTGGGCCGGGAGAAATGTTTGCAGAGGTTGAAAAAAGCGGTCACATATATTGAAAGTTAATACGAAAATAGAATTTTTTGATACTGAAGAGACGTATATCACTGGGACGGTCCTTTTGATATATTTGTGCTAATATGAAAATAGATTTTTTGGTGTATAGGGCACACGGATGTTGGCTATCGCTCTCTATTAAGGGAGCGGAACAATAAGGGTTATCACCCGTCGGTACAACTATTGAACCGAGGGG
>DIRQ01000061.1 GCA_002424365.1 Syntrophomonas sp. UBA5432 | reverse complement strand
GGTACGAAGACCATGAAATAATCACTCTTTTTCTTTTCCATGCGAAAACATTCAGCAAAAATAGTAAAATTGATGGAGTAAATGAGTTAACTGTGAAACTAGATCGTCCGTGCCGCGGAGAAAAAATCAATCGGGGAAACAAGGGGACACGGAGATTTGACCATAAATGGTAATGGGTGAGCATTATCTTTAATGGGGAGGGATGTACATGAAAAAAGAGGTAGTAATACAGTTGCATAGCCAATTTGAAGGAATCGTTCATATTGTTAGTGATTCTGGAGTGGAGTTTTGGTATGCCCGTGAGTTACAGGAGGCATTGGGCTATGATCGCTGGGAAAATTTTAAAAAAGTTATTGAGAAAGCGATAACTTCCTGTGAAACACTGGGTGTTAACGTTCTAGACCATTTTCGTGACGTCACGAAAATGGCCAAAATCGGATTCGGTGCGGAGCGGCCTATTGAGGATATTATGCTAACCCGCTATGCTTGTTATTTAATTGCCCAGAATGGCGATCCACGTAAGGAACAGATTGCTTTCGCTCAGACATACTTTGCTGTACAGACTCGTAAACAGGAACTAATCGAAGAACGTATTCGCCTACGGGAGCGAATGCAGGCTCGCCAGAAATTGCGTGAATCTGAAACACAGCTTTCTAAAAATATTTACGAGCGTGGGGTGGATGACCAGGGTTTCGGACGGATTCGTTCCAAGGGAGATGCCGCACTGTTCGGTGGTAATACCACTCAGGCAATGAAAAGTCGTCTTGGGGTACCGGATAAACACCCCCTGGCTGATTTTCTTCCGACAGTAACTATTGCTGCAAAAAACCTGGCCACGGAAATTACCAACTATAATGTAGAGCAGCACGATATGTATGGTGAACCTGCCATCACTGGTGAGCACATTTTAAATAACACAAGTGTACGTAACATGCTGGCGGAACGTGGTATCAAGCCTGAGGAACTACCTCCTGAGGAAGACTTAAAAAACTAGAACGACGGGTAAAGGCAGATGAGAAAAAGATGATAAAGGGAACTAAACTACCAAAAAAACTCAACGGTGATATTGAGCAATAGGTTTGGGAATAAGTCCGGTCCCCGGACATATTGGTAGGTGGGAGGGTTTTTAAAATAGAGGTTAAGAGGAAAAGGGTTTTATTTATAGGCATAGTATTGCTGGTTTTGCTGGCAGTGCTTTTTCGTTATGCGGGAGGGGGAATAGTAGCGGGTGATTCTCCGGAAAAAGCTGATTTGATTATTGTACTCATGGGAAGCGGCCCGGATCGGATATTGGGGGCGGTGGACCTTTATGAGCAGGGCTATGCGCCATGTATTATGATGGTGGAGAACTGGCAGCCGGGTTATGAACTGCTGGAGTCTCGTGGAGTAAGTTTACCCCGGGATGCGGAACTGGCGGCTATGGTCGGAGTTCAGCTGGAGGTGGCGGAGGAAGCATTTGTCATTTTACCGGGGGATGCCCGTAGCACTCAGGATGAAGCTCTTATAGTGACCCAATATCTTAAGGAGCAGCAGCTGAAGGTAGATAAGGTATTGTTGGTAAGCTCGAAGTATCACTCGAGGCGTTCGGCTAAAATCTTTCGCTGGGCATTAAGAGGTTTGGAGCGGGATGTGAAGGTGCTTTCCTGCCCTACTCCCTATGATGATTTTAATGCTGCTGCCTGGTGGAATTCCCGGGAGGATGCCAAGCGGGTGGTAATGGAATATGCGAAGCTGGTGAACTTTTATTTGTTTGACAGGTGGAGATGAACACGTGGATGAGCTGGGATATTCGTTTGAGGTAGGCTGTTACTGCCACCCCATAATGCCTGGCGATAGACGGTGTTATTGTCCAAAAGTTGACGAATAGTGACCGAAAATATTTGCCCCGTAGGGGGCAGGGGGAATTAACCAAATTCCCTCTGTAATGATGAAATTTGGAACCTGAGTATTAAATACCTTCTCTATTTAAAAGGATATTGGGGAAGCGGAGAGAATATATGGCAATAATGTAATAACTATATTTTAGCCGCAAGTAATATTCAGCATTAATTACACTAAAAGAACTGCCAGGGGGCAGTTTTTTATATTAAAGGCATAAACATTAACAAAAGTTGTCAAACGGGAGCTGATAAAATGGAATGGGATAAACTTTTAACACCTTATCGATTAGGATGCCCAAAAGAATTGGAGCCACCTGATCCGAATAGAAATGAGTTCCAAAGAGATTATGACAGGATTATTTTTTCGACTGCTTTTAGAAGACTACATGGAAAAACACAAGTATTTCCTTTTCCGGAGTCAGATGTAACTCATACCAGACTGACACATAGCCTTGAATGCGCTTCTGTAGGTAGGTCGCTAGGTATATTCGTTGAAAATGGCTTAAAGGAGAAATATAAAGAATTTAAAGGTTCCCATCTTGGGGATATTGTGAGTGCAGCCTGTCTTGCACATGATATTGGGAATCCACCGTTAGGTCATTCGGGAGAGAAAGCAATTTCTGAGTTTTTTTCGAGCGAATGTGGAGAGAAATTAATCTCTGCACTATCACCTGATGAGAAGGCTGATTTTACAAATTTTGAAGGCAATTCAATGGGGTTCCACGTTTTGACATATAGTAGTCCGAAAATTACTAAAGCACCAGGAGGTTTAGGTCTAACATACCCTGTTTTAGCTTCTTTTGTGAAGTATCCCAGGCCAACACTAATATTAGTAGAAAATGAAAAGGACCTGGTGAGTGAGAAAAAGCCTGGCATATTAAAATTTGATATTGATACTTATGTTGAGATTGCTGAAGAACTTGGAATACCTCTCAAAAAGTATAAGGATAGGTGGTATAGGCATCCATTAGCTTTTTTAACCGAAGCAGCTGATGATATATGCTATGGAATAATGGATTTGGAAGATGGATACAAATACAAATTACTGGATTATGATACTGTATCAGAACTAATGATTGATATTTGTAATGCTGAATCTGGAGATACCGAGATTAATGACTTGGGCAATATTATTGAGCGAAAAAATAGAATTGGATATTTACGGGCAAAGGCAATAAATAGCCTAATCCAGCAAGTAGCGAAGGCTTTTATGGAGTATGAAGAGGGTATACTTGATGGAAAGATGGAAAAACCTTTGTGTGATTTGATTGAATCAGCAAGTATTATGGAGAAAATAAACAACGTATCTATATCAAAAATTTATGCATATGAATCAGTTCTGCAGGTTGAAGCTGCTGGATTTCGAGTTCTTCCCGGTTTATTAGATACTTTCCTATCTGCTGTAGTCTATAGCGAAAAAGCGAGTAGCAAAAAAGTGCTTCAATTAATTCCTGAAGAATATAAAGGAGATCCTGATACTAACCTTTATGAAAAAATTGTGCTTATTACCTCCTATGTGGCGGGAATGACAGATACATTTGCAGTTGATACTTATAGAAATTTACGCGGTATTAGTCTTCCAAATTATTAGGACTGAAGAGAAGAATAAAGGGGGAGATATTGTTAAACCCAGTTTTACCAGAGTGGCTGGAGAAGAAAGCAAAATGGCTTATACCCGAGATTCAGGATAACAGTCGCCTCCCCTGACCTTTATAGTATAATATTTACAGGAAGGCAGGTGGTGAACCTGGAAACCAATATAAGCGGCCATAATACCGATATCATCATGAAAGCTACCGCAGAAATGTTTAAAGATAAAACTCTGGAAATACTCGGATTAAAAACGGTCAGGATAGTTGACATCATGCCCACGGTACTGCCGGTAGTGGAGGCCCGGGAGAACCATTTTTATATATGCTAGTAGCATGTTCCGGGTTTATCAACTATTTGCTTGAAAAGGCGAAAAAAGCTGGTTTAGACTTACAGAATACTTAGTCTCCGGGGATTATGATATGCTCCCCTTTAATGAATCGTTGCTAATAATTCCATTTCAGTAGGATGAAACTGGTTAAACAAGTTGATAATATCATCTATATCTTTTTCGTAGTTTGAAATATTATATTTACTTAGTAATTCATCAAGTTGATTTCCAGGGACATATTTAGACTTTGATTTATGTTCCGATTTATCCAAAACAATATCGTCCGCAAATATAGTGTTTGTTGCAGGGTTGTTAACGTGACAGACCCACGGAATTCGCTTTAAAATTGCAAAATATTAGCATAACTCCTTGTGGCAGAATCCCGGATGGTATTGCGAAAAATAAATGCTTGTTCTTAATAAAAGGATATAGAGGGAAAATGTAGAATATATGTCTGTAGTAGACAGTTTGTTGTTATGGATAAACATTAGATCACGCTGGGGCCTGCTATGGCATTAGCTGGGAAAGTAAGGGATGAAATCCCGATATAAAGCCATTGCTTTTGACCAATGTTTATGTGATAACTGATAGTATAAGAATACGCCTTTTGCAGGTGAGTAATAGTGATAAAGTTGGTTGGTTACCATGGTACCAATAGGAATAATTGCCAAAGTATTCTTGCGAGTCAAGTATTTAGACCTTCCAAAGGAGTTCGCCACTGGCTTGGGGACGGAGTTTATTTTTTTGAACAAGATACGGAAGCAATTGCTTGGGTTAATAAATATGGAGCGGAATCCGCAATACTTGAAGCTGATATTCATGTAGAAAATAATATGTATTTTAATATCGCTGATAATGAAGAAGACCGAGAATGCTTCGTTAAAATTGCGAAACGGATTTTAGATGAAGCAGAGTCGTATAAAATCCAGATTGATCAAAAGAATAAAATCGATGGTTTTGTAGTAAACTTTATATACAACCATTTTTTTCGATTCCATGTTATTAAAGGATATTTTGCATTTTTTATAGCTGATTTTAAGGAATATGCTAATATATATAATACACCAGTATCCAGGTTGATGAAGATTCAAACCCAGTATTGTGTAAGAAACAGCAGTTGCATAGTTAATATAAAGGAGAAAAAATATCATGATTAAAGAAACTATTAAAAGTACTATTGAAAACTATTTTAATACTGTAACTAAGGAACAATTTGTAAATGACTTACGTGTAGCTGGCTTTACAATTTATGAAACAGAAGAAAATGTTAAATCCAACTTCAAAAGTATATACTATTGTGACATTAGCTTATTTAGTAGGAATGATTATTACGAGTATCCTATAGTAACGAAAAAAATTAATCAAAAGCTTGCTTTACCAAAATCAATATATCAAATTAAGATTGGGAGTGGAGAATTTGAGTTTACGGATGTGGCATAAATGGACAAGGCATTAGCGACCATTCAGTTTCAGCGATACATAGTGGAAAAAATTGATTTTAGGCTTAACCCGAGCTATTCATCTCAAGTAGAAAATCCTGAAATTGATTTGGATATTTCTTTTAATCATAAACTGGCGGTAGATACGGAAGAAAACTTTGCTCAGCTTACTTTGTCATGTGAAATTTCAAAAGACTATTTAGATAGCAACAAACCGTTTTTCTTGGCTGTTGAGATGGTTGGGCTATTTTCATATGATACTATTTTAGATGGTGATAAACGCAAACAACTTCTACTTCGTAATGGATCTGCAATTTTATTTCCTTATTTAAGGGCGATTATTAGTATGATAACTTCTATAAGTTCTATACCTGCGCTAGTACTACCTACTATGAATATTGCAAAATTACTTATTGATAATAATGAGGAAAACGGGACAACTAATGAGGAGTTGCCAACAAAATAAGAAATGAATTGAAACTATTAGCCTTTGTAACCATTATTGTTATCACAGTAATGTTCTAATTAGATTAATGACGCTGCATGCAAATTTAAAAAAGTATGCAGAGTCTCCCCCCTTTATATCGCAAAATAATATAATTGCATTAAACGAAATTGGAACTTAAAGTGGCCTTTAAAAGGTCTTTTTTGTTTTCTGGGAGCTACAGGAGGTCTTAAGATAAGTATATTATTAATGGACTTAAAAAGCAGAAGAGAGTCATTTGACAGGTGTTAATACCAGAGGGGTGGACTTCAAGAGGTAAGCGTCAAATACCGCACACC
>DIRQ01000102.1 GCA_002424365.1 Syntrophomonas sp. UBA5432 | reverse complement strand
GCGCAACCAAAGAAATCTGGCCTTGCAGATTGGTACCCCGGAAGGTAAAGAGATTCTTCTAAAACTGATAAAAGATGCGGACGTTTTTCTTGAATCCTCCAAGGGAGGGCAGTTTGATAGGTTTGGATTGAGTGACGAGGTGTTTTGGCAAGTTAACCCCCAGTTGGTAATAGCACATGTCTCCGGATATGGACAAAGCGGTATTCCGGAATATGTGGGCAGACCTTCTTTTGATGCCACAGCTCAGGCTTTTTCGGGATACATGTATGAAAATACCAACCCGGTAACGCCGCCTTATGCTACGGGACCGTATCAAGCAGACTATACTACGGCGTTATATACGGCTGTGGCTATTTTAGCTGCCTGGCATAAGGCTCGGCAAACCGGAAAAGGTGACAGTATTGATGTGGCTCAATACGAAATAATGATGCGTACTAGTATTTTCTCAGTTGATTACTTCTCATTCAAGAAAGAGTTTCCCAAGACTGGTGATAAATCAATGATTGCGGGATGGGGACCCTTTGAGTGTAAAGACGGCAAATATTTGTACTGCTGCTTTTCCGGTGTGAACGTATTACGGAATGCTGTTAAATTCCTGGGTTTAGAATATGGATCAGAAAGTTTCCCGGCTGGTAAGGCAATTTACCAAATTGACACTGCACCTGGAGGGGCCTTTATGAAGGCGCTTCACGCCTATTTTAAAACCAAAACCGTCCTGGAAGCGGAACAAGAAATGCAGGCGTCAGGCTTACCCGTATCAAAAATAAACAATTTTGAAGACCTGGAAAATGATCCTCATGTAAAAGCGCGAAGAGTCATTGAAGAATGGGAGACTGTCAAGGGAACCAAACTTAGAGCCGTCGGGCCGTTGCCGAAGTTTAAAAATTATCCGGGGAGAGTGTGGAGACCTTCTCCTAGTTTCGGCGAGAATAACGATGAAATATTGGGAGAGATCGGTTATTCACCTGAGCAGATACAGGAATTATATGCCAAGAATATTATCGCCAAAGATGAACAATTGGAGTATTCCAGATAGGTGCCTCAATGCTATTACCTTGGATTTGAATATTTGAAAGTCCCTGCTATTTATACGAGCTTTCGCTAGAGAGGTGAGGTATATGAAGATAATTACTTGCATTAAGGTTGTACCCGAGGAACAAGATATTGTAATTAAAGCTGACGGTGAATTGTCATTTGATAGAGCAAAGCCGACTATAAGCGCTTATGATCTCAACGCCGTTGAGGCTGGTGCACAGTTGCTGGAAGAATGCGGCGGCGATTTCATCGCCTTGAGTGTAGGGTCAGGAGGAATAGACAACCCCAAATTAAAAAAGAACATTTTGTCCCGAGGCCCCGAAAGTCTAGTCATGGTAGCCGATGATCGGTTGAAAGATTTAGATACTCATCAGACAGCCAAGGTTTTAAAGGCTGCGATTGAAAAGGTGGGGGAATATGACCTGATACTGTGCGGCGAAGGGTCCTCTGATCTATATGCGCAACAGGTTGGGCCTCAATTAGGCCAGCTGCTAAATGTTCCCACTATAAACTCTGTAAGTAAAATCACTCAATCAGATGGCAAAATAGTGGTGCAAAGAACCCTCGAAAATGAAGTGGAAACCCTGGAAAGTGTCCTTCCTGCTTTAGTGATAGTCACCTCAGATATAAACCTTCCACGGATAGCGACTATGAGTCACGTTCTTGCAGCCGGTAAAAAACCGGCAACGGTATGGACATTGGAGGATATAGGGGTACTAGAACTATTCAATACTATTGAAGTTATTGATACTAGAGCTCCCCAACAAGTCGAACGTAAACAGGATATTGTAGAAGGCGATACAGATGAAGCCATACAGGAGTTTATTACAAAACTCTCTACTGTATTGGCAAAATAAGGGAGGTGAAAGCGTGAGAATAATGGTGCTGGCTGAAACCCAGAAGGCTCTTACGGAATTGTGTGCGGGTGCGAGTCAGATATCACCGCAGGTTGAAGCGGTAATAATAGGTGATCAATTAAAGGTAGTTGCAGATACCATATGGTATATACCGGCTCAAGAGTATGCAATGCTGGAAGATTATACAGAATCAATAGCAGCACTGATTAAACAGGAGAAACCTGAGCTGATAATCGTGGAGCCTACTAAACGCTACAAACTTATTGCGGGCCGAATTGCAGCTATGTTAGGTACAACTGTAATAACTGATGTCCTGGAACTAGAGAAAGATTTTGTAGCCAAACGTATGGTATATGGCGGGACAGCAATACGTACCGAAAAAGTTGTTTCTGGATCCACCATAGTAATGGTAGGCAGTGGGGTTTTGCAAAGTAAATCAGTGACAGAGGTAACTGTCCGGGAGGAGAGACCGGTGCAGTTTATTGAACCAAAAATCAGGTTAAAAAGGATTGCCAGGGAGGAAAAAGAAAGAGTGGCGGTTGACCTGCCCGGTGCCAAGGTAGTCGTTGGGATTGGGCGTGGGATTGCAGAGCAAAAGGATTTGGAGATGATTAAACAGCTTGCCCTAGCGTTGAAAGGGGAAATCGGCTGTACCAGACCGATTGCTGAAGCCGAGAAATGGATGCCCAAAGAGACATACTTGGGTGTATCTGGATTAATTATAGCTCCGGAGGTATATATAGCCATCGGAATCTCTGGGCAGATTCAGCATACCGTCGGGATCAACCGCTCTAAACTTATAGTATCTATTAACAAGGAAAAAAGTGCACCTATTTTTAAACAATCGGATTATGGGATTGTAGGGGATCTATATAAAGTTCTCCCCGCTCTGATTAAACACTTCGGATGAGCATTATGAAGATTGAGAGAAAGCGAGGTGAAGGGATGTCGAACGAAGGATTTGATGTAATTGTCGTTGGTGCAGGTGTAGCTGGAAATGTAGCCGCCTATCTTTTGGGCCGTGAGGGATTGCAGGTATTGTTGATTGAACGGGGCAACTATCCCGGCAGTAAAAACATGACCGGGGGAAGGATTTACAGTCACAGTTTGGAAAAGATTATGCCCGACTTCGCCAAGGAAGCACCGATTGAAAGAAAGATTACCAGAGAAAAAGTGTTTATGATGACTGAAAAAAGTAGCATTGGTTTGGATTTTCAGTCATCATTGCTGGGAACACATGGGAGTGATTCTTATTCAGTGCTTCGAGGGGTGTTCGATCAGTGGCTGGCAGAGAAAGCCGAAGAGGTTGGAGTAGAAATTGTAACTGGAATTTGTGTCGATGATCTTATAATTCGCCAAGGAAAAGTATGCGGGGTTATAGCTGGGATAGACCAAATTGAATCAGGGGTAACCATTCTGGCAGATGGGATTAATTCACTATTAGCCCAAAAGGCAGGTCTAAGGAAAGAATTCAAGCCGAGTCATGTAGCCGTCGGAGTAAAAGAACTGATAGAGTTGCCTGCCGAACTGATTCAGGAGCGTTTTCAGTGCAATGAAAACGAAGGTACTGCGTGTATGTTCGCCGGATTTCCCTCCGACGGACGGATCGGGGGCGGCTTTCTTTATACCAATAAAGAGAGCATTTCCTTGGGGGTAGTGTGTACCTTAAGTGACTTAATCAAGGGGCAAAAGGCATTACCGCAATTAATGGAAGACTTCAAGACGCATCCCACAGTGGCCCCCTTAATAAAAGAGGGTAAATTGGTTGAATATTCGGGACACCTGGTGCCGGAAGGCGGAGTGGAAATGATGCCCAAAATAATAGGAGACGGTGTTCTGGTTGTAGGTGACGCGGCGGGATTCTGCGTTAATCTTGGTTATGCGGTACGGGGAATGGATTTTGCGATAGCATCCGGAGAATGTGCGGCCCGGGCTGTAAGTAAAGCTTATCAAGGAGGCGGTTATAGCGAAGGAGACCTGCAAGTATATAGGGATTATCTAGAAGAATCCTTTGTTTTGCATGATATGAAACTGTACCGTAATTTCCCTAAGTTCTTAGAAACAACTCCCAGGGTGTTTTCGGACTATCCCAAATTACTGGAAGGCATAATGACCGATATGTTTGTAATGAATGGGCAACCTACCCAGGCCCTGGTGAAGACTATAATGAAACACATCAATAAGGTAGGGGTATTGAAGATTACCAGAGATGCCTGGAAAGGGGTGCGTTCAGTATGAGCACGATGAACGTAGACGCCAAATTATCCTTAAACAAGTTTTATGTAAATGAAGAGTACGCTCATATTGTACTTAATCGAAACGCTGAAACGGAGTCCAGTGAATTCCGCAAGCTTATGTTGGCTTGTCCAGCAGGTTTGTACAAACAAGACGATAAAGGACGTATTCTATTTGACTATGCCGGTTGTCTTGAGTGTGGAACCTGCCGGATATTATGCGGGAAAACTATATTGGAAAAATGGGAGTTTCCTCAGGGAACATTCGGAATAGAGTACCGATGGGGATAGACTTACCTATATCCAATACCTTGTGCCTAGCTATATAAAAGCTATCAAAGACGTTCGTTGCCCAGAACTATATACAAAACCATAGTAAAGGGGAGTAGGTCACATGAATGAAAAGAAATCACCGGTTTTTCATTATGGATATTTAATCGTTATCGCCTGTTGCGTTCTTATGCTGGGACCGTGTTGCTTTTCCTTTAATACTGCAGGAATATTTTATGATTCAGTAAGTCAGGAATTAGGAGTTGGCAAGGGGGATTTTGGACTATATATGACCATTGAGTATCTAACCATGTTTTTGTTTCTGCCTTTGGCAGGGAAGATGCTCAATAAACTTGATGCAAGAATTATTCTTACAGCTGCGGTCATGATGGTTTCTGGCAGTCTGATAGCTATGTCAACATTTCACTCGGTTTATTCTTTTTATGTTACGGGTTTTATTATTGGTGTAGCCAATGCCTGGATCCTGTACTTGATAGTGCCTGTTCTAATTGGACGTTGGTTTAAGAAAAATGTGGGGCTATGGGTAGGCCTTTGTATGGCTTTTACCGGGATAGGGGGAATAATTTTCAACCCTATCGGAGGCCAGTTGATAATTAATCACGGATGGAGGACAGGATATTTAACTTTCGGTATTATAGCGGCTGTAATTGCCTTACCTTTCACCTTGTTTGTTATAAGAAGCTATCCAAGCGACAAAGGATTACAACCATATGGTGAGGGGGAAGTGGATGAATCTGCGCCAGTGAAACTTATTGGTGTTTCTGCCCGGACAGCGATTAAAAGTCCGGCTTTATATCTAATGGCCTTCTATGCGGGTCTGGTGAATTTAGGATTGACCGTTAATTATTATCTGCCTTCCTATGTCGGGACACTGGGCATGCCCCTTACGGTAGGAGCAACCCTGGCTTCGACAGTTATGTTTGGTTCATTGTTCGGTAAGATTGGTCTTGGTTGGCTGAATGATAAAAGTGTTCCGGTGGCCATGGTTACAGGCTTGAGCACGGGTATTATCGGCCTGGGAGCTCTAATGCTGTTTGCTGACCGGGGTTTATGGGTTATTTTAACAGCCGGTGTATTCTTCGGTATATTCTTTGCAAGCGCAACTACGACCACTCCAATGATGGCTCGTTTTATCTTTGGAGATAGGGAGTATAGTCAGATATACTCCTATGTTACCATGGCCTGTGCGTTCCTGGCTGCTTTTGGCTCGGCAATTTGGGGGTTCATTTTTGATGCAACTGGCAGCTATCTTCCAACTTTGGGGATTGCGATATGCATGATAGCTCTATGTTTTATTCTCGGGACCGGTGCTATGAAAGTAGGCACCAAGCTGCCGCGCGAATAATAAGGATATCGGTTCTCGGCTGCTATTTAGGGATTAAGTGCTGGTTTGTTTCCCGGACGATTCCATTCAGGCTTCATTGCTAAATGAGGCCTGGATGGACGCCGTAACCGTTGTGTTGATTTCATGCACAAAAATTAGGGAGAGGATATTGATGATATCTGATCAGGATAATGCTGGATTTCATTATGGGTATTTAATAGTAGTTGCATGTTGTGCTTTATGCCTGGCGCCAACGACTTTATCCTTCAATACCGCAGGTATATTTTTTACTCCCGTAAGCACGGAACTGGGTGTCGGAAAGGGACAATTTGGGTTCTACATGACCATTCAGTATATAGCTATGACTTTAGCTATGCCTTTTGCCGGTAGAATACTTGCTAAATACGATGCCCGGGTTATTCTTACCACCTGTGTGATATTGGTAGCCGGCAGCTTGATGGCCATGTCCAGGTTTACAGAGCTGTATCAGTTTTATGTTGCTGGTTTCTGCATTGGGGCAGCTAATTCCATACTTCTGTATCTAATGGTGCCAACAATGATTGACCGGTGGTTTAAAGATAAGGTTGGGTTATTTGTAGGATTATGCCTGGCTTTTACTGGAATTGGAGGCATAATCTTTAATCCTATTGGCGGATATCTTATCGACACATTTGGGTGGAGAACTGGTTATTTAACTTTTGGTACTATTGCCGCCGTGATAGGATTGCCTTTTACTATTTTTGTTATTAGAAGTTTCCCAAAAGATAAGGGGTTAAAACCTTATGGCAGTACTGCATCGGCAAGAGCCAATGACTCAGAAACTGCCCTTACTGGGATTTCGATGGGCACAGCGCTGAAAAGTCCGGCCTTATATTTCCTGGCTTTGTATGCAGGTATGATGGATATAGGAATTACTCTTAATTACTATATTCCTTCGTATGTTAGCTCACTGGGATTATCCATAACTCTAGCATCAACGGTAGCCTCCGCTGTTATGGTAGGGCAGATGTTTGGCAAAGTATTATTGGGATACATCAATGATAAGAGTGTTAAGGTTGGTATGACTGTAGCTGTTGGCTCAGGCATTATTGGAATAGGAGCGATTGCTCTTTTCGGAACAAAAGGAATTTGGATTCTGTACGCAGGGGCATTCATGTTTGGTATCTTTTTTGCTGGAGCAACGGTTACAACTTCGTTGATGACCCGAGAAATTTTTGGTAGCCGTGACTACAGCCAGATTTTTTCTGTCGTTGCTATGGTTGCTTCTTTTTGTGCTGCTTTTAGTGCAGCTATATGGGGTTTTATTATTGATTCTACCGGTAATTATATCATCGCCCTTGGGGGAGGAGTTTTATTAATGGCCATAACCTTCTTTATTGGTTATGTCTCATTGCATCTTGGGAAGAAGCTAGTTAAAACAGCATCTTAATACCGTAATTATACCTAGCGAAGCGTTGTGAAAACAAAACCTCATCCTGAAATAAAAAGCATTGGGGGATAGAGTTGTGATTGAGCAGGTATGGCCTAATATTTACAAAATTGAAATTCCGCTACCCGGGAATCCATTGCGCTTTACCAATTCTTACTATATTCATGGTATTGACCGCAGCTTGTTGGTTGATAATGGATTTAACTGTGAGGAATCCCGGTCGGTTATGAATGAGGCGATATATACTCTTGGAATTGATATGACCAAAACAGACTTGTTTATTACACATTTGCATGCGGATCATTCTGGGATGACGGAATACCTCGCCAGTCCTACTTCGCGGGTTTTTATGAGCTATGAAGATGGGACGGCGGTACTGGCCAGCCAGAATATTAACTACTGGGAAAAACTTAATGACTTTATGCAATTTAGCGGCTTGATAAAGGCGGGTGTCGAAAACAATACGGAACAGCATCCGGGCCGATTGTACGGGACGGCATACTTTAAAAACTTAACACCCGTTAAGGAATTTGACCACATAGTTGTAGGAGATTATTCTTTTCAGTGTATAATGACCCCTGGCCATACTGAAGGGCACGTTTGTCTTTATGAGCCAATCCACCATTTGCTGCTATGCGGAGATACTATCCTGGGGAAAATTACTCCCAATATTTCATTATGGGAAATAGGTAAGGTTGATGTGCTAGGTCAATATCTGCAGAGCTTGGATAAAATTGAGAGGTTTGCAGTTGATGTAGTATTGCCCGGCCATCGCCATATAATATATGACTGTCGGGAGAGAATCCAGCAGTTGAAAGCACATCATCAGAAACGTCTTGATGAAGTTTTGTGTCTTCTTAGATACGGCTCAACCAATGCAACTGATATAGCTAGAAAAATGAATTGGGATTTGTCTATCAAGAAGTGGGATGAATTTCCTTGGGCCCAAAAGCTATTTTCTACCGGAGAGGCGATGTCTCACCTCTACAACTTATATCGGCAGGGCCAGACCTTGATAACTAAAAGTAATGACGGAATATACTATTTTGACCAAATATAAGGATACATATTATAAATCAATAGGGGTATGGGAGGCTTAGCTCAATTATTGAAGAGGAGGTACGATAATGCCTAATGATACCAATTTTGATGAAAGTGCTTTACAGGCAGAGAAACTGTGGTTAATGCAATATGATCGTCAGGTTAAACGAACCCTGCCAACATCCGGATTGACCATAAAGGATACTATAAAACAACTAGTTGCAGCCAACCCTCATCGGGCTCATATTATTTACCATGGCCAGGTATTGACATATCAAGATAGCAATGCATTAGCATGTAAGCTGGCCAATGCTCTCATTAAAATGGGATGCCAAAAGGGCGACTGCATTAGTATTATATTACCTAATGTTCCAGAAATAATTATTTCCTTTATGGCCTGTTATAAAACCGGTATGATTGCGGTCGGTTTCAATCCGCGGAGTACAGAGGCCGAGATTAAAAGTAACCTGAATAATCATCGCGCTAAAACGGTCATCGTGAATCAGGAAAATGCAGATAAAATAATTAAACTAATGCATAAAAAGGAAACCTCAGTTAGGAAAGTTATAGTTTTGGGAAATAGTGAAAACAGCAATGAAGAGCATGTATACGGTTTTTATAAACTGGTAAATAACGAAGAAGATATTGAACCGGATATGTCGGTTCTTCCGGAAGATATCGCTATACTCCTCTACACTGGAGGCACTACCGGTATTCGCAAGGGGTGCTGTCATACTAACCGAGCCTTAGTTGAAGAGCAACGTGCGTTTTACAATTGGTTTACTCCCACCTTGAAAAAGCAGGAGACTCGGAATCTTATGTGTGCGCCTATGACGCATATTATGGGCATTAACTTTGGCATCAACTGGGGTCTTATCAATGGTGGATCAGTTGTTATAGTGGATACTCCGACCACTGAAAATATTATTGAGGCTATTAACCAATATGAGCCAACCATGTGGGCTACGGTACCGGCCTTAATGAACGGACTAATACATCATCCTGACATTAAAGGTTCTAGAATAGGAGCTCTGGAAATCGTAATCTATGGCGGAGCTTCCACCGCCAAGGAAACCATAAAGCAGTTTAAGAATATTAGCCACGCTAAACTTATAGAAGGGTATGGCATGTCTGAATGTGTCGGCATAGCAACCATGAGTCCGATAACAACAGAAAGCAAGTTTGGGAGTATAGGCATAC
>DIRQ01000089.1:4262-16453 GCA_002424365.1 Syntrophomonas sp. UBA5432 | reverse complement strand
AGCTACGGCCCCGGCGTGTTCCACTATTTCCCGGGTGCTCTCCCGGCCATCGGGCAGGGATACGGTATCCAGCCTGACCTTAATAATGCGTCCGCTGAAAATATCCTGGCTTTTTATAGTCTTTTCCTCAAAATTCATAGCTTTTACCCTCCTGCATAAAATTACCAATAACTGCATAGACTGCAAACGAGGTGATAATAGTGCAAATTATAGTATCAAAACAGTGTATAACTTTTATCGGTAAAGTCAAAGACCTGCCCCAGTTCCTGGCTAATTATCCCGGCGAAACCACCCTGGCGGAATTCATTCGCTACCACCTAAACTAAACTGAATTAATCCGGTTTAAGTTTTGCCCCCGGGCTAACTTCTCCGTAGCCTGAGCAGCTGCACCCAGAGCTAAGAAAAATTCTTGTTCCTGCTCTATACCTCGGCTCATAGTGCTATGCTTTAAGCCACTGTTGCGCAGAATATCTAATATTCCCGGGTTATCTTGCAGGCATACTTTATGTTTATCCATTAAATTATGGGCTTGCAGTTGATTAAGTATATAGTCCATTTTATCCCCGGGTAAATCGGGCAACGGTACTACCGCCTGCACCAGGCAAACTCTTTCTAGAACAGTCAGGCTGTGGTGGCTAATACCCCGGTGTCGAGGTCGGGGGTCAGCAAAACTAATGCGGGGTACCGCAACCGGTATTCCTCCCAGGGTATGTACGGCATTAAGTGTCTGTCCCTGTTCTATCCCGGTAAACCCCCAGCGGGTACCGGTTCCCACAATACCCGGCCCCATACTTACTATAATAATATCAGCCTGTAAAACCTTTCGGGCGGCCAGCAAGCCGGAATAAATATTTACTGCCTCCAGGTCCCCACCAAAAGCATGACCAATAGTAACCGTACCAGCTATAATATCATGTTGTTTCAGGTAAGCAACAGTTTGGCTGAAAACTATCGGCAGAGCAGCACCATCAGTCATAACATAAGCCAGTCTGAATCCCTGCTGTTTTAAGTACAAACATAAGGGGGCCAGCATGGAATGAAGGGTTGCCACCAATACTGGGATGTTTTCCAGCGAGTCAGCCTCCATCATCTCCCGGTGATAGGGACTATCCTCCTCTTCAACACTGAGAGTTTTAATCTGTAAGGGAGTATAGCGCATTTTCATTATATGCCCACCGGGTGCCATGTCCTTACCGGTTGAATTCTGGTTGGCAATTACATAATGATATCCCCCGCTTCCCAAATTCAATGAAATAGCAGTGGTATTAAGTAATACTTCATCGCCCGGGCTTATATTACCAGTTAAATCTGGATAAGCTATACACTTCTTTTCCCCGTCCTCAGTTTCCACCAGAAACCCCTGTATCCCTTCCCGGGCAAACAATTCCTTTAATATCTTTCCTCGCTTAATCTCTAACATATTTCCTCCAAAACCTTATGTGCTTTCCTCTATTATTGCCAAAATTAGCCGCACATCCATGACCAGATCATCAATGCTAATATATTCCTCCGTAGTATGAACATTTTTCATCCCCACACCCAGATTAACACAGCGTATGCCGGCTCCATTAATAATACTGGCATCACTGCCTCCACCAGTTGCCGCCAGCATCGGCTCCAGCCCCAGTTTGCGGGCAGCCCTGAGCGCTCGCTGTACCACCTCTTCTTCCGGTTGCAGGGCTATCTCGGGATACAGAAAGTCAATCTTTACTTCCGCCCTGCCGCCCAGTTTCTCTATTTCGTTTATAAAAGAATCCTTCAAACTGCTGGTTATACTATCCAGCTTCTTCCGGCTGCGGCTACGCGCTTCACCCCGTATGCGGCACTCTGGAGCTACAATATTACGGGCCAAACCACCTTCAATAGTGCCAAAATTACAGGTAGTCTCATCATCAATACGCCCACAGGGCATTTTGGCCAGAGCCATAGCTGCCAAATGAATGGCGTTAATACCTTCTTCGGGGTTCATTCCGGCATGAGCTGCCCGCCCCTGGACTATATACTCAATCTCATTCTGGCAAGGTGATTTTATAACAATAGTACCAGGGTCGTTGTTATCGTCTAAGACATACGCAATTTTTGATTGCAGTCGGCTAAAATCAAATTGCTTCGCTCCCATCAGCCCCTGTTCCTCTGACACCGTAAACAAGAATTCTAGCGGGGGATGAGACAATTGCCTTTCCTGTATAATCTCCCAGGCCTCTAGCAAAGCCGCTATGGCGGATTTATCATCAGAACCCAGTATAGTATCCCCCTGGCTGCGAATAATCCGATCGTTTCCGACTATTGCTTTGATTCCCTCTCCCGGTTTTACTGTATCCATATGAGCAGCGAATAATAGCGGCGGTTTATCGACAGTTCCTGCTATTTTTACCAGCAAGTTACCGGAAGAACCTTGTAGAACCTCGCCCGCATTATCCTCTTCCACCTGCAGATTACGCTGGCGAAAGTATTGTTTAAGAAAATCTCCAACCTTTTCCTCCCGACCCGATACAGAATCGTTCTCTACCAGTTTAATAAACAGCTGTACCAGCCGTTCTTCATTAACCATTTTCACGACTCCTTCCCGCATGGTCAATTAACCTTAGTAAAGGTACCCGTTCTATAGTCCAGGTTAACGAAAACTTCTCCGTATATATATGCATGGCAATTAGAAATATCAATACTGCTATCCGGTAAGGCAGAGACAAAAAGATTATGCTGTAATATCCCAGAGTAAGCCCAAGAACATTGGAACCTGCATCCCCCATCATGGCCCGGGCTTTCAAATCAACCGGAAAATAAACTAGGATAATACCCAGAAGAGGAGTAATTAACACCCAGTTTACCCTGCCGACAGCCATAAGTATAATTAAAAGCAAAAAAAAGAGATAACCCTTAATAGCTCTTCCGGGCCGCAAATCCAGCAGATTAAGCATATTGGTAAAAAGAGCAATGATAAGGGTATTAAGCAAAATATCTACCCAGCCATTCGATAAGGATTCCAATCCGGATAAAGATAGGGCTATAAAAAATGCAATTATACCTCCACCCAGGGCCTTTAAGCCTCCGGTGGTAAGTCTTCCTTTAAACAGGGCTCCAAAATGCCCCTTAAACCCCAGTGTGTCCCTCTGGCCGAGCATATCGTCAATAAAGCCTAGGAAACAGATAGAAATGATGCCAATCAAATAGATATGAAAAGAGAAGTCATAACGTTGAATTAAAGCATAAAAAAGAAATACCAGGATTAGGCTTACCGGAAAGCTAATGCCAACACTGACCGGTATGTCATTTCCCAGGTAGTTCTTCCTTACCGCACCGGATTCTAGCAACATATTAAGCAGGAAATATAAGGCTACTCCTTCGGCAATTGCACCTACCAGCATAGCCAGTCCGGCTATAAGCGCAATACTCAAAGGCCACTCCTCCTCAATTTATTCAATACTCGAATAACATCTAAAAACTGCTTGCCCCGATGTAAAAAACCCTTAATATCCCTTCCGGTTTCTTTATGGCTCATAGTGGTGGGTACTTCCATCACCCGTAAGCCCAGAGCCAGGGCTTTAATGGTCATGCCCAGTTCCACTCCGTAGTCTTCATCAAAAGGGCTTAGCATCTCCAATGCTCTACGGGTCATAGCCCGCTGCCCGCTTAAAGGGGCCGTTACTTCCATTTTACCTGCCCGGCGAATAGCCCAAGCAGCAGTTCCTTTTACCAGACCGAAACCGCCCTTACGAGTTGGCGGAGGAAAAGCAGCTATAGCCAGGTCACATAACCCGTCCGCAACTACCTGAATAATCTTTACCGCCTCTTTAGCAGATGATCCCAAATCGGCATCCAGAAAAACTACTAGGTCGCAATTAACATAAGGGAGAGCTGCATTCATGGCCCCTCCCTTACCCTGGTTGGTGGGAAGATCAATCAGGGTAATGCCCATTTCACGAACCTGCTCTGCCGTCCGATCAGTGGAACCATCATTAACTATTATAATCTCATCAACCAGGCTCAAGCTCTTAACTGCTTTCAGCGTATCCACTATACGCGACTCTTCATTATATGCCGGCAATACTACTGTAACCGTCATTATATTACCTTCCCCCCAGGCTGGATAACGGCAGTGAAGGCATAAACTTTTGAGCGGTAGCCTTTATACCATAATTACCGGCTTCGCCCTCCATAGCCAGAACCAGTGATATCTGCCCCGGGCTCAGGTCAATATTATCCACCGTACTTATGTTGTTTTTCTGGTAAGCCGGGATATAAGAATGACCGACCTGTGACTGTTCTACGCCAAACACCTTTATACCCTCATTATTAAAATAGGTAATTAAACCCTGGTCAAAACTCTCAGCCAGGTAGCTATTTAGATTATTGGCACCACCAAGTAGAATTACACCATTAATTGGGATGCTATTATCGCCACTAAATTTAACCAGATTGTTTTGCTCCAGAAAACTGATTATACTCGGGTCTGCCTGACCGTTTATAGCTGCGGCTACACTGCCTGCTACGTAATGCCTTAAAGTATCCCGGGAGGTGTCCTCTTTGAGGTCGTAAAATCCCATCAGGCTTTCACGCAGCTCTACTGAATCCAGGTACATATTTGCCAATACCACCGTTTTACTTACTACTTGCGCCCCGGCAGTAGAGAGTGCGCCAGCCATGCCCGCCGGTACCTCACTATCCCCGGTTACTATCACCGCAACCTTATAGCCTTTAAGCCGGTCTGCAACTAGCAGGGGAAGAACCGTTTGGCTATAATTTTCATAATTTTTAATAATTGTGTCCTTGTACTCATTATCTGCTTCCAGTTTTTTATCCCTATCCCGCAGAACATAAAACTGTTCTTCCAGGCGGTCAATTATCTTTTTTTGCTGGTCTACCAATAGGTTGTCTCCTACAATGGAACTACCGATTAGGATTCCCAACCCTAAAGCCAAAAAAACAGCAACGATAGATGTAATATGGTATTTCAAATCAATCATTAACTTTCACCTCATCCACAATCAAATGGCAGACTATCTCCCCTCTATGTCCCAAACAATAATCTTAGCTGGAGAATCAAAAGACGGAAAAAAGGTTTACTAGTTGGCGATACCCAGAGAAGAATTATGATAGGTACTAGAGCGGCAATCAGCAATTGTAATAAATATTTACTATGCAGGTTCTGCTTATACAGTTGGCTAACCCCGCGGGCATCGACCAGTATAGAACCTACCTTCAACCTGACCAAAAAAGTACTGCCCATTCCCTTACGACCTTTTTCCAGGAAATCAATCATATTAGAATGGGTTCCAACTGCCACAATTAAACTGGCACCATATTCCCAAGCCAGTATCATGGCCAGATCTTCACTGGTGCCAGGCATAGGACAGATGCTGGCCGCTAAATCCATCGACTGTACCCTTTCCAATCCTGGGGCCTTACCATCAGCATAGGCATGAACAACTATTTCCGCACCGCTGCAGAGGGCAGTATCGGAAACACTGTCCATATCACCTACAATGATATCCGGTTTTAAGCCAAATTCTAGCAGAGCATCAGCTCCCCCATCAACTCCTATCAAAACCGGGCGTTCTTCCTGAATATAGGAACTTATAGTTTTTAAATCTTCCTTATAACTACTTCCCCTCACTACTATAAGTACGTGCCGGTTTAATATATGGGTTTTAAGATAAGGTACCTCCAGGTTACCCAGTAAAATATCCTTCTCCTTTTTAGCATATTCCAGGGTATTATCAACGAAATTGTCAAGTTCTACCTGGATATTCTGGTTAGCCTTTTGCAGCTTACGTTCGACCGCATCCAAAGTAAGAACCTTACCTTCAGCAATTAATTTTTTAGTACTAAAAACCTGATTCCCTTTTATTTCTATAAGGTTGCCTTCTCTGATTTCTTTAAATATTTGCTCTCCAACTTCATCAATAACCGGAATACCAGCCTTAAGTATTTTATAAACACCTTTAGCCGGGTAACGGCCAGTTATGGAAGGCTGAGTGTTAATTATGGCTTGTGGTCGTATGTCGATTAGGGAATTGGCTGCTACCTCATCAATATCATCATGATCGATAATAGCTATATCTTTTCTTTTCAGTCGTTTAACTAGATTTTTAGTACGCCGGTCCAGGCGAGCTCTTCCTATAATAGTACTCATCTTCCACCTCTATGTCCCAAACAGGTAAATTCTTTCCCCGAGTCTCCTCAGTATCTTTACCCGTTACTCCTCACTTTCGACGATTATCAATTTACGAGACAACCTTGTTATCAATGTCTATTTTCGTACTAATATTATCATATAGTCAGAATAAAGGAAAACTTGCATTTTAATGCTGCTTTGAACTTAAACCTGCACGTAAAAAATACCTCTTGTTGTTATCAGGAGCAATCAACAAGAGGTATTTTAAACCATTACAATTAGCTAACTTTGTTTTCCAAGCGCAAACGGTCAGCGATAATAGCTATAAATTCCGAATTGGTAGGCTTACCCTTTTCTCCACTGATAGTGTAACCAAAGAACTTATTAATCTTATCTACATCGCCGCGATCCCAGGCTAATTCAATAGCATGTCGTATAGCCCTTTCTACTCGACTGGGGGTAGTATCATATTTCTGAGCTATAGTAGGATAAAGCTCCTTGGTAACTGCTCCCAAATAATTGATTTCGTCTACCACCAGCATAATAGCATCCCGTAAATATTGATATCCCTTAACATGTGCTGGCACTCCAATTTCGTGAATTACTTTTGTTACTTCTACTTCAAGATTTTTCGGGGATGCTGGCTGCACGTTGACACCAGCTATAGGGGCAACACCGTCTGTTCTAGGCTTAATATCTCTTACTACCTGTTTAACCCGATCTCCTAGTACCTGCAGGTTAAAAGGCTTTAAAATGTAGTAATCAGCCCCTAATTGAACAGCCTTTTGGGTAATGTTCTCCTGACCGAACGCCGTAAGTATGATAATCTTGGGACGTACTTGAAGGTTAAGTTCATTTATTTTTTCTAGAACCCCAATGCCATCCATATAAGGCATAATCAGGTCTAGTATAAGTACTTCAACCTCCTTTTTCTCTAAAACATCCAGTACTTCCATACCATTAGCACACACACCGACCATTTCAAACTCAGGCTCATTGGAGAAGTAGTCCCTTAGAATTCCACAAAATTCCCGGTTATCGTCTGCAACCAGAACCTTAATCTGATTAGATTCACTCAACATACAGATTTATTCCCCCTCATCCCTTTATATATCTGATTTTATTGAATTACTAACGGTTTTCGACGGTAGATCAAGGATTTCCTCCTTTTTTTTTCCACTAAATTAACCAATTATCTCACAGCCACTAACATAATGATACAGATAAATACATAACTAATAACCACATACTTTGCTTATATTATACAAGAAATATAAGATTCATGGGCTGTTGGTTTATTTCCATGCTAGTTTTAATTTGTCGAAACCTTTTTGGGGGTAGCATTTAAATCGGTCATTTCCGACAGCATACTATCCATAAATATACCATAACCTCGTTCGGGATCATTAAGAAATACATGAGTTACAGCCCCAATGATTTTAGAATCCTGAATAATAGGACTTCCGCTCATCCCCTGAACAATACCACCGCTTAAATTAAGCAAACGAGGATCGGTAACTCTGATCACCATACCCTTACCATTATTACGTTCCGGATATACCCTTTCAATTAGTATGTTAAATTTCTCTATATCCTCTCCATTTACCACTGTATATATTTCAGCTGGCCCTTCCCGGATCTGATGAGCATAACCTACTTCCATAGTATAGGCAGAAATTGGATTGTCGATTTCGACTCCAGTTTTACCATAGATACCGTAAAATGTGTTTTTACTGATATTTCCTTCAATCTGACCATTACCATTAAATATACCTATTTTCTCTCCCGGTTGTCCTGGTTTACCCCGCTTGATAGTCTGAATAGATGCACTTACGATTTTCCCCTGTAGTACATCAATTCCCTGGCGAGTGTCAGCATCAACAATAATATGCCCTAGGGCTGCATATTCGTGGGTATTAGGATCCCAGAAACTAAGAGTCCCCACGCCTACTATACCATCTCGTACGTATAATCCCACTCTATATCTACTTGTCTCACCGCAGGGAACCGGTTTAACTGAGACATTTATAAATTTATCCTGTCGCTTTATGGATAACGATACGGACTCTCCTTTTTTTTCGTCTATGATTCGGGCTAACTCATTTTCGCTGCTGACCATTTTCCCATCTACACGGTAAACCAGATCCCCAATTTCAATACCTTTATCACGAGCCGGGTAGACCTTATCACCAGCCTTATTCAACACTGGTGCAAAACCTACTACCATAATTCCCCGGGACTGCAGTAAAACCCCAATTGAATGCCCTCCAGGAACAACTCTGCGAGTGGGAAGTGATTCTATAGTAATAGACTTAATTGGTATATAACCCAGCAGTTTTAATTGTACATTTACCTTGCCAGGACGCAGGGCCATTATTTCATAACGATTACCGTCCCGGTTAACTACTACGGGTAGATCCTGCGAAGTGACAAAAACGCTTTCTGCCGGCCTAATAACTTGCAGGTCAATTTTACTGCTAAGCTGTGAAGGTAAATCGAAATTTAATTGGTTGGATTCGCCTACTACCATACGCTGGTACGCGGGTAAACTTAAAAGGGTTCGAGATTGGGGGGTAAAACAAATACTAAGAAAAGCAAGTGCAAGAATAACTCCTATTACCGGCCTGATTCTATGCAACAAATTCACTCCTGCCCACCCGACACTCAGCTCCATCATTAGTTAGGTTAAGAGTAATTAGTTACTGCCGAGTGCTGGGCTCCAATTGATACCCTATATTTTCTCCCTCAGCCGGGCAAACTATACGAAATAGACGAGGATAACGAAGTTTCGTAGCAATTACTTGGAATTAGTAGCTTGAGTGATTTTTTAGAATTAGGGGTGAGGTATAGGTGTTAGGTGTGAGAGATGAGACATGATAATTAGGTGTTGAGCGTGAAGATGTAAGGCATCAAATGTCAAGCGTGAGGATGAAGGGGCATAGTCCCTGATATTCAGCGGATATAAATAAGCAGGTTTTCAAATCAAGTCTGGCTGAGCGCCCTACTTCTCAGAACCGAATCCCATACCAAACCTGAGCAAACACCTGGGTTCACTCTTACAAAATCCCTTGTAAAATCAAGCAGAAATTGTTTGACTATTATTGACTATAGTAATATAATAATATGTAAAGACATAAACAATGATTAAAACAAGAAGGAGGTTGATATGATGTTTGATTTAACACCGTTTAGAAGAAGGAGAGACCTTACGCCGGCTGACTTCGGCAGAGATTTTATCCGCGACTTCTTTTACCCTGAATCCTGGTTTGACTTTGGTTTTAAAGCCGATATTAAGGAAAACCCGACTGAGTACATTGTAGAAGCCGAACTTCCTGGGGTTAATAAGGAGCAAATAGTAGTCGAGTTTAGAGATAATACTTTGACTATCTCTGCTGAACAAAATGAAGAAATTAATGAAGAAAAACCAAATTATGTACGACGGGAAAGAAGACAGGGAAGTATTAAGCGCAGATTTTATGTAGAAAATGCAAATAGTGAAAAAATTGATGCTGAGTATAAGGATGGGCTACTCACTATTACCCTGCCCAAGTTAAAGGAAGATAACCCAGATAACTACCGTATCGATATTAAATAAAGGAAACCATTGCGGCGTCTTGTATCCCCCCAAAAACAAGGCAACAACTCTTTCGTTTCCTCCCCTCTAGCAATAAGTCCGGGGACAGTTCCCGGACTTATTGCTTTCCGTTGCTTCTTAGCATTTCGCGGGCGTGTTCCAGGGTAAGGGGAGAGAAATTATCTCCTGCTAACATGCGGGCAATCTCTGTAACTCGTTTTACATCGTCTAATTCTCTTACTCGGGTATAGGTATGATTATTTTCCACCTGTTTTTCAATCAAATAATGGGTCTGAGCGAAACTAGCCACCTGAGCCGAGTGAGTAACCAAAATTACTTGATAGCTGATTGCCAGTTGGCTAAGTTTACGAGCCATAGCCGTGAGTGCACTACCACCTACTCCAACATCGATTTCATCAAAAATAAGAGTGGGTACACGGTAGACCCGGGCCAAAACTGTTTTCAAAGCGAGTACAAAACGGGACAATTCCCCCCCTGAGGCTATTCGTGACAGAGGTCGGGGAGGTTCTCCAGGATTAGGCGAAAAAAGGAAGTCCACCTGGTCCATTCCATTACGACTAGGAATCTCTCTGGCTTTCAAACAGACTTCGAACTTGACCTGGGGCATATTAAGCTCTAACAACTCACTGTTAACCCGATCCTGTAATAACTGTGCTGCTTTGCTGCGAATTGCACTTAGTTCAGTCGTCCTGGATAGATAATCCTCCTGTAATGCTTGGATAACAGCCTGCAGTTCTTCCTTGCTTTCCTGCTGGCGGTTTAATTTACTTAATTTTACCCGGGCTTCCTCTAAATAAATTAGAATTTCCCGGATGCTTTTTCCATACTTCATTTTCAAACGCGAAATTAGATATAATCGGTCTTCCAATTCTTCCAGCTGCTGCGGTTGAAAATCGAGGCCCTGCCGAAAGGAGTCTAACCTCTGGGCCATATCCTGTAAGGTATAGTAGATTTCTTTAAGTTCATCACTCAAACCGGCAAAGAATTCTTCTGACTTGAGGTTGTTGACTGTATCCAAAGATTTGGCTACCAGATCATGGGCATTACGTCCGGCCTCACCGCTGTAAAGGAAACTTTGAATTAAATTGGTACCTTCCAGTAGGCTAACTGCATTTTTAATCCGGGTCTTAAGTATGTTAAGCTCCTCTTCTTCGCCTTCTTGCAAAGCGGCGCTTTCAATTTCATTAATTTGATGAGTGATAAACTCCATCTGTTGTTGTTTATCCTTATGACTTCGTTCAAGGGTTTTTAATTCCTCCTGCTGCTCTCTTAGTTGTTTATATATCTTCCCCACTTCCAGCAGTAACTCTGCTGACCCTTTAGCAAAGCTGTCCAGGTAATCCAAGTATTTTTCAGGTTTTAATATACTAAGATGTTCATGCTGCAGGTGCATATCTAGCAGTAGAGTAGCTAGTTCTTTCAGAGCTCCGGCAGTAACATTACGTCCATTAATACGAGCAGAGCTCCTACCACTGGGACTTATCTCCCGGCTAACGATGAGCCTGTCCTCACCTTCTTCCAGCAAACCGTTTTCTATTAGAAAGAGTAGACCTTCGCTGCCCGGAGATAAAAGAAATACCGCTTCAGCAATTGCTTTGCGGCTGGTATCTCTAATCCAATCATTTCTTACCCGTTCACCCATAATTAAGCCCAGGGCATCAATAATTATCGATTTGCCTGCTCCAGTTTCACCGCTTAACACATTTAGACCTTCGCTAAATTCTATTCGCAGTTCATCAATAAGCACGAAATTACTTATGTATATTTCCTGTAACATGCCTACCCCCCCTATGAACTACAGTATTCTACGAATTAATCAATTCCTCGAAATCCTTGACAATGCCTTTTACAGCTTTTAGCGGTTTTACTACTATAAATATAGTGTCATCTCCGGCAACTGTCCCCAGGACGTTTTCCAGTCCAGCCGTATCTATAAGTGAAGCTATTGACTGAGCTGCGCCGGGGAGAGTTTTAATAACTACTATATTCTCACTATAATCAATGGAAGTTACCGAGTCTTTAAAGAGCCTTTGCATACGTTCTCGGGAATTCTGAATGGGACTGTTATCTGGCAAAGCGTAGTAGTAACCTTGGTTATCAGGTACTTTAACAAGCTGCAGTTCCTTTATATCCCGGGAGACTGTAGCCTGGGTTACATCATAACCGCTATTCTTCAAGATCTCGCAAAGTTCCTCCTGAGTCGAGATGCGCTGGTTCGATATAATATCGATAATAGCAAACTTGCGCCGGATTTTCATAACTGACCTCCCTGGTACAAAAATTGGAGATGATAACAAAGTTGTGTTGTAAATAATTTTGGATTTAGAACTTAATAAGAAAATAGACACTGAATACACTGATAAATATGAATTATACCGAATTTATTAAAAATATAATTAAACAAGGTACCGCTCTCGTTTATTTTCATAAGTGGTTGCGAGTCCCGCACTCATGGCTGGTTAATTATTATCTAGAGTGAGG
>DIRQ01000089.1:0-3963 GCA_002424365.1 Syntrophomonas sp. UBA5432 | reverse complement strand
TAATTAATCCCTTCAATGCGGCGTAACCTGTTGCCCATACTACTGAAAAAACTAGTTCCTTTTAAATCAACCAGTTGTAGTTTAAACTCAGCCTGTTTAACCTTAATACTATTATAAGGTTTAAAATCCCTTCTTATTTGCCCATCTATACAGATAATGGTATCCTGGCATTCAACCGGAATAATTTCCAGAATCCGTTGAGATGAAACAACCAGTGGTTTAATATTGATAAAATGGGGAGCAATTGGAGTAATAATAAAGGATTCCAGGTCTGGATCACATATAGGTCCGCCAGCAGACAGGGAGTAAGCAGTAGATCCGGTGGGAGAAGCAATAATCAATCCGTCCCCTCGGTAAGTTCCAGGAATTTGGCCGTCTATAGCCAGGTTGAAGCTTGTCATACGTGGGGTAGTAGCTCTTATTACCAACTCATTTAAACAATAAAAACTCTCCAAAATTTTAGCATTCTCGCATATATCTATGGCCAGCATCATGCGCTGGTCGAGATAATAATCACCAACTAGCAGCCGATTCAGGTATTGCTCCAGTTCATCAATTTTAATATTACTAAGAAATCCTACGGTCCCCATATTTATACCTAGTATGGGCGGATTTTTATAGCCGTACTGTCGGGCTGCCCTTAAAATGGTGCCATCACCACCCAGGACAATAATTAAATCCGGCGACTGGCTGGTATGCTCATCTTCCATTTCCACGGTAACATCAAGGGTAGCCAGTTTATGAGCCAGCTTATCTGCCATCTCTACGGTATTCTGTTTATACCGGTTGTTAACCAAAAGTACCTTCAAATACCTTTGCCTCCAAGCTGCTGGTGGGCCTCACTAACTACCAGGGCCACCTCTTTTTCTACTTCTAATTCCGGGCTCAACCACTCTTTGTTAAGGCGTATGAAAAATTCAATATTTCCCTGAGGTCCGGTGATAGGGGAATAAGTTATACCGGTACAGAAAAGTCCTGCTTTTGTAGCACTAGTAATACAATTAATCAGAACTTCCCGGTGTACATCCGGGTCACGTACAACCCCTTTTTTCCCCACCTTGTTTCTTCCTGCTTCAAACTGAGGCTTAATCAGGCTGATAATACTACCATCATTTTTTAGCATATCCTTTATAACTGGAAAAACCAGGGCAGTTGAGATAAATGATACGTCGATAGTTATAATATCAACCTGCTGGCCCAATTGTTCCAATGAGAAATAACGAATATTAGTTCTCTCTAAACATACCACCCGAAGGTCATTGCGCAAACTCCAATCTAACTGCCCATAACCCACATCCAGGGCAAAAACCCGGGCCGCCCCGTGCTGTAAAGCACAGTCAGTATATCCCCCGGTGGATGCTCCTATATCCAGCACCACTTTATTGGTAAAATCTATGTTAAACGATGCTATCGCCTTTTCTAGCTTAAAGCCACCTCGACTTACATACCGAGGGCCAGAGCATTCCAATACAATGTCTACCTCTTCATTAAAGCTGGCCCCCGGCTTATCCACCCGCAGGCCATTAACTTTAACCTCACCAGCGAGTATCATCGCCCTGGCTTTTTCCCGGCTGGGGGCCATGCCCCGAATCATCATCAAATTATCTAATCTAGTTTTTGCCAAAATTAAGCAACCCCCAGATCCTGCCATTTTTTAAAAGTCCGGGCCACCTAGTAATAACCGTTTCCACTATAGACTCAGGGTCCATGTTGATAAATTCCAACAGTTGATCCAAACGACCATGCTCTATAAACTCATCTGGTATACCTACCCTGAGTACCTCGGCCTTAATATTATTATCTTCCAGTAATTCCAGTAAGGCACTACCAAAACCTCCAACCAGGCAATTATCCTCTATACAGAGTACTCGCTCACAGTGTAAAGCAGCCCGGCATATCATTTTACTATCAAGCGGTTTAATAAAGCGAGCATCCAACAACCCAACGCTTATACCTCTCGATACTAACAGTTTTCTAACCTCGGAGCCAATGCTTACTCCTCGTCCTACAGCAATGATGGCCAGATCATCACCTTTCTCGATGATCCTACCTCGTCCTGGTTCCAATAAACGGGGAGGACCAGCAATTTGCAGGCCTTCTCCCGCTCCCCGCGGGTACCTTATAGCTACCGGACCCTGTATATTAAAAGCAGTGTTAAGCATATTCCGGAGCTCGACTTCGTTAGATGGAGCCATAATAACCAAATTAGGAATATTTCTTAAATAGGATAAATCAAATACTCCATGATGGGTTGGGCCATCTTCCCCAACCAGTCCAGCCCGATCAATAGCAAAAATAACCGGTAGGTTTTGTAATGCTACATCATGAACAATCTGATCATATGCTCTTTGCAGGAAGGTAGAGTAAATAGCCACTACCGGACGCATTCCTCCCTGAGCCAGTCCTGCTGCCAAAGTTACCGCATGCTGTTCACATATACCTACATCAAAAAAACGGTCGGGATAACGATTAGAAAACTCCACCAGTCCAGTACCACTGGCCATAGCCGCCGTTATCGCTACCACCTTGTCATCTTCCCCAGCCTTATCCAGTAAAAACTCCCCAAAAACCTCAGTATAGGTTTTTATGGTACGGGGACGCTGTTTACCCGTACTTATATCAAAAGGACCAATACCATGAAAGCGATCAGGGTCATTTAAAGCTGGTTGGTATCCCCGCCCTTTCTGGGTAATCGTATGTACCAGTACCGGTCCTTTCATTTTTCTTACATTGGCTAGAACTGTAATCAGTTCATTCAGGTTATGCCCATTAACCGGACCTATATAGGTAAAACCTAGTTCCTCAAAAAGTATTCCTGGTACCATAAAATATTTCACCATATCTTTGAACTTGCCTGCTGCCCGGGCTATATTAGGGCCAATTCCAGGAATTCGGTTAAGAGCAGTCTCAATCTCTTCTTTTTTACGGGAATAAGAAGGGTCGGTGCGTAATCGATTAAGGTAGGCTGACATAGCTCCCACATTACGAGATATGGACATCTCATTATCATTTAAAACCACAACCAGGTCCCGACCTTCCTGCCCGGCATGATTTAAAGCCTCAAAGGCCATCCCTCCGGTTAGGGCTCCATCACCGATAACAGCTACAACCGAGTGCTTTTCTTCTTTAATATCGCGGGCCAGGACTAACCCCAGGGCAGCAGAAATAGAGGTGCTACTGTGACCAGTATTGAAAGCATCATGGGGAGATTCTTCACTTTTAGGAAATCCACTTAAACCTCCAAATTGCCTAAGCGAACTCATCTGTTGCCAGCGCCCGGTTAACATCTTATGCACATAACTCTGGTGCCCTACATCCCAAATAATGCGGTCTTCGGGGGTATTAAATACATAATGTAGGGCTATAGTTAACTCCACTACTCCTAGATTTGCCGCCAAGTGACCACCACAGCGGGAGACACTATTAATTAGCAATTCTCTTATATCGTCTGCCAGTTCATTTAATTTAACCGTATCTAATTTTTTCATATCCTGAGGTGAGCTTATGGATTCCAGTATCTTATACATTAATAAATCACCTTCTATTTTTTAACACTTCGATTCCGGTTATACTTTCCCACCAAGCCATAAAAACTGCTACCCGAAAAATAATACTATTAGCATGGTTAACCGCGACACTTTTGCCTACAGCCTTTCCCCCTACGGTAAGTGCCGCAATTAAGCTAGTCATTATCGCCCCACCTAGAATTAAATCAACAAAGGCCAGACTAGTACTAAGACTTACAATAATCCCTGCCCCTATAGCCCCACTTAAAGTACCGGCTATATCTCCTATTACGTCATTACAGAAATTGGCCATTAAATCGTTATTACGAATTATTTTAACCGCCTGTTTAGCCCCAAATACTTTTTTTGCCGCCTTGGCGTTAAAAGGCGGCAAATTTGCGGCAGTGGCAGCGGTTCCTATTATATCGAAAAATATTCCTAAAAAAATGATTATTAG
>DIRQ01000027.1:880-38898 GCA_002424365.1 Syntrophomonas sp. UBA5432 | reverse complement strand
GGCTTACATTGGGCAAATTCATAGGCTCGTAAAACCAGTTCCTGTAAACTTTGGTCACTGCGGCTTGTACCAAAGGATTCCACCAGGTTAAGAAATATAGGGTTTCCTTTTTCATACTCACTTTCAAATAAATCTTCCAGAGTCTCCATTTTAATTAAATCACTTTCCATGCTGTCACTTATGCGAAAACCGGGGTCTATTCCTACCAGGTGAAAATAGCGGCGTATGACATCGGTACAGAAAGCGTGAATAGTGCTGATGGAGGCCTGGTTCAAGAGTTTTAGCTGCCGTCGCAAGTGCTGTTCATTTTCCGGTCTGTTTTCCAGCTGTGATTGCAGGGTCGTGCTAATCCTTTCCCGCATCTCCCCGGCTGCCGCCTGGGTGAAAGTTACTATTAACATACGGTCGATATCAACACTATCGTTTAAGATTAATTGAATTATACGCTCGACCAATACTGTGGTTTTGCCGGAGCCAGCAGCCGCTGCTACCAGGAGGTTGCAGTCCCTGGCCTCAATCGCGTTTTTCTGAGCTTCAGTCCAGGTCACTTGCGTTCACCTCCTGTTCAGCTCTTATTTTAAGAATAGCGTCATTGTCTTTTAATGGGGGCAAGTTCCGGTAATTATTTCCGGGTAACTGCCGGTCAAACTGGCAAATAGAGAGGTAAGGACAATAATCACAGGCGGTTTTATCTTGAAGTTTATAAGGTTCAATTTTTACTTTTCCTCCCACCAGTTCATGGCTAACTTTTCTCAACAAATTATCAACATGGCCTAGTAAATATTCAAAATCCTCTTCACTTAAAAGGGCCGAGTTGGAATTAAAGCTATCATCCTTTTTTAACCCAGCCGGAATTATATCAGAGTAAGAAGTGATTTCCCGGTCCATCTCCCTAACAATATTTACATCCTCCAGCACCAGCCCTCGTAGCTTAAGTTCTTTTATAAGCTGTTGTTCGATTACCTCCTTAATCTCAGCCTCGGTCTTAATCAAGGGGTCATCTATCTTAAAATAGAATATTCCTGCCGGTTTTAACATTGGTCGTTCTAGTTCCTGCCCACCGGCCAGAACCGCTCGTAAATAGATGAGCAACTGGAGGCTTAATCCGTAATAGGTATCAGAAATACTTAACTGTTTATTTCCGGTTTTATAATCAATTATCCTTATATATCCGGTATCTCCCTGATCCAGGATATCTACCCGGTCTATGCGTCCTTCCAGGTACATTTTCTCGCCGTTTTCCAGTTCAATTATCAGAGGCGGCAATGTTCCTCCCTTTCCGAACCTGATTTCATATCCTAAAGGAGTAAAGCCACCCCTTTTTATATGCTCACTTACAGTCCAGGCAGCCCGACGCCCTATTCTTTTTAAACGTTGGCTCAGGTAACGGTAGCGATTATTGCTGGAAAACACCCCTTCTCCCTGGGCGATGAGCATTTCATCCATAACCTTATCCATCAATAACTCGCAATCTTCGCGCCCTATCCCTTGCCATTTTCCCGGTAGTTCTTCTATTTGCAGGGCGAATTCCAGCAGGCTGTTATGAAATAATTCTCCAATATCAGGAGCCTGGACCGAAAACTCTTTTCTTTCCCGGGGCGACAGGCCGTAATGAACGAAATGGGCAAAAGGACAGGCAATAAAACGCTCCAGGCGCGTGACGCTCCCCCGCAGGGGTAATTTAAACAGCTGCCGGGCCTGTCCGGGGCTAATAGTATTGACCTGGTTACGGTGGAAAAAGGCCTTTTCCGTATTATTGCAATGTTCCTGCCATTGGTCTTGCTGGTGGTACCAGTTATAGACATCCCACCAGAAATCTTCTATCGGTTTATTATCCAGGTGAAGTCGCAGGTTTTCAAGCAGGTGTTTAAATGTGCTTCGGGGGCGGGCTACCATCTGTAATTGTCTTTGCCGGTCATTTATCAATCCGCTATCTATCTGTAGCCCAGGATAGAGATAACAGAGACGATCTAATAGCAATGATGGACGCAAAGCCCGGCCTTCACTATCAGCTGTAGCATAAGATAGGAAAAGTTTCTGCCGGCACTTGGCCAGAGCATTGTAAATAAGGAAGTTTTCCTCAGCCACCTGCATCTCCCGACTTTTAGAAATTTCCATCTCCTGACTGGCCAAATAATCACTTTCATCAGTAGATAATATTCCTTCCCGGGATTTGATCGATGGAATAATACCATCATTTACCCCTAAAACAAACAATGCTTTTATGTCATGGCTTTTAGAGCGCTGGATATTGCCAACCAGCACTTGGTCTACGGTGGTAGGAATTATGCCCAGTTCATGCGAAGAGAATCCTGCCTCCAAGACTTTAATATACTCCTTCAAGCCCCCCTGTTGATCGCCCAATATTTCTACCATTTGATCAAAGGTGTCGATAACCATATTCCAAATCTGGGTATATTCATTAACTACCTCATAAATCCCTTGCTCCCACAATTCTTCTATCCAAGTCTGTATTTTCTCCTCAACTTCCTGTTTTTCCAGGTAGTCATATAGAACCCGGGTAATATCGGCAAAACTCCCTTGCTCGGATAGAGCTTTTTTCATTTCCTCCAGAGGAGTTATAACTATTTCCCGCCATTGGTTTAGTTCCTCCAGTTCATCTTCCTCCCCCCGGGAAAATGGTTTTATCCAGCGGTTACCGCGGATACCATTGGCCAGCACATAGTTTTCCAGCTTCTCACACGATTCATTATCCAGGACTCCCAGTCCTGTCTTCAAACAGCGGAAAATATCTTCATAAAGGTAACCTCGCTCCACACAATGTAATGATGCCAGTATAAATTCGATAATGGGATTATCCATAATGTCCTTTTTCTGATCCATAAAAAAGGGAATGCCATATTCCTGAAAAACTCTTTTTATAAGTCCACTATAGCTATCAAGATCATTACAGATTACCGCGATATCCTTCCAGCGGTATCCCTCATCGCGCACCAGGCTAATCAAACGGGTAGCCAGATCTTCAACTTCGCTGTCGGGATTGGCTGCAGCAAAAACACTTAATCGGGTAACTGCATCCTGGTATTTACGGCTGGGATAAGCATATAATTCCCGCTCCAGATGCAACAGTTCTTTGTTCCTGAGCCGGTCAGCAGCAGTGGCATCAATATTTATTTGGCTGGTAATTATACCATTATTTCGCGCTATTTCATTAAGAGTACGGTAAGTTTTCCGGGACAAAATAAAGAGATCTTCATCTCTTTGCCCTTTATCATTATTGAGGCTAAGACTGATGGTAGTTTCCGGACACACAGTGATAAGTTGCTCTAAAATTCTTATACTCTGGGGAGAAAAAGTAGCGAAGTTATCTACCCATATTCGCGAACTGGATAAATAACGACTGGAGGGCATCTTTTCAATAAAGAGATTAATGAAGTCTTCACTATCAATGTAGCGTTCTTGCAGATAATCGTTAAAGTGCTGGTAAATTAGGGTCACATCATGCAGTTTCCGCCCCAGTAAGGAGTCTTTATCAACCCTATCCTGTATTTGCTTAATATCATCAATTCCAACTGCTCTTTGTTTTAAATCGGCTAAAAAATCCATAAGCTCATGAACGAATCCATTCTGACGGCAGGAATTTTTATAAACCAGCAATTCCCCTTCCAGTTGCTCTATAACCCGGCGCAATACCATGTTTCTTCCCTGTTCATTGAGTAAAATCCGGGTTAAACCGCCGACCTCATTGAATATCCGCTGGGCCAGACGGGTGAAACTAAGGATTTCCAACTGCATAATACCCTTAAGCCCGGTTTTATCAATGAAATCCCGTTCTGCCTGTAGGGTGTATTGTTCTGGAACTAATAATATTAATTTCTCCCGGCTGTCGGACTCTATCATATGTTGATGAATTTCATTATATATGTAATAGCTTTTACCTTTACCAGCCCGCCCGGTAATAAATTGCAGGGTCATCTCAATATCTCCTTTAAATTAGAATAACTTAAGAGGAATGTCCCCTTAAGTTATTTTATTACCACGATATGGGATTAGTAACAATATTCTACCTTCTGCTTAATAATCCTGCCCTTCATCTTATTGCTTATAATGGTAAGCAACCCTATAATATAGAATAATAGCATATAATACTATTCGGGGGAGCGTTATTTGTGACCATCGGACTTATTTTCTTAGCAATTGCTTTAATTCTTATCGCCTATGCCTACCTGTCTTATAAAAAGGTAGCTCAAAGCTTGCTGCCAGTAAAGCAGGAAGACCTGGTCAGTTATTATTTGGATCTGGTCTATAACCTCTTACCGGTACCCTTCTGGAGCGCTCTGCTAGGCATTGCCCTGCTGCTAGTTTCCATTATCATAATCCTGATTGAGTCATGGGTACGGTTCTTTTGACTATTAACTCTTACTTTACTCAACTCGTCCGACCACATTTCTATTTACACCAAGCAACTCCGCAATTGCTTGAATTGAAAGTTTTGTGTGGGATCGAATGTCAGCAATAACCTCTTTTCGGTTGACGGTCAATAACAATAAGCATATAGAAAAAACCCGATGTCACTCTGTTTAATAGCGACATCTTCCGGAAAACGTTGCTTATCCTCTCAATCAGCAAAATCGTCCCCTTGACTCAGTATACTTCGTCGACTACTATTAATAGTTCAAAGGGAAGCTTGAAGTCGAGTTTTTTAACGACTTCAGCGTTAAGGGTTATTTTGGGAGCGCTTTGAAATGATTGCTGCAGATCACGAGGTTTTGCTCCCTGTAAGCATTTACTAATAGTGTCAGCCCCAAAACGGCCTATGTTTTCTTCATCCATGACAGAGACGGTCATCATAGCTCCGCTTTTAACTTCAATGTTGCCGAGCTGGGAAAAAACCGGTATTTTATTATCGTAGAAGGGCTGAAACAGTTGAGGTAGTTTATTACTTTCCAATGAGGCGATGGTTATATATACAGCATCAACTTCCCTGGCTAATTTATTATAAGCGGTCTGAACTTCCTGGTAATATCGCGGATATTCTGCGGCACTTCGTGGTTCGGTAACATGATAGCGAACAATTTCAAATCCCTTCTCCCGGGCCAGGCTTTCCAATTCATTTACGGCTGAATATATCCTGGCATTTTCAGAGTCTTCATAAACAATTCCTAATTTTTTAAATTTGACAATATCATAAAAGGCCCGGGTCTGACGTTCAAAGCGTTTTTCGTCCATATGGGCCCATACATTATCCTTGCCTGAATCCTCCACCGAATCAATGATTCTAGACCGGACTGCATTAGAAGCGGCAAAAACTAAAATATTAGTATTATGATCGGTATTACTTAACACATTGCCGGCTGCAGCTCCCATAACCAGCATTAAATCAAGGTCTTTTACATTGTTCAGGCGGTTAATAACAGCATCTTGCTCAAATTCAGGGTCACGCAGATTATAATAGGCATTATCAACAAACTCAATATAAGGACTAACTTCCCTGGAGGCCAGCCAATTCCAGATGGCTCGACTATCAGCGTTACCCGCCACCTGTTCAAATCCTTCTAAATCGGTAATCCAACCGATTTCCTCCAGACCTTTGACAATCGCCACCAGCGTATGGTTGTAAGTAATAAAAGATTCGCTTTCACAGTAACCAATCTGCCACTTACTGCCGTCTGCTCGGGCTGCAGGTTTATCAGTAATGGTATCGTTGGTTTGCTGGGCACCCATAGTTAAGCCGGGTACAGTTAAGCCAATCAATATGACGAGCACCAAAATTATGCCAATCAGCCTTTTCATTGTGCTATCTCCCTTACGCAACAATAATTATTGCCGCTGAAAAGATTTTTCTCTACCTTATCTGCTACTGCCCGGCAGGAAATGCAGTTATTGTTTAAATAACAACTTTGACATGGTTCTTTTCGATAATCTTCAAATTGGCGCAGCCGGTTCAGCACCGGGGAATGCCACCAGTAATCCTCAATGCTTTCATAGCTTTCCGGATATAATAAATGCCGGCAAGGAATTAAATTCCCTTCTACATCCACGGCCATGGCGTTACGGCTGGCCCCACAACCCTTGTTAAACCCGATATTGCGATTAAAGAGGTAATAATTATTGATATAAGCCCGCAGGGGGGAGAAACATGGTTCTACCTGAATGGGCATGGTCACTTGATTATGGTTTTTAAGATAATGGGCCAGCATGAGAAAATTATCCTTACTCAAGGTTGCCTGGAGAACATAACTGGCATCAGGCTTTGATTCCAGTATGACGATACCTTTAGTGCCATACTTTTGGGCCAGGCTGACCAGATTGGGGAAATCCTGGACATTATCATTGCGAGCTACCCAATTGATATAGTAATCAACCTGCCCATCGGCTTGTAACAAATGCAGCGAATTAATCGCCATTTCATAACCATCCCGGGATAGTGCATTTATTTCTGGGGTTGAGCCATTTAAAGAAACATAAATCTCATCTACACCGGCCTTTTTTAATTCCTCCAGTCTGGCCTTATCAAACCCCCACCCGCTGATGGCAATGGCGGAATTCAACCCGTGCTGGCTAATAAACTCCAGCAGTTCATTCAAATGCGGATAAACCAGGGTCTCTCCACCACTTAGATTGATAAAAGGTATTTTTAAGCGTGCTGCCTCTTTCAGGTATTTTAAAGCAACTTCTTTTTCAATATCCTGGCCCTGGTTCAAATCGCAATAACACTGGGGGCAACGTAATGGGCAGCGAGTAGTTAGCTCGATATTCATAATTTCGGGTGCCTTCATGGCCCGAAATGGTGCTTTTACATTCTGACACTCAAGTATCAGCTGTTTTAATTGGGCCTTTTCCTGAACAGGCAAATTGAGGCTGATAAAATCGTGTTCTTGCAGTAAGTCTATACATTTATTGGTATAACCGTTATCCAACCATTGATTCAGCAGGTTTAGATTTTTTCCCGCCACCTGCATGGTTTTCTTGTTGGTTAAATTGTAGGCCATTAGATAACCTGGTTCAGCTCGAAAAAACCTTTTCATAATTCAACCTCATAATCTCCGGGCGTGCATAGGGGTCTGCTCCTACAATTCCTCACCCCTAACGCCTAACGCCTCACTTTTTCTGGCATATATAATCTTGATGCCCTCTTCGTCCTGGAATTGAGAAAAGCCCCGGTAGCCGTTATGTAATAACTCCTGTTGCTTAGCCCAGGCAGTATTGGGCAGGATTATTACATTACTCTTGTCCAACTTAATCGGTTGCTCAAAATCCTTGTAAACCACATATCTATCCCAGCTATAATACATTCTACATAATTTAGCAATATATAACCCCATAGAAGTGACGGTTTCAATGCTGGGGTAATTATAGGGTGATACGGTGGTAAACAGATATCTGATTTGACTCTGTTTTTGTAAGCGTTCGGCCAGAATACTGGCCATTTTATACTGCAGTTTATAGCCGCGCAAAGCCAAATCTACCAGTGATAATTCCAACTGGGCCACCCGAGCCAACTCTTCCTGGTTAAAGTCAAGCTCGCAGGCCATATTATTTTCATGGTCAACCTTATGAAGGAGTGAACAGGCGGCATACATTTTGTTCTCAATAAATAAACCCAGTGCCTCTCCATTACCCTCTAATAAAAACAGCATTTCCGTTTCCGAGATGGGTACATATAATTCTTTTTGCTCCATACTGGCAACTAAACTATGCTGTAATTGCATTACTGCCAGCAAATCATCTTTATCCAGCACTCTAAGAACATAGGGATGTTTATGTAAATCCGACTGCAGGGCAATCTGCCCCTGTTCAATTATTTCCCGGGTACATATTTTCATGAATTCCTCCATATATTTCACATTGTCCAGAGTGAGGAGTAAGGGGAGAGGTAAGGAAACTTTCCTGACTCTGCCAACCCGATACACCTATTTTCATCCGTGGTTGCCGTGTACCCTTTAGGGTACAACCTCTGTTTATAACGGGTTAATAGAACCTAAATCCTCTTTAGCAGGAATCCGCGCCTTAAATAATTCCTTCAAATATACCCCCGCTACCCGGAGATAGGCTTTTACCTTAATACCTTCTGTGGGTGAATAGCTCAGTTTGAAATGGGATATGTCTTTTATCAACACTGAATAGCCGTAGTCCGGACCTAAGTAACTACCCTTACTGCCCGGCCAGGCGAGAACACCCCTTCTTTTTATGTCGGTGCATAGATGATGATCGACTAAACTATTCAGAAAATCAGGTAGAATATCGTTGGTTTTTAAACCAAAATTAATGCCGATTTTTTCAGATATGCCATCAGCGCTGATATCAAAGTCCAGTATATACTGACCTTCACTGTACGGATTTATCAGTTCAAATAACTCCTCCAACCGGGACAGCGACGTCCAACCGATATTAGATAGATATTCCCTCGTCTGTTCCCGGGTTAATTCCCCGGTAAATATTCTTACCCGGTCGCGGTTGCGGGCGAACATAACACCTGCCTGAAATAGCCCCACTGCTGGAGGCAACTGCTGTATAACCCACTGGAGGTGGGGCCAAAATGATTGCAGCTGTTCAATGTCCAATAACCATTTTAAGGCACTAAACAAAAGCTGCTTATCCACATCAGTGCCATTTTTAACTTGCCGGGCATTGAAGAAAAAACAGGGTTGAGGTATAGATTTTTCATACTCAGCATAATCCATTTCCAGCCAAATATCGGCTATTTTTCCCGGCCAAAAATTAATGAAATCAACAAATTTACCCCAGGTTTGGCCGGCTGCCAGGGTGGAGAAAGCATCATTATTTAAACCGCTTATTAAGGCTGCCTTTTCCTGGGTCAATATGCGAAAAGAAAAATCCACTTCAGCCAACTCGGTATTCAGGGAAGTTTCCATTATGTATTCACTGGCAGCAAAATCGCTGAACCGGGAGGCCATCCGGTCTATTTGGCTGAAGGTTTGGGCGGAAATTATTTCTAGAGGCACAACATCAGCTATGCTATGCAAATAATACTTAATATTTCCCGACATAATTCTCCTATCCCACTAATTGTTGATATAAATCCTGGCTAAGGGATATAAACTGCTCCGACTTTATACGTCCTTCTTCAATTACAGCTATTGCTTCGCTCTTGCGTCCCGTTTCGGACAATACCACCGCCAAATCATAATAAGGATCCATAAAACTGGCATCAGTTAAGGAGGCCGCTTTTTGTAATAGTTCTATGCCATCATCGTACTTACCCAGGCGGCAAAGACAAATTCCCTTTCCCTTCAGGGCATAAACATCGCCCGGCTTCCTTTGCAGCACCTGGTCATTAGCTTTTAGTGCGCTCTGGTAATTACCTAGCCTGAAACTGACGTAGCCATATAGGCTTAAAAGCTCAATGTCATCTTTTGCACCGTTCCTCTGCATGGCAACCTGCAGGGCCGATTCTGCCAACTGGTAATAGCCTTTTTCCGCAAAGTTGCGACCCATGGCTATAAGTTCCCCGGTAGATTCCACCTGTTCAAATAGCTTGATTCTTTTTTTAATGGCCTGGTTATAAGAACAATATTGATTTTCGGCGTTTACGCTGCCCCCTATGGTCAGGTTGGAATTGGAGCACCCACCCAGACATCTGTCGCCGAAGCGGCATTGGGAGCAAAAACCTCCCAGATCTTCTTTCTTGCGGTTACGGTTCCAGCTAAAACTAGCGGGATTTTCCCAGATGAGTTTAAGCGGGGTGTTCCTGATATTACCTTCCACAAATTCCTTGTCTCTGATGGAAGTGCAGCCCAGGATATCACCATTATGCAATATACCGAAGCTATATTTGCCTGCGGTACATCCCTGCCATCTAAATGTGCCTTGAAATACTTTTTCAAATACGGCCATTTCTTTTAAATTATAGTAGCCGATGCAATCCGCCGGTATAACATCGATGGATGACTCTTGCATGCACTGGTAGGCAAAATCAATAATCGTATCAACATCAGCCGGCTCAATTACCAGGCTGTGGCAGTCGGCCATATTTCCCATGGGAAATCCTATCTGCACCTGCCATGCTTTGACTCCCCGCAGCACCAATTCTTGCTTAAGCCCCTTCAGTTCACCCAGGTTCATCTTATTGATAGTGGTTATAGCCGTCACTTCCACGTTGCGGCTGTGGCATAACTCGATGGCTCTCATGATTCTCCGGTAGGAACCTTTCCGACGAATAAAATCATGGGTTTCCTGCAGGCCATCCACACTGAAAGCAATGGTTCCCACTCCTGCGTTAACGGCCTGTTCCAGTATCTCCTCGTTAAAAAGCCACCCGTTAGTAATAATGTTGGGAATCACACCATTTTGGGTTAACCGGGCGGCAATTAAGTGCCAGTCTTTCCTGGTGGTTGGTTCGCCGCCCGACAGGGTAACCCATTGGAGTCCCAGTTCCCCCAGGTCGTCACATAAACCAAGGGCTTCACTGGTGGTCAGCTCGCCTGGGAGAGCACCGTGGCAACTGGAGCCACAGTGCTTGCACCTCATATTACATCCCATAGTTATTTCCCAGACTGCCGTTACAGGTTTACCTATCATTATTTAAGGGGCCAATTCCAACCGGTTCCGCCGCCTTGAGGTGGACGTACTCCATAGGCAAGTACGGCTCCGCCCCCTATGCCAGCAACGCCGCCGGCTACATCTTCCAACTGGTCATCAGTCAATTCGTCGGCATTACCCGCCGGAATTATTAAGTGCAGTACATTCAGGCTTTCCATGTGCACCTCTACTTTGGTGTTTTCGGGAAATGTTACTGCAAACTCCTTGCTTATGGCGGCTTTGGCATCATTTATGAGGGCCAGTCTGAATTCTTCGTTTTCACACGCTTTTTGGGCAATCAGTTGGTTCAGCTCCAGAGTTGATAGAACTTTCGTTTCCATTATTTATACCTCCCCTTATAAGTCCTATAGTCTACCATTTCCCACCGGAAACCGTATGGACGCAGGAAATAACAGCACAAGTTGCAACAATGGCCCCTGAAATTGATCCCCCGGCAACATCTTCCAGGTCTTCATCGCTAAGCTCACCTTTTTGCACAACCTTGAGCAGCTGATCCCTAAATAAATTGATTTCATCCACACTGAACTCCAGGCCTTCTTCTTTCAAAAAACTCTGTACCTGTTCAGCAGTTTCGAAACCGAACAATTTTTCCGCCCAACTCTCGTCCGCCTCCAACTTGGCCTGCAACTGGATTAATCTTTCTTCCATAAATCATTCCTCCTAATTTATTAGTGAAACTTAAGTTGTTGTTAACCACCTCCTTACATATAACCAAGGATTAAAATGCCCCCTTATACTCCTCACTCCATACCCCCTTACTGTCTTACGCCTTACGACTGACGACTTATTTAAGCCAGCTGCCTTTGCACCAACCGGGTAAATAAACCGCCTCTATCATATAATTGCTGGTAACTACCCTGCTCTACAATTTGGCCCCGGTCCATAACGAATATCTTATTGCAATTAACTATGGTACTTAGCCGGTGGGCGATTACTACCCGGGTTACACCTAAACTGGCCAGGCTTTCACTGACAGTTTTTTGGGTTTTGTTATCCAGGGCACTGGTAGCCTCATCAAAATAAACAATCTTAGGTTTGGAGATAATAGCCCGGGCAATAAGCAACCTTTGTTTCTGCCCGCCGGAAAGGGTACTGCCGGCTTCGCTTACCATGGTATGCATGCCCATAGGCATACTCTTAATGTCTTCTTCCATACCTGCCATGCGGGCTGCTTCCCAGGCATCATTGATGGTCAGACTGGGGTTGGCAGCCACAATATTGTCAAATATGCTGCCGTACATCAATTGTCCACTCTGTAAAACTACGCCTAATTGGCGGCGAATAGAACGGATATCTACGTTTTCTAAATCCTGCTGGTCATAATAAATCTGTCCTGCTTCCGGCTTTTCGAAGCCTAACAGCAACCTGAAAAGGGTAGACTTGCCACTGCCTGATGGCCCTACAATGCCGACATAATCACCTTTGTGAATCTCCATCACCACATCGTTTAACACCAGGGGCGCGTCCGGCTGGTAGCGGAAGTTAACATGGCTAACCTCTATGTTGCCTTCAAGTTCGCCTGGTTCAGCCTTTTCCTGATCGAATTCCGGCCGGGTTTCTAAAATAGGTCTGATTTTTTCGTACAGGGGCTTAATAATATTGACCTGCAGAATAACTGCAGATATTTCCAGCATGGCAGTCAGAAAACTGGAAAAGGCTGAATTAAAAGCGATGAATTTTCCTGCCCCCAGGTTTACCCCCTTAAGCTTGATCATGGCGAAGAAGATGATGGCAGTAGCAATAATGGTGACGGTAGAATTAAAAACTTGCATTTTATTGCCCAGGTTCTCTTTTCTATAGGTAACATCCCGAACCTGGCCGAAATCTCTTGCCCAATTATTAAATGCTCGTTTTTCCGCCCCGGAGGTTTTTATTTTACTGACCCCCGATAATAAACCGAAAATCTTACCGGAAAGGGTATTATTTAAATCGATTAATACCCGCTCGTAACGTATTTGCAGGAAACCAAACAAAAGCGATATGCCCATAACTATTATTACGATCACGGTACAGATAAGTGCCAGTCTCCAGCTATAATAAAACAACAGGAGATAATAGAAAATCGCGAAAATACCGGATATTATTGTGTTGGAAACTGCCCCTGACAGGATCATTCTGATTTGGCTGATGCCCATGGCCCGACCGGATAATTCTCCGGCGGTATAATCTTTAAAAAAAGGTACCGGCAAGCTGAGCAAGCGATCCCAAATAGCAGCTTGCAGGTCGGCCTCGCTGCGCCCTCCAATACGGTGCATAGCAAATGATCTGGTTAGATTAAAGGCAAAGGTAGTTATGGCAATAGCGATGAGCAAAAAGCCGATTTGAATTAACAGAAGCCTTTCCCCGTCAGGAATAACCCTATCAAAGATGATTCCGGTCACTACCGGGGTGAGGACACCTAATAACCCGCCCAGAATGCCCATTACCAGTACAGCTGTTATATCTGATTTCCAGATACCATCGGCCAAATAGCGCAATAGGTCTTTATATCCAACGGCTGTAGTGGGCAGGGGACGATAAAAGGTATAGGCCTGGGCCTTTATAGTATCAGCCACGGTATTATCAACCAGCACCTGGCTGTCATCCACCGGATCGTATAAAACATATTTGGTTGGTGACAGAGGCAACAGGGCTACCGGTTGTCCGTCTTCCGTCTTGTAGGCCAATAATGCTCCATTGTCTTCTTTCCACCAGGTATCTTTTAAAATAATTTGTCTGACTCGAATCTGCGAGGCCCGGGCGATATCTCCTAGTAGATCATTAGATTGGGCATTATTCTTTTTTAACTCGTAAGAGGGTATGATGGCGATTTTTTTGGATTTCCCCACTGCTACACAGGCTTGGTAGAGTAAATTATCAATAAATACTTCTTCGGCGCCGGAAGTATCCCGCTCTTTCAGATTCAAGGTATTCATCAGGCGCTTTAACCCGCTATGCATGCGGGAATTATCCTGGGCTTCTTTTTCCTTATGGCGCAAGACTTCTTCTCTTTGTTGCCCAAGCAGTAATTCCAGAGCTGTAGAAAAGGCATATTGATTAAAAGCTGGTAGCTGATCATATATTAATGCCGTATCCCAATCGATTAGATTATCAGTTTTAATTCCTTTAATATGCCATTTTTTAACCCATTGTTGTAACAAGTCGGTTATTTCATTATTATCTGGTTCCAGCGCCAGGGCAGTAAGTTGATGCCAATCAAATTCCACAAACTCGGTGCCGGTATGACCTACAGCCAGAAGACCAAACTCACCATCTTCAACCAGCAGTGGGTCTATTCCTAATAAAATCTCTCCTTTTTCAATGGTAAAGAGATAATTTCTGCTGCCCGTAGTATTATTAATAATTCTGGTAATAAACAGATCTGCCTTTCCTTCTTGAACCAGCCAGACTATGGAACTGTTCAGGAGAAAAGGTCTATTACCTTCTGCATTTATCCGATTATGCGGCAAACGGTCTATAAAACTCAAAGGTAACAACCCCTTTTTCAAACTGAATTAAGCACTAATTAGTTGAGCATAAAGCCCCCCGGCATTTTTTAATTCATCATGGGTACCGCGCTCTACAATCTTACCCCGATCCATAACAATGATTTCATCGCAATCCCTGATGGTACTCAAACGGTGGGCAATGATTAGACAGGTGCAGCCCCGGCGACGAATATTTTCGTCAACCAGATTTTCCGTGTGAACGTCCAGGGCGCTGGTAGCTTCATCAAGTATTAATATGGAAGGATTACCCGCCAGTGCCCGGGCAATTTCCAGCCTTTGCTTTTGGCCACCGCTAAAATTGGCCCCACCTTCGTTTACTTTATGGTCATAACCTTTGTCTCTAATGTTAATATCATCATGAATACAGGCATCCTTGGCAGCACGAATAATATTAAATTCTGATATGGTACTGTCCCACATGGTCAGATTTTCCTTAATGGTACCGTCAAACAGAGTGATATCCTGATCCACTACTGCCATGGAATTTACCATCACACTGCGGGGCAGGTTTTCTCGAGGTTTCCCGTCAAAAAGTATCTCTCCTGACCAGGGTTGATGAATACCGGTGATTAATCGGGCTACGGTACTTTTACCGCTGCCGGAACCACCTACTAGGGCCACCCGTGAACCCGGCTTAAGACTGAGGTTGAAATTTTCAATCAAGGGCGGATCCCAGGGGTTATAACCAAAAGCCAAATCTTTAACTTCTATGTATCCTTCCAGCTTTTGATAAGCTTCTTCTTCGCTTTCTACTTCTACCTCGCGGCTGACATTTTGGTCCAGATTGTACTTGAATACGTCTTCCAGGCGGTTAATATCACCCTGCACATGTTTCATTTGCATGCCCATGTGGGTTAGCCCGTTAACCGGAGTCATAAAACTACCTAAAAGTCCCTGAAAAGCTATCAAGGAACCGATGGTCAAGTGTCCGTTGATTATAATGAGTCCCCCCACAAATAGCACAATTACATTGGCAAATTCCGATAAAAACTCGGGCAGCTGCAACAATACCTGAGTAGTTTTACCCAGACGCTGCTGGGAATTAATCTCTTTGGCATGATAGCCCGACCATTTGGCAAAAAAATCTGATTCTGATGCCGAAGCTTTCAAGGTTTCAATAATATATAAACCGGATATGGAAAACCCCATTACTTTCCCTTTGTCCTGCAACAGCTTTTTATTTAAAGTCTCAATCTTATTGGATGAATAAAGCAGGTAAGTAATGCTTAATGATGCCATCAGCAATGACACCAGGGCTAAAACTATGCTGTATTGCAGCATAACTATAAAATAAAATACGATGGTTAAAAGGCCGATGGCCGTTTCCGCCAGTTCCCGGGACAAAAAGGCGGCAACTTGGTCATTACTTTGCAGGCGATTGGTAATATCTCCAACTGAGCGCTGCTGGAAAAACTCTACCGGCAACCTGAATATATGCCAGAAAAATTTACCGGCATTACTTACCGCGGTTTTGGTTTCCATTTTCAGCAGATAATGTTGCTGTAGTCCGGTTAACACTGCCTGTAGAATTACTACTGCCCCCATACCCCAAAGCAGGGGTTTTAGCCAGTCACTCTTGCCTCCCAGTAAAATATCATCTATAAAAATCTTGCTAAAGGCAGGGACAATTAAACCCGGTATTACCATTAACAGACCGATTAAAACCAGATAAGTGATGGCTACCCGAGAACCAGATAGCCAATCCCGCAAAGAGTCAACAAAGCTGTTCTTTTTCCCGCCAGGTTGAAATTCAGGACCTGGTTCAAAAGTTAAAATTACTCCGGTAAAGGCCAGATCAAATTCCTCTTCGGAAACCGTTCGGGGGCCACTGGCAGGGTCATTGATAAAAACCTGATCCCTGGCAAACCTTTCTAAAACCACGAAGTGGTTGAAATTCCAGTGAATAATGGCCGGTAATGGCATAGTTTTTAAATCCGCTGGTTCTTTTCTGAAACCGCGGGCTTGAAAACCGTATCTCCGCGCAGCTTTCATCATGTTACTAGCTTTAACCCCATCACGGGTTACTCCGCAATCAACCCTTAGCTGCTCCAGAGGAAGATATTTTTTATAATAGGCGCAAATCATGGCCAGAGATGCAGCACCGCATTCCACTGCTTCCATTTGCAATATAGTCGGTACTTTTTTCCGGTTTTCCCTTGCCTGCAAAGTTATCACCTCAAAAATGTTGATTCAAAAAAGCTAGAATAATAAGAAATACGCCGTATTTCATCCATAATCAAAAATTCACAATTAACTTATAAGGGTAGAATCTTTTTAATAAAAGGTATTACCATACTAATAGGTCTTTTTTCTTCAACCTTTATTTCCCCTAAGCAGAAGGTACCATCATCTATGGTTAGTGGTGCTCCATTTGGGGTTGACCACTTATAGCCGCTTTGGGTACTGCTGTCCATAACCAACTTTACTTTTACCTCTATAGGGGCACCCTCACCGGATAATTGCCGTACTAAATCATTGTTACCCAGAGTAAGCATCATTCCCTGTGTACTGGCGGGATATTGGGAAACTGAGACTACATTTCCCAGCATAAACCCATACTCTTCTTTCTTAACGGTGGTGGGAGATATATTCACCTCCATACCAGGCCTTATTTTCTTCCCCTGTTCCACCGGTACATAAACAATTGCTTCCAATGCATCAGTTTGTTCTCTTTCTTCACCAATAGTACAAATAACACTGCCAGCCTGTACTATGCTGCCTTTCTTTACCTGCATTTCTAATACCCGACCTGATGTACTGGCAACTATTTCACTGTTATTCATCAGATCACGCTGCATTTTTTGAATACTACGTTCCAGGTCCATTATTGATAAACTGATGGTTTCTTTAAGCAACTGTTCCAGGGAGGCTAAATTAGTTTCTGCTTCTATTAACTGATATTGGGGTAATTCGTTATAGCTTTTTTGTTTAGATTTGTAGGCCAGTTCGCTTATGCTGAGCTGGCGTTCGGTATTATTAAATTCTGCTTTGGCCACGGCACCGTATTCGTACAAAATCTTCTGGTTTTGATACTTTTCCAGGATATTTTCATATTGCACCCGGGCCTGCTCCATTTCATTTTTAGCTAAATCTTTCTGCGTATTGTAATAGGTCCTCTGGGCTGCTGCCGTAGCCTGGGCAACTTTATAATCTTTATATATTTGAGCAATCTTTCCATATACATTAAGATTAAGTTCAATATTGTTCAGGTCGATGTTATTCAGGTCTATTGCTTTAGCAGCAGCCAGGTCCTCCTTGCTTTTATTTATCTCGGCAATAAGATCGGTTTGATCTATTCGGGTTATTACCTGACCTTTTTTAACATAATCGCCATCTTCAACACTGACATCGGTTATCTGACCATTGGCGTGGTGAATAACACTGGTTATACCCCCGCTGGACATAATAATTCCGGTTCCGGTTGCCTTATTAGCAATAGAGCCAAAAAACCCCCATATAAGTCCGGCGCCAATTAACAGGGCAACAGCAATCAAGGCTACCCAACCAATGGGTGAGACCACTGTTAATCGCTGATCCAGTTCTTCCGGAGAGGATAAGCGGTCTAGAGATACTTTTCTAAAAATCTTGTTTTCAGACATCTTACCTATTCCCTTCTTCCAGTAATTAATAGAATTAATTAGACATACCCCATAGGGCACACTGATGCTCCCTGCGGTCGCTATTAAGGAAGCAGAAGGACACTGATTATTTATGATTAACACTGAATCTTTTTTAAAATATACTTGAGCCCACTTGCTATTTTCGTCGGTGGTTGTTACCCCCGGCCATGGAGGGTTAATAGCAAAATGGAGTTTTAGTAGACGCGCAAACCACAGAATAGTAAGGATTTACGCGGAAAATAATTATAGTAAAAGGAATCTGTGTAAATCATAATAATCCTAAATAATCTGCGTAAAAAAACCTTATCAATCAATATACTGAAATTGACCATTGACCACTATCTTCTTGTGAATTTCCCTGCCATCAATTTCTCCAAACTGGTTGAAACGAATCTGCCCGGAAACGGTTTGCCAGGGTTTCATCTGCCGCAAGAAATCAGCTAATACTGTGGGCGAGTAACTGTTAGTTTGTTTTATCGCGTGGGCAATAACCTGTAAGGAATCATACCCTTGAATCGCCCATACATCTGGCTCTTCGTTGTATTTATGGTGGTATTTTTCATTGAAACTATCTAACTCCGGTCTTTGCTCATAAGGGCTATAAGTAGTGGCAATCACTATTCCCTCGGCATCTTTACCCAGTTCTCTAATAAGATTACTTACATCCAGCCCATCGGCACAGATAATGCCGGCATCCTTATTCATGGCCCGCAATACCTTTATGTAATTGCCTCCTTCGGGCATATTAAGGGCTAAAAGTACCACATCAAAGTCTAACGCCTGCCATTTATCATGAGCTTTTTTAAACTGCTCATTAGTCAGTAGGCCACAACTACGGTCAACAATTTTAATTTGGTATTTACTGGCCCCTTCCTCTATGGCATTGGCCAGGTTTTGCCCATAAGAACTATCTTCATAACAAACTACTATTTTTTCATATCCTTTACTTTTGGCATAGGCACACATCTCTTCGGCTATTTTTTTATCACTGGTAATGCTCTGAAAAATATACCTGTATCCTTTATCAGTTACTTCCGGGTTAGAAACTGTAGGTATAATAGTCAACATCCCCGCTTCTTCGTATATGCTGGATACAGGTATACAAATATCAGAATACCAGTGTCCAATCACGGCTAGCATATGGGTGTTAGCGCTAAACTCCTGGGCTACATCAACCGCCGTCTTAAAATTTCCTTTGTCATCTACTATTTGTACCTCGATTTTTTTACCGTTTACACCTTCAGCGTTTATATCTTCCAGGGCCAGGTCTATACCTTTTAAAAAGTTAGTATTTTTCTGGGCAAATTTCAGGGGAACCGGCACTCCAATAAGAATGTTATCTCCTCTAGATACGTTTTTTTCTCTTTGCAGGGCCAGGTTATTATTAAAACATCCACTTAAGAGCACTAGCGAAAAAACAGATAAAACAAGCAACTTTGTAATTCGTTTCATTTGAACGACCTCAATTCCCTTAAATATTTACCACAAAGGTGTGCAGTTTTAAACAGCGTCAGAAGTATTAATCGATGTTGGGTGCAACTTGATAATTAAAGGTGAACACTAATAACAAAGCTAATATCCCCAATGAAATTAGGCCCACTCCCATTTTCATTCCCAGGGACAAAGCCAGACCATATATTATCGGACCGACCATTCTACTCGCATTCACCATTACACTGAAATAAGCCATTCCAGTATTGATTTCTAAATTTCTAATTCCCCGTAAATTTAAAAAATAAGTGGTTTTCATGGAAATCCCGAAGCCCTCAGCCAGGCCTAATAACATCAAGGTGACAAAGGTTGCCGCTACGGTACCAAAAAGAACAAAGCTTGCCAGGGCGCAGAATACGATAGACATAGACAAGATTACTCCATTGGTATTACCCAGTTTATTAATGACTAAGCGGGTTAAAATTGGTCCTAAATAGATTATGAAAAGTCCATTTAACAGAACCCCCCTGCTGATATCGCCCTGGGAAAGGCCGTTACCTGATGCAAACAAAGGGAAAAAATAATCCAAAAATGCCCCGCTGATAAAATAGGGAATGAAAATACATAGGAGAAAAACAACAGCTTTTTTATCACCAATGAAATTTACAAATTTCTTCAATGCAGACAGGTTGCTGGTTTCTCTGGTGGCAATGTCATATTCGCTCATCATTTGGTGAACCAGAATAAAAGGAATAAGGATTAGAGCGGCAGCTAAATAAAACACTGCGCTATAACCAAGCCTTTCCGCCAGCATCCCTCCAATAACGGCACCACAGTTCAATCCTGCAATAGAACCTGCGCCAAATGCAGCAATAGCAACGTTGGTTTCAGGTAATGAAACTACCAGGCTGCGTATACTCATCATAATAAAACCTAAACCCAAACCTGCAATGGCTCTGGAGAAAATCAGGGCCATCGCAGTGGCACTAAAACCTGATGCCAAATTACCTGTTAATAGAAACAAAACGCCCAGGTATAAAACTACCTGCCATTTCATCTTACTGGCGAACCAACCGGCAACAATTATGGCAATAATTCCTCCCAGCATCTCCGCGGAAAGAGGTAACCCTAAAACTACGTCTTTTGGTAATTCTCCTATTGGTTGATAAAGATTTTTCATAACAATGGGGACAAACGTAAGCGACATAAACGCACCCAGGTTAACGAAAAATATTAGCGACCTTACTAGCCCATGACTGGTCTTAGTATCAACGCCAATTCTCTTAGCGGCAACCTGGTTGGGACCTCTGATCATAATTATTACAGCCAGTAAAGTAATCTCTATCATAAATAGTATAGAGATGATTAGCATAGTCACCATATCCAAAAAGATATTAAACATTTGTTTATCTATGTAGCCTTTGGAAATGGTTACATTAACCGTACCGGGTGATAAGATATTTGGTGCTATTAAGTCTTTTGAGGGAATAATACTGATATCCTCAATCTGCGGTAAACTATCTTTTATTGAGTCCAGGTATTTATCCAGGCCCTCTATATTTTGTAAACTGAGTCCTTTATTATATACACTTTCAATATTTTTCCCTACGATGACCTGTATGAAATCTTTACTGGTATTAGCCATGTCCAGGTAAGCATTTTTGAAAAGAAAATAGTTTATGCCGCCGTAAAAAAGCTGAGCCGATCCGATAACAACAATCAGGGCAATTAAGATTTTCTTTTTATTTATTAATTGGTCCTGAGTAAAAAGTTTGCTCCTGAAAAAAATGATGACTAATAATGACAACGCTACGATTACAATGCCTATCAAATAGCTGATTAACTGCCTGGTAATATAACTGTTAAATTGCAGAAAGGTATTTTGGGGAAAGACCATTACAAGGCTGGCAACATGATGGGCAGTATTATCATCAATCCTCATAAATAAATAGGCATTTTCTTTATAAAACTGGTAACTAAGGTTTTCATTGACCAGTCCTTGCTCAAATACTGCTACCTTTAAAAGTTCATCAGGCAAGCGCCTATTCCTGACAAAACCATTTAAATCATACAAAATGTCACCGGTCGGAGAAATAATGTTAACCTGATCCAACTCCGGAATAATGTCTTTAAGTTCCTGCAGGGTATCATTCATTCCGTAGTAGTTATCTATTGGTTTGCCATAATGAAGTGCATATTCAATTTTTCTTACTGATTCATGGCCGGTAACGGCATAGGTATTAACCAGCGAGTTATTATAATTGTCGGCAAATGTCATATAGTTTAAGAAACCGGTAAATGCCATAATGATAATCAACAGCCCCAGGGCTATAACTAATACTTTACGGCGTACTTCTATCATGTTAACAGGTAACCTAGTTTCGTTATTCAAGTGATAAAATCTCCAATCTATAGAAAGCAGGTTATTTAATATAGACAGATTTTCATACTTTACCTAATTATAAAATTATATGGAATATAATAGAATGTACCAAAGTACAGTATGGAATAAAAAAGTGAGGGGTAAGGTTTGAAAAAGTAAGTATTAGAGTCAGGCGTGAGTAAGCATGAGATTAAATCTCAGGTTTTTTAGCTTCTACCAGTCCCATGCGGGCTGCATAGGCAATCACCTGGGCTCGGTTTTCCAGGTGCAATAGTTCTATAATCCTTCCCATATGATACTTTACTGTCCGTTCGGTAAGCCCCAGAGCATCTCCCGCTTCTTTATAAGGAATCCCCCGGGCTACCATATTCAATACTTCTAATTGTCGTTTGGTGAGTTTTCCTCGTTTTACATCCGCTAATGTTTGCTGGGATATTTTATCATTATATGTATTACTACATCCGAATTCTTCCAATAGCCTGGCTGCTAAACCGGGTGAAAGCGGCACCTCGCCCTTTTCCAGGTCAGATAACATATTTACCAGGTCTTTGGCATTGGCGTTTTTCAGGAGATAGCCTGATGCTCCATATTTAACGGCATCAAAAAGATCATCGTCCTCGTCTGAAGTAGTAAGCATTACAATTTTAATTTCAGGCATTTCTGCTTTAATTAACCTTAATGCATCTATTCCGCTGCATATAGGCATCTTAATATCCATCAAGATGATATCCGGTTTCAATAGCTGGGCTTTTGCAAGTGCTTCCCTGCCATCCTGGGCAACACCTGCAACCTCTATGCCAAAGGTTTCAAGCACATATTGAAGGCCTTCCAGGAATAACGGATGATCATCTGCCAGAATTAATTTCATGGCCACTTTTTACTCTCTCCTCAAGGGGTACTCGCAGAGCGATCCTGCTCCCCTGACCAACCACTGATTCAATATCAATTTGAGCACCTATTGCAACTGCACGTTCCCGCATTATGTTTAATCCAAATTTGCTCCTGTCCGTTATATTACATTGAATAACATCAAATCCTTTTCCATCATCCTCTATGGCGGCGCACAACTGTTCCTGTTCGAATGCAACAGATATCCTTACGTTAAGTGCTTCAGCATGTTTGGAGATATTGTTCAGGGCTTCTTTAACAATGTTAAGTATATTGACCTTGGCGTTCGGTTCCAGTTCTTCCCCGGTAAATCCCATGGGGATATCAAGTTTTACCTTCCATTCCGCCTGTTCCTCAAAAATTAATATTTCCCTGGTTAAGGCTGAAATAAAATCGGTTTCAGTTGATGCAAGATTCCTGGCATTAAGAATGTATTCCCTTATCTCATTATGAGCTGATTGGCTAACAGCTACCAGTTTATCAAGCTTCTTAGAGGTAATTCCTACACCCGCATTGGCAAGCTCTTGTCTGATACCCTGGGCCTGCAGGTTGATAAAGCCCAGTACCTGCCCCAGATTATCATGCATATCGCGGGCCATTCGTTCTCGCTCTTCTATAACGGCAAGCTTCCACTGCTGTTTCATATATTCCTGCTCTGCTAGCTTTTTTTCAGTTATCTCATAGCTTATTACCAGCCTGCCCACAAGCATGCCCTTCTTGTCGACAAGGGGGGAAAGTAGTAGCTCATAGAACCTCAAGGATTCCCCGTTCTCTAACGAAAACACGGTTTCAGTAATATTCCGGTCTATACAAGCCTGGGCTAGTTGCGGTATATTAGCACAGACTTCTTCTGCTCTAGTGCTGAGAATTCCCGCAGTATTAAGACCGATAATTTTTTCAAAGGCAGGATTAATATCCAGTACCCGGTTTTGTAAATCAAGCACCATAACTCCGGCATCCATTATTTCAATCACGGTGGCCCGAGCTAAAGGCACCAGGTCAAAGAGCTTGAAACGGAATATGCCCCAGGCAATAATCAGGCCCGCCGGTCCAAAGAATACCGGTGTAATATCAAATCTTTGCACCGGACCCAGGCCTAAAATATACATGAGGTTTGGTATTACAATCAGGCTTAATCCTGCCAGCAACGCTGCTGCCTGCTTCCTGTAAACCGTATTTTTATAAAATACCCCCCTTATCAGTAGTACAGCTGCACTTAAATTCAAAAGATAGGAATAAGCTGCATGAATAAAGAAAACCGGGCCATATTTTTTATCAATAACCGGAAATAGCCCGCTGTAATCCATATGGATGTCATACCTTATCAAACCGTGCTGACCATCAGTCCATACCAGTATGAGGACGATTGTAGGTATGAGCATTAACCATAGAACCTTTTTATTTTGAACCCACTCATCATAGCCAGTAAATTGCATACACAAAGCTAACAGGGTTACCGGAGAATAGCAATAGGCGAAATATTGCATATTAGCCCAAAAAAGCTTAGTAGATAAATCTGTACCTGATATTTCAAGAGCATTGGCGGTAGACCATAGTGTGACTACCAGCATGCAGAGTATAAAGCTAACCGCACCCTTTGCATTACGCCGTTGCAGTAGAGCATATATACCCAGGGATAGTGAGACCAATGCGGAAACAATTAACGGCCAAACGCATGTAAGATATTGAAACTGCATGTCTCACCCCTTCATCCCCATAATCTCTTTATCTAGTTGCTTGTCCGATTCTTTAACCTGGTAGTTTTATAATAGCATAAAATATTATTATAAAATTACCGTGCTATTCCGATTTACCATTTTTTCCGGTTAAAAGATTAGCCAGCTGCTTTTTACCCATTTGATAGCAGATATAATCCCCACCGGTTACTGCCAACAGGAATAAAGCAATTCCAATACTATACTGAAATGATGGGCTTAAGGTAGAGAAAACGGGAATATATTTAGCATAGAAAGAAAAGGACAGCAGGGCAAATACTAATCCTGCAGTTATAGTTAATAGGAACATGGCCCCCAGGGTTTTGCCACTGCGGGCCGAACGACGGGAACGAGAAGAACCACCTTGAGGAAGACCAATTTCAAAATTCGGACCATAAATATCCAGCAACAGGCAAAGTGATGAAAATAGAGAAATAGACAGTACAAGTACTGGTATGGTGAAATACCAGGGATACATAGGTACTCCCGGAATCAGGTAAAGCACTAAAAGCGTTACTCCCGAGCTTAGCAAACTGGGAATCGAGGCAGATAAGAGCTTGGCCCGGTAGAGGGCGGCGGGTTGTAGCGGTGACTGCTGTAGTACCCACCAGGAGCCACCTTCCATACTTAAGGCATAGGCTGACAGGTTGGTTCCAATTTGAGCGGTAATAAGCAGAAGCATGAATAAAAGTAATCCCCGGGCAAAACTGGCCTGGCCATCTGTAGCCGAGGCCAGGTTAAAACCCATAAATCCCATTATTATCAGTACTACCAGCAGATTATACCAGACTAATGGTAATCGCTTGAAGGTGAGCAAGTCTTTCTTAACAATTCCACCCAAACCTCCAAAAAGCCAGACCCTTCTGGTTCTCTTTGAGGTGGAGCGTTGGGTGGGAGCGTAATCGTGGCTAAAAGACCACCCGGAAATAAAGCTGCGCTTAGCCAAGGATAATGTAGCCCAAATCATTACCAGCGTAAGCAGGATAAGAGGTAGAAGCGATTCTACCAATGAAAATGTGAAACCAGGAATAGTTAAAAGCAAGCTTTTGCTTATCCAAATATGGGGCAGTAAAGCGGTAGCCCCTGAATTCCAACCCGCAATAACCTGTAGCAGAGAACCCGGCTCTACCCGCATTCTCATAGTAAGTGAACTATAATATTGGGAACCTAAAACTATCACCAGGACCAACAGCATCGACCCTACCGTGAGAAACTGCTTCATTTTTTGCGAAGAAACCAAACCACTGATCAATAGCAACAGTAATGAAGCCAGGGCAGTAAAAATTGCATTGGCCAGAAGCAATGTAAGGAAAGCAATAAAATAATAGGCAGGCGGAGCTTCTACCCCTAGCCCATATCCGACCCAGAGTGCTCCGGTGAAAGGTAAAAGCAAAAGCAGATTCTGATTGAAACTATGTAAAAACTTGACCCCAAAGATGGAGCCTGTTGACAGCGGAGTAGCCAGCAAGAAAAACAAATCTTCAGATTCATAGAAATTTTGATAAATTACCCTGAACCCGGCCAGCAGTAACAACACAAAAATAGCTAAAGACGCACTGGTAATAAGGTTAAATTCCGCTATATACATCAATTTCGGGTTGCTCTCCATAACTGTCCTGATTAAGCGGGTAATTTTATATCCACCACTGGCAATAAAAAAGGCTAGCATAATTGTAACCAGGATACCTATGCCTCCGCCCACAGCCTTTTTCAGTCCACCCTGAATTAAGTTATTACGCATGGCTAACAGGTCATATTTTATAATTAAAGCAGCTTCCCGCACCTTATTCCTCCAACCCTTGCGAGATTTCTTCGTATTCAGCCCCACCAGTCAATTCCAAGAATAAATCTTCCAGGGTGAGCGTACTCCCATCTATCGACTGGCCATGATGGGTTTGTGTTCTCAGTTCCTCCATACTACCCAGGGCTAGAAGTTGACCATTCTGAATTATACCTATGCGGTCACACATTCTCTCTGCTATCTCTAATATGTGAGTAGACATAAAAACGGTAACCCCTTTTTGACAAAGGGTGCGCAATAAATCCTTAATCATCCGGGCACTTCTAGGGTCAAGGCCTACCGTAGGTTCATCCAGAAAAAGTACCCGTGGTTCATGCAGCAGAGCTGCTATCAACGATACTTTCTGTTTCATTCCATGGGAAAACCCGCCCATTAACTCATCAGCCCGGTCGCTCAGGTTAAAAAGCTCCAGCCAATGACTGCTTTGCCGTTCTGCCGTAGTCCGGTCCATACGATAGATATCGGCAATAAATGACAGGAATTCACGGGGAGAAAGTTTTTCATAAAGGTTGGGTTGGTCAGGTACATAAGCGAGTAATGACTTGGCCTGCACCGGATTGCGATGAACATTAATACCATCCAGAAATACCTGACCCTGGGTAGGAGTTAAAATTCCAGCCATCATCTTAATGGTAGTAGTTTTGCCGGCACCATTGGGGCCTAAAAAGCCAAACAGCTCCCCAGCTTTAACTTCCAGGTTAAGCTGGTTTACCGCTGTTAACTTGCCATAGTTTTTAGTGAGGTTGACTGTCTGTAGCATGCTTCCCTTCCTCTCCCGAGTTAAGTATGTATTAAGGTAAGGGTGTGGTAGAAGTATAAACCAATAATGTTGCCTTGCCACATGTTTTCTCTTATCCCAAGCCAGTTTACTTCGTTCTCATTTCTATGTCAAACCACCCTCCCCTATTGACCCCGTTTTACCTACTTTAATTTTACAGTACCTCTCCCTTATTTTTTTCCCTTTGCCCCCTTTACAAAATTAAACTATGCCGTTATACTTAAAGCGTATTAACTGTACTATATGTATTAGTACGGGTGTTATGAAAGGAGGGGCTTTATGTTTGAACTAGATTTTCGTAGTCGTATACCTATTTATGAACAACTGGTAGATAAGATTATCGAGCTTATTATAAATAATGTATTGAAACCAGATGAGCAATTACCATCTGTCCGGGTTCTTGCTAGTGAACTTACTATTAATCCTAATACCATTCAAAAGGCTTATCGAGAGCTGGAATATCAAGGCTATATTTATTCGGTTCCCGGTAAAGGTAATTTTGTCAAACCTGCTGTATCTGCGGATAATACGGCTCGCCTGCAAAGCCTGGAAAATGAGCTTAACCGAATTATAACTGAAATGCGTTACCTGGGTATGCCCCCCGATGAAATCGCAACCAGGGTTAATGACCTACTATCCAAAGATAAGGGAGGTAAGATGAATGATTGAAGTAGAAAATGTAAGTAAACAATTTGAAGACCTGGAAGCCCTGCGGGAGGTAAGCCTGACAGTGCATAAGGGTTCTATTTATGGACTGGTTGGCTCCAATGGTGCGGGCAAAACAACTATGCTAAAACTCCTGGCCGGAATTTATAGACCAGATGTTGGCAATCTAATAATTGATTCTCAACCTATATTTGAAAATGAAGTCGTAAAAATGCGCTGTGTTTTTATTCCTGATAACCTCTATTTTTTCCTTAATTATACTATTCAAGATATGGCTGATTTTTACGCCAATATTTATCCGCAATGGAACAACCAGCGCTATTTAAAATTGGCCAACGTTTTTAATATTGAAGCAAAAAGACGGATAAGAACCTTATCAAAAGGCATGCAACGACAGGTAGCTTTATGGTTGGGTCTAGCCCTTATGCCTGATGTAATGATACTTGATGAACCTCTGGATGGATTAGACCCGGTGATGCGGCAAAAAGTAAAGAATTTAATTATTCAAGATGTAGCCGAACGGCAAATGACAGTAATTATATCTTCCCACAATCTCCGTGATCTGGAAGACATCTGCGATTATATCGGTATTTTGCACCAGGGAAAAATGATTATACAAAAGGATTTAGATGACCTTCGGGCTGATGTTCATAAGATTCAGGTAGCCTTCAGTGGTGAAATACCTTCGGCTTTGCTGGAGCAAACCCAGGCCCTTTATCATGAACAAAGAGGTAGTGTATTAATACTTATTGTACGTGGTACCTACAGTGAAATCATCAGTCATATGCAATCCTTTAATCCAGCAGTTCTGGATATTTTACCCCTTACCCTGGAGGAAATATTTATTTATGAAATGGGGGATAACGGTTATGAAATCAAAAACATCCTTTATTAATCGCGGAATATTGCGCAATGATTTTAAAAGATATACCTGGATTGGCATAGTATATCTTCTGGGTTTACTATTAACGGTTCCCTTGCAGTTGGTAATGATTTTTAGCCGACCGGAAGAAGTAAAAATGTACTATGATGCTTCCATCTATTTACGAGTATTGCAGTTGGATTATTTTCCGCTCTCCTTAATTTTAATATTAATAGTTCCGGTATTGGCCGGGCTCTTATTATTTCGCTATTTACAGGCCAATACTGCTGCAGATATGGTACATGCTCTTCCTATTAAACGGGCAACACTGTATAACACCCATATTGTGGCTGGCCTTATTTTGTTGTTTGTACCTCTAGTTATTACAGCCCTGATTACCTGGGCCGTGGTGGCCGGATTAGGGATTGACTTTATACAGGGTAAGCACATTCTATCCTGGTTGAGTATTTGCCTGCTGATGAATCTGGTCCTCTTTTTTAGTACGGTTACTGTGGGAATGTTTACCGGACTATCTACTTTGCAGGGGCTATTAACCTACATACTACTCCTGGTTCCGACCGGGTTATCAATGCTGCTATTACATAACTTCAGGATGTATGTCTACGGTTTCCCCTACGACTTCTATACTGCCAATCTGGATAAACTCTCACCCCTGTTAAGGCTACCGTTTTTAGGAGGTCGTCCCTTGTCAACTGGTGAATTAATATTTTATCTATTCCTATTTATAATCTTGTATTTTATCGGCAGGTATCTCTACCAGCAGCGTAAAGTGGAAAGCGCCGGTAATGCCATTACTTTTGAAGTGCTGCGTCCGATATTCAAGTACTCGGTAACCTTTTGTACCATGCTTTTGCTTGGTAGTTATTTTAACAGTAGCCAGGAAAATATTATCTGGACTTATTTCGGCTATTTCCTGGGTGCAGGACTGGGGTATTTCCTGACGGAAATTCTGCTTAACAAGTCAATTGATATTTTTCAATGGCAGCGGGTCAAGGGCCTGGGGATTTATACTCTGGTAATGATTGGCCTGATAGGACTTTTTCAGGTTGACTTCACCGGTTACGAGAAAAGGCTTCCAGAGCTAAGTCAGGTGGAAAACGTTTATATGGACAGCTATTTTCACCCGTTAATTAATAGAAATGAAATATATGCTGGAAGCAATGTTAAACCGCACCTGGCATTATTTAAAGATAAAGACAACCTCGTTAATATCTATAAGCTGCACCAGGAAATCATAGCCCACCGGAGTGAAGAAAAAAGAGGTAATATACAACGGAATACTAATCAAAAAAGAGTTTGCCTGGCTTACCAGTTAAAGGATGGCAGTTGTTTTTACCGGAATTATACGATTAGCACCGCTAAATATAAGGAACAGTTAAAGCCTATCTATGAGTCACGAGAGTATAAAACTCATCAACATGAGTTACTTCGGGTAAATTTGGATGACATCAAACTGGTAGAAATTAATAGCCGATATGGTAGTAAGAGCGTTAGTTTTTCTGATAAGGAAATGCTTAAACAAGCCATGGCGGTTTTGCGGAATGATATTTATGACCAGAGTTATGAAGATATGACGAATCAAAGACCTCCCTGGGCGGAAATTACTGTTACCGTAGCCTGTGATAAAAAACACCCACTTGCTATCGGAACTGATGTAGTTATGGTTTCCAATAACATTAGAACCAGGGCAGACAAAAACTACTGCCAAATATATTTACCATGGCAAAAGTCGTATACCCATTTTGAACGCTGGCTGCAAAGTACCGGGTTATATAATCAGGCCCGCCTGCTTCCCGGTGAAGATATCAGCTATGCCCTGGTTGATTATATTCCTGATGGCATTGATAGAGCTACCTACCGCGATCTAAGGGAGGAAAGAATTTCGGAAGATCTGCCTGGAGTATTAAAAATTTCCGATCCGGCACAATTAGAAACATGCTTGCAAAATTACTGGGATTCCTACAACGAACAAGCTGTTTATATGATAGAATTCAAGCTTAAAAACGGAAGCTCTTTTTCCGGATTATTCCCGCAGGCAGAGGCCCCTGATTTTTTAACAGAACATTTTGCCCAACAGTAAATAACCGAGGGTGGTATAGGGAAGGTTTCGTTTGCACCTTGCTCACGATATTGTGCCCCTTGCCACCCTCTTTCCATTATAACCAGATAATGGCGGTTACCCGCAGTTACTATATCAACTATAATGAAGCCGAGCCCTTATAAAAAAGGAGGGATAAATAACATCACAGTAAATATCCCATCACCTTACGTAATATTATAGGAGGAATTTTCTATGTTTATGAGAAGATCTAAAACACCAGTAGCTTTATTAACCGCTTTGGTATTTGTTTTATCCTTATTTTTTAGCCTTCCGCTACTAGCTGCTGAAGATGACGCCTTTACGGTTAACTTCGCCGCTACTAAACTATCTCCCCAGGATACAGTAATACAAATGGACTTCAGCAAAGGCTTTGATCGCCAGCTGGAAAATGATCTGGCTAAAATCCACGTCTCAGATAAAAGTAGTGGACAAAACATAACTTATTCAGACTATAAATATACCAATGAAGGTAAACAGGCAGAGAAAGTGCGGCGTCTGGAGTTATTTTTCAATAAATTAAACGCCGATACCACCTATGCTATTGAATTAGATGCCGATTTTACGGCCAATAATGCTACTACCCTGGGTGAGAAGCAGAGTTTCGAATTTACTACTACTGCACCGGAGGAGCAGCCGGCAGAACCTGTTACTCCTGAACCAGAGGAACCGGTAGTTGAGCCCGAAGAGCCTGTTACTACTGAACCGGAGGAACCAGTAGTACCTGAGCCGGAAGAAACCGCAAAGGTGGAGCTTAAAGATATAAGCGGTCACTGGGCGAAAGATATTATCGTCGAACTGGTAAATTCAGGTGCTGTATCAGGTTATCCTGATGCCACGTTCCAACCTGATAAAAAAATAACCCGGGCAGAATTTACTACCATTCTGGTAAAAGCCTTTAAATTAGATGCTAAGACTGATAGAGATTTTACCGATATCACCGATCACTGGGCTAAAGACGCTATTGTAACTGCTGCTTCCCATGGTATTGTTAACGGCTATGATGCTGATAATTTTAGACCAGACAACAATATGACCCGTGAACAAATGGCGGTCATGATTGTAAAGGCAGCTCAGTTAAATGAAAATAGTGAAGGCAAGCAGTTTACTGATAATGACAAAATATCATCGTGGGCTGCTGATGCTATAGCAACAGCCAGTCAGCACCAGATAATTGCGGGTTACCCTGATAACAGTTTTAAGCCTCAGGGTGAAGCGACTCGTGCGGAAGCCGCTACAGTAATAATTAAAGCTTTACAAGCCAAATAATTCAGCTCACATTTAAACATACCACGGTGCCCGGCACTGTGGTATGTTTTTATTTGTACCTTTTAATCTATTAGTAGTATCCTGGCCCCAACGGCCAGTAAAGCAATCCCCAGCAAATCCAGGTAATGAAACTCAAACTTTTTCATTCCGAAAAGACCCATGCTGTCTACCAGTACGGCAGTTAGTATTTGAGCTACGATAATAGCGGTAGTAGCATTACCTACTCCAATTTGCGGTATGGTACGTACTACCAGGTAAATTATTATGACGTTTAATACCCCACCTAAAAGTGCCCACCAGGGTACCGAAGTTACTTTGGCATAGTTGTTAAACCCTACCCCTATAAACAGCATAATAATTAGAGCTGCTAAACTACCTATGACATGTACCAGCAGGGTGGACTCCCATACTCCGATAATTTTACCCAGAGCCGCATTGAATGTTCCCTGCAGGGCCATGGCAGACCCGGATACGGCTGCCAGAATTAAGTATAGCCAGTTCACAAAATAAATCTCCTTTGTGTTTCTCTTTAGTGTCCGAAAAGTGAACGGCTTTTATACTTAAATAAACGTTGCTATCAAAATTATCACCATGCCCAGCCAGAATCCCCACCAGCGGCTGCGGGGGTCTTTAGCCCGAGCTTGCGGCCATAGCTGAAAAAGTACCAGGTAAATCATAATTCCCGAGGCCAGGCCCAGAAGAAGCGGTAATAAGTTAGGCAGAAGGGTTACTGCCAGTAAACCAATAATCGTACCCAGGGGTGTAATTAGCCCTACCAGTAGAATCTGCCCGAAAACACGAAGTTGTTTTACACCTGCCATAAGTAAGGGTGCGGCGATAGCCATCCCCTCAGGTATATTATGTATCCCAATACCCAGAGCTATTACCATACCGGTACGAGCTTTCATCTCACTGCCCAGAGCAATGGCCATTCCTTCGGGAAGATCATGCATGGCTATGCCCAACATAATCATGTACCCCAAGGCCACCAGTGAATCACGCGCTGCCGATCGGTTAAACACCTGCCGGTCACAAATGGCTAGGATAAGCAGTCCCAACACCACTCCGACCAGAGCTTTAAGCCAACCACCAAAAACTAGAGCTGACGGCAACATGTCAAAAAGAACCACAGCAATCATTACTCCTGACGCTAGCCCCAGGAAAACAGCAAGACTAGTATTATCCCAACGTCTTTTAACAGAAAGCAATATTGCCCCCAGAGCAGTACATGCTCCGGCGGCAACACTAATTCCTAAAATCTGATTTACCCCATATTCTACCCCACCAGCCTTTTCTTCTTTGCTTAAGTCTATGAAGAGCAGGTAGAATTTAGGTTATTATTTCAGGTCTTTCTATTTTAACCCCAATAATCGCTGTTTCAGCATTAATTATTGGGCTATATGATCTTCATTACTAATATTTGCTGATATAGAACGCAATTCACCAGCCGCTTTCTCTACTTCACGAATCATATCAATGACTTGTCTAAGCGAATTAGTTTGCTGATTAATCTGGGAATTAATTTCTTCTGTTCCAGCAGCAGATTCTTCAGTTGAAGCTGATATTTCCTCTACTGAGCGTACTATCTCGTCATTAAAGGCCAATACTTCCTCTATCACAGCTGATACCTCTTGAATAGCGGTGTCAATATGGCGAGCCCCTTCTTCAATCTCCTCAAATAGTACTCGAGTCGCTTCAACTGCCTCTGTCTGAAGGTCATTAATTTGATTAGATTTTGCTATTTCCTTTACAGTAGTGTCAACTTCCATTTGCACTTCTTTTATAAGGTCGGTAACATTTTGGGTAGCTATTCCTGACTGCTCAGCCAGTTTACGAACCTCTTCAGCTACTACAGCAAAGCCCTTACCAGCTTCCCCAGCACGAGCTGCTTCAATAGCTGCATTAAGAGCAAGTAGATTAGTCTGGGCAGCTATACTACTGATTAAATCTACTATAGTTATAATTTGCTGGGCTTTTTCATTAAGCAGAGTTACCGCTGTACTTACTGATTGTTGAGCTTCTCCGCTTAACTGCATAAATTCACTCTGCTTAACCATTGAGTCCAGACCCTGATTTACTATTCCTCTGAATTGCTGTGATTGATTGCTCACTGCCTGAAGATGATTACCTGCCGAATTTAACGCTTTTGCCATTTCATTTACAACTTCCGTGGTCTTTCCTGCATAAACAGCTTCTTCTGTAGAAGCAGTAGCCATTTGCTCTATACTTGCACTCACCTGATCAGCTGCTTCTCCAGTAAGAGCTGCTAATTCTAAAAGTTGAGTCGATGAGGAACCCAGTAAATCAGCCTTAATCGCTATACTCTGAGCAGTGTCCTGTATTTCTTTGGTTAAAGCCTGTGTTTTTTCCTGGTCAGCAATTGATTGGAGCAGAAGATTCTTAGCTACTATAGCTATAAAGGACGCTATTAATCCAAACCAGAGGTAGCACAAATATCTTACTCCCAGAGTAGCACCTATATTACCTGCAGGCATAAGTTCAGTAATAGTAAGTAGTAAGATTGTTTGTAATATAAAAACATAAGCAGAGGCAAAAATAGTCAACCATATATCAAAGTATAATACGCTTAATCCTATCACCAAATAAAACACAGCAAAAAGTTCCTTTGATCCTGACATTACAGCACAAAAGAAACACATAATGGTGCCTACCATCAATACTGTAATATATTTACTAAATGCCTTAGTAGCAAAATATTTTACCAGTGCAAAACTAATAAGTATAATTAATCCAGCAATTATGATTTCCTTTACGATAGCTGCCGGTGTAAGGGTATCAGAACTGGTACCACTAAAATAAATTAACAGCGTAGCTAAGTTAGCCAGCACATAAATTGCAAAGGTAGCAATAAATATACGCCGATGACTTTTTAACATATTTTTTTGAAGCAACAATTTAGATCCCACGGTAAAACCTTCCCCCTTTTATCCCCTAACAACTCGAATTATGCCATAATATATAAATTTTGTAAAATCCCAAAACTTAATAATTCTTTATAGTTATGCTAAGTAGAGTGTTAAATCATTTTGCACTAAGGTATATTTCTAATCCAATTTTCATATTTTTCACAAAGGGGGGGTGTTTTAGATGGATAAGAAATTGTCTATCGAGGTAAAAGGACTAGGGAAAGGTTTGTTGCTGTCACTGGTTCTTTGCGTACTGGTTACACCGCTGGTCTATTTTACCGGAATTAAAGAGACCGTCATGCCTACACTGGGGAATCTAATTCTTGCAGTAGGCATATTCTGGTGTGGCTGTTACGTCAGTAAATCTCATGGTAGCAAAGGATTAGTCCGGGGCTTTAGTATGGGGTTAGTATTTTTCATACTAATGCTTGTAGGAACTTTTATCTTTGATTCTTCCCTGATTGGTTTTAAAACGTTCCTGTATACCCTGTCCCTCTGCCTGGCTGCCGGTGGTTTAGGAGGTATACTGGGTATTGGTCTTAGCGACCAGGCCATTTAGAAAATATAATAATAAAAATGTCGGGCCGGGAAAAAGGTGCTTCCCGGCCTGTTTGCATAATATTTACTTGCCTAATACACTTAAACACCATAAAACCAATCCACAAATTAATAATATACAACCTATCTTTATTCGTAGATTGGGCATGGTATGAACCTCCTGCTGGTATATACAGCCGTCCCCGAATGGGGCTACTGTGACCGGTTATTTTTATACATCGGCTTCCTCTCTCTCATGAACTACTTAATAACCTTTAACAAAATGTTCCTTAAGAAACCAGGGATTCTGAAATAATACACCCGCACCAGTATTCCCCCTTATTGCTCTTTAGATTTCACTGTATAATATGAAGTTAAAGAGAAAAAGGTTACACTATGTAAACAGTATTAGCAATCAATCTGCTGACCCGTATTTCAATGCATATTAATAAATAAGTGGTTAAAAGAGATAGTATTTTTAATTATGAGTTTTGAATTTTAAATTACGGATGAAATACAATGTATTGCTTATTATTTAATCCTAAAAAGTCCGCGTAAATCCTGCTTAATCCCCGTAATCCGCTTCTATTCCCCTATTTTTTAAGGAATTCTTTTATGTACTCCGGTAATTGCTTTGTTTCCAATAAAAGGACATCTTTGATAGGGATACTGTTTTTAAATACTCTTCCGTAGTTCTTCTTTTCCAATCGCGAATCCAAGACTACTACTAATCCGCGGTCTTCTTCACTACGAATTAGTCTTCCCGTACCTTGTTTGAAACGAACTGCAGCATCCGGCAGCATAAAATGCTGGAAACCATTTTTATTCTGCAGCCGGCAGTAACGGTCAGCAGCACTGCAATACGGGTCTGTAGGCGGCCGGAATGGTAATCGTATAATAACCACGCATTTTAAGATTTCTCCCTTCAGGTCAATTCCCTCCCAAAAGGTTTCTAATCCCATCAGTACTGACCGAGGGGTGTGGATAAACTCATCTACCAGATGTCTAAATTCACCGTCTTCATATTGAACTAAAAGTCTAATATCATTCAAATCACAATCCGGTCTGAGAATGGCCGCAACATCTTTAAGCTGGCTGCGGGCGGTAAATAGAACTAGTACCTGTCCCCCCATAATAAGAAAAAGGTTTTCCAGCACCCCGGCTACGGTTTCGGCAAAACTACGTTCTCCAGGTTCAGGTATATCATTGATAATAAACATCCGGGCCTGCTGTTCATAGTTAAATGGTGATTGCTGTAACAGGGTATTTACCCGATCATCTCCTTTAAACGTGTTTAATCCGGAGCGAGTCAAAAAATAATCAAAACTCTCCTCAATAGCCAGGGTAGCCGATACCATCACCAAGCTTTCCAGTTTACTATAAAGCCGTTCATGTAACACCTGACCGGCATCCAACTCCGAAGATGCCACTGCTACTACCTGACCCCGTTCACATTCCAGCCAGGTTATTTTATCTTGCTGGTCAATGTTTTCTTCCATAATTACGGATGCCTCATACGAATATTCACTTAAGCTTTGTAATATATTTTCCAGCTCATTACCCTCTTCGGTTTCTTTAATCTCATCATTCAGTGAGTTTAATTTAGAAATCAGAAGAATGATGCTGTTTTGCCATTCCAGGTATAAATCCATAGCCTTAAGCATCCATTTGGTTTCCTGGTCCTGCCACTGTAACACTCGGGTATAGCTGTAATCTTTATCCGTTAAACTTTTTTTGAGAACATTAAAGAAGTTCTGCAGAATTTTGGAACTGCTATCGCTTAAATCCACTATTTCAGTGAATAGGCTGCTAAATCCCGGATATTTTTTCCGCAGGTATTGCAGATAACCATGTTCACCTTGCTTATCCCGGGTAAATAGTAATTGCAGGGTTTCATTTATATCGCTCTGCGAGAAACGTAGGGACAAGTGATCAAAAGCCTCCCGGTCAAAGGTGTGGGCTTCGTCAATAATAAGATAACTGTACTTGGGTAAAATGCTGTTTTCCACCAACATATCGGAAAGCAGTAAGGCATGATTAGTTACAATAATATCGGCCTTTTCCAAACTTTTTAACATTTTTAAACGAAAGCACTTATCCGAATAGGGGCAACTGTCTCTAAGACAACTTTTACGGTCAGCGGCAACTATTCCCCATTTATTCATCAATGAGCTGTCCAGGGTCAGTTCTTTACGATCCCCGCTTTTGGTATCCTCAGCCCACCGTAATATAGCCTCTATAAATCGCCGTTCCTCTGGTTCCAACCGTTTTCTGCCTGCTACTATCCTCATATACTTATTCCAGCACAGGAAGTTTTCCCGGCCTTTGGCTTCCACGAAAACGAATTCAGTGCCCAGTACCTTTTTCATATCAGGTATATCTTTTTCAGTTAACTGCTGTTGCAAAGCCCGGGTACGGGTGGATATTACCACTTTTTCTTTCTGTTCCTGAGCCCACAATATTGCCGGAATCAGATAGGCATAAGTCTTCCCTACCCCGGTACCAGCCTCTGAAACTAAAAATTCCTGGTCTATGAAAGCGTTAGTGATGCTTTCCGCCAAATTTACTTGTTCCTCACGATATCTATAACCGGGAATACTTGCTGCCATTCTGCCTTCCGGGGCAAAGTATTCTGTTATAACTTTCGGGTTAAAACCTTCCATTGCCAACATCCTCACAGTCTAAATATATCCCCAATTAATTATATACTTAAACGGAGCCATAAAAAAAGCTGCCCTTAGGCAGCGCTAGGAAATTAGCTATGATAATTCCAGCTTCTTAATCCGGTTTTTCTTACCTTCCTTTTCTACCTGATATATCCCTTCCACAGCTACCCGGTTGTTCATCAAATCCGTAAAATAGCGGTCTAAATTATCCGGGCTTAGCTTTACCGAAAGGCCGCAGCTGGTTGATATCTCCCGCAGGGTAGGAATAATTAAAAAATCGGCTTCTAGATTTTTTAATACTTTTTCCGCTTTTAACGCATGAGCGGTAGCGGCAAAAGTCAAAA
>DIRQ01000027.1:0-522 GCA_002424365.1 Syntrophomonas sp. UBA5432 | reverse complement strand
CCAACAGAGGCCCCGGCAATCATTGAGGTATTACAGTCCACAGTCACCGCTTTGATCCCCAGGCTTCTGATGGCATTGCCCATAGCTGCATCAGCCAGAGACATGTATAGACCCCCGTGAACTGCCCCCATAGGGTTAATATGCTGCTGGGATACTTCTAATTCCAATTCCGCTAAGCCAGATGCTAATAACCTGACCTTAACCCCCAACAGCATATAATAGGGTGTATCCGCTATAGAATGAACCAGGTAATCAAATAATTCTTCTCCAATACCCTGGTTAACAGGTTGCATTTAAAGCTCTCCTAACTTTTAGACTCTCCTTACTCTTGAGAACCTACAAATCTGTTTATTAATAAATGAAATGAAATACGAAGTATTTCACGATAATTCGTATTGAAAATTCTAAATTAACCTCGTAACTTCAGGTTACCATTAATTTTGGCAATAACCTTACCCTTTTGCTATTAGCACCCTTATTTGTATTGTATTATATCATAAGATAACACCCTAATATCTATAA
>DIRQ01000134.1 GCA_002424365.1 Syntrophomonas sp. UBA5432 | reverse complement strand
GGGCTGAAGAGCTGGGCACAGGCTACTGCACATAACCCAACCGGTCCAGCACCAAATACGGCTATACTATCACCAGGTTGGGGGCTGCCGTTCTCAACTGCAAAATAGCCGGTTGATAGTACATCGCCCACCAGCAAGGCTTCCTGGTCAGACACTGAATCAGGGATTTTGGCCAGGCAAGCATCAGCATGAGGTACCCGCACATAATGAGCCTGTGCACCAGGGAGGTTACCTTTGATTTCACCAGCCCCAAACATTCCCTGTACCGCCAGGCAGTTATATACTTTACCTACAGCACAATTAGCACATATGCCGCAGAAGGGAGCGGCTGGAACCGCTACCCGATCCCCAACCTTAAAGGATCTAACGTCCTTACCTACATCACTAATCACTCCAACAAATTCGTGCCCCAGAATAAAATTCGGGATGCTAGGGAAATGGCCTTTCCAAAAGTGAACATCGCTGCCACAAATAGAAGAAGCGGTAACCTGAACGATTACATCGCTAGCAGTGAGTATTTCTGGTTCAGGAGTATCTTCCAGTGAAAGCACGCGTTGTTCCCTTAAAAATAAGGCTTTCATATTCATACCTCCTCGTTTTTCACACTCAATTATTTATATAGCAAAATCTATGCCATTAATTACTAAGGGCAATTATTTTGCTAGTGATAGGAAATATGTAAGTTAACAGCATAGTTATTATATGGGTAATAAATTATTATACGATTTTTAATCACCAAGGCTGAAAGTTTATACCTTGCCAAACTAAAAAGAGGGGCCATAGCCCCTCTGGCGTAATTCATTTAGTTTTTGACATTTGTATCTGGTGGTTGTATTTTTATTTTCCTATTAAGGTCAGAGAACATAACTCTTACCGTTAACTTGGTAGTGAGCATTTTTTTATTTACTGCTTTTAGTTCAGCTTGTTTTATTAATCCTTTACGAAAATCAATCCAGATGCGATATTCAAAATCCTTCCACATGGTTTCTAGGAGTTGATTTTCTACTGACGGTTTGCATTTTGCCAGTAAACATTCCGTACCATCTATTTCTTCAAATCCTAGCTTTTCAACCATACTAACCTGTTTAAAGCGAAAGTTAGACAGGGGATTTAGCTCTGAAATTAATAGTTCCTCAGAATTACTAGTACTACTAGGAATAACTAGCCACTTCTTGCCAAAAGAATCATAATTATAGATGGTACGATCAATATAGTAAATATCTACAGGTGTGTTAACCATCTCCCCCTTTATATGCGTATTTCCACCCTGTTTCTCTCCTACGACCTCACTTATCACCTCCTTCCGTTGATCCACGGTGAAAGTGGATAAGAGGCTGTATTTATAACTGGTTACCGCGGCCATGTTTTTATAGGCTCGATCCAGTTCAACCTGAGGGTCAAGTTGAGATTTTATATAGTAGTCATGAATTTTTTCAGCCGATAGGAGTCCGGCAATAACAATTGCTACCAGAGTTGTAACCACAATCCATCGCGTCCTGTTTATGACTCTCATCCCCTTGGTGTTTTTTTACGTTCCATCCTCTTAAGTAGTACATTTTATTAGCCCGTTACCTAATATATTACCGGGGGCGAGTAGCATTTTATTCCATTCCTAAACCATATAAGGATAGCTCAGAAAAATAGGGTTATCCTATGGGGATTGGTAAGTAATAGTAATAATTATTATTAATTAGTCACGGGATATATCCCCGTAAAAATCAGTAAACTTAGAATAAGTGTTTTCCTCAGGGTTGCAGTTTACATTGATATGCTTTACTCACTGTACCTAATTTGTTATAATTTGCACGGAAATTATCCCACAAAATTAGCGGTAGGTTACGGTAAAAGGAGGCTTATTTTTAGTGTTTACGAACTATGAGGAAGTAATGGACTTCTGCCGGGAACGCGGCATTGAAATGATAGATTTTAAGATGATTGACCTGGTGGGCAGGTGGCGTCATCTAAGCATCCCTGCCTCACGATTTACTACGGATACATTAAAATATGGTATCGGTTTTGATGGTTCCAACTACGGTTTCGCACCGGTAGAAAACAGCGATATGGTTTTTATCCCTGATATTTCTACTGCCGTCTTCGACCCTTTTACCGAAGTAGCCACCTTGAGCATGATTGGTGATGTTTACGTTATCGCCCAGCCAGATAATTACCGCTTTGATCAGGACCCCCGCGCCATTGCTTTCAATGCGGAAGAATATATGAAATCCACTGGTATAGCTGATGAGATGCGCATTGGCCCCGAATTTGAGTTTTTTGTTTTTGACCATGTTAGTTTTGAATGTAATCCCCAAAGAACCGGGTTTAGTATAGATGCCGAGCAGGCTATATGGAACAGTGGCGAAAATGAATACCAGAACCTGGGCTATAAAGTACCTCACAAGGGTGGTTACCACACCGCCCCGCCCCAGGACGTTCTTTACGACCTCCGGGCCCGTATGTGCCTTTTAATGGAAGAAAACAATATCCCGGTAAAATACCACCATCACGAAGTAGGCGGTCCGGGACAAATTGAAATAGAAGTGGAATTTGGCGGGATGCGGGAAATGGCCGACCGCACCATGTTAACCAAGTATTTAATTAAGAATATGGCCTTTGCCGAAGGTAAAACGGTAACTTTTATGCCCAAACCTATTTATGGTGAAGTTGGCAGCGGGCTTCATGTACATATGCACCTGTTTAAAAATGATAAACCCATTTTCTTTGACCCTGATGGTTATTCCCAGCTAAGCCGGGAAGCTTTATATTTTATCGGCGGTATATTAAAACATGCTCCGGCCCTCTTGGCCTTCACCAACCCCAGCACCAATTCCTACAAACGCCTGGTGCCCGGTTATGAAGCCCCGGTTAGCATGTGTTTTGGCACCGCCAACCGCAGTGCCGTCATCCGGGTACCGGCCTATGCCAAAGCCCCGGAGCATAAACGTTTTGAATTCCGTTCCTCTGATGCTACCTGTAACCCTTACCTGGCCTATTCAGCAATGTTAATGGCCGGTTTAGACGGAATTATTAATAAGATTAACCCCAGTGCCGAAGGATTTGGTCCTTATGATGTTAACCTTTATAATTTGCCCCCGAAAGAACAAGCCAAAATTAAAAGCTTACCCAAATCTCTGGATGAAGCCCTGCATGCTCTGGAGAAAGACCACGACTTCCTGCTGGCTGGTGGAGTATTTCCTCAGCGGCTAATAGATATATGGATTAAAAACAAACGCCAGGAAGCCCGGCGCGTAAACGATATCCCTCACCCCATGGAATTCGAACTTTACTACGATTTATAAATACCTCACATAGAGGGACGGTTCTCTTGTGCGTGCAATCATTTGGGGTGCTTATATTGTTCTGGAATCTGTTGTTTGCTTAGTCCGGTACGGTTTCTAGGCAATAGGCTCAATACACTGTACATCATCATTTCTGGGATTGTTTACCCGGTTGGATACCGAATAAATGTTGAAGTGTTGTTGAGGTTGGAGTCCATTTAAAAACGAACGTATTTCTTCTACGCTTGTTCCCCGAAGACCATTCAACCAGTAATCTTCCTGATCACGCCTTAGAATAAAGGGCATACGATGGTGAATATGTACCAGGGAAGAAACCGGGGGAGCGGTTAGTATGGTATAAGAAAAGAAGGCTTCTCCATCCGGGCTATTCCACTGCTCCCATAGATCGGCAAAGCCAAACAACTTATCGGAGGGTATCACGATACGCATTGGTTGTTTCCTGGTATTAGTCTTCTGCCACTCATAGTAGCCATCTGCCGGTACAATACACCGGCGCTCTCTTATTGCATATTTGAAAGAGACCTTTTGTTCAACCGTTTCCACTCGAGCATTAATCAGCTTGTTGCCAATACTTTTATCTTTGGCCCAGAAGGGCACCAAACCCCAATGCATCATTTGTAATCTAGGTTGGCCACTGTGTTCTACCACCACGGGCATTATCTGTGAAGGGGCAACATTGTAGCGCGGTTTAATAACCGGGTCAATTTTGGGACAGCCAAAGCGTTCTGCCAGTTCATCCATTTCAACTGCAAGGGTGTAACGCCCGCACATAAGACCACCTCCCCCAGACTAATCGTTAAGTATAAATGGTAGCCTGAAAGAAATTAAGGCATGATTTTTATTCTTTATCGTTTAATCTCAATACCACCCAGTATACAAAGGCAGTTAAGGTGGACTATTTTGTCAGCGCTTTGTAAATCACCGCTCTGCATGCTTGCATTGCCAACTATTCCCCCTGACCCCCGGCCCATTAAATCGATTCCGCCCAGTACTGCAGTTCCCTCACAGGTTACGGCCACATCTTCAGGAACAATAACGGTTATACCACCCATAATAACGGACAAGCCAAGATTGATCTCTCTATCGCTAAAGGTGGCTTGGCGTATATCTAGTTCAATACCACCCATTAGCGCAACATACTCCGCACTTTCGAGCTCCCACCCCGCGTTGTTCTTCTCCACAGCGCCCATTATGGCCAGATGCCCGGAACTATTAGATTTGTTTTTACCTAGCAGACTCACACCGATTAAGATAATAACAACAGGCCAGAATCCTTGCCAAAAGTTTTGCATATTAATATGCCAAAACCCTGCATTATTTCCCAGGAAAACGACTCCCAAAGCAATTAATAAGCTACCTGTTACAATACCGGGAATATCACGTCGGTTTACAATAAAATTGATCCCTGCAATACCTAGTAGAAGTGGCCATAATAAACTGACCAGATAGCTGAAGCTAATGTTGACCAGACCGAAATTATTGAGCAGGGCAATCATACCTATCACAATAATCAGTATACCAATAAGATAACGACCACTTATTTTTTGCATATAGATTGCTCTCCTTTCCTGCAATAACCCACATATCTATTATATGCTCTTTTTGGCGGTTATTATATGCGGTCCGGCAATAAATACACCGGCTTGCCGATACCCTGGTTTAATGTTAATATAAAGCCATAATTAAAGAAAAATAGATTGGAGAAGGCAATGCGCAAGCATATTCTGGCCTAAATAAATATATGCAGGTCCAAGGGAAGGATAAGCAATTCTTCCAATAGACCTTTGTATCCAGAATGCTTGTAACTTATTTTTTAAATAATAATTTAGTCATATAACTGAAATGATTTGGCGACTAAAGCTATTTGTATATTAAAAGGCTGTAAGTGACAGGTGTTACTTGCAGCTTTAAGTTTTTCTGGAGGTGTTTGCAATGCTATTAAGCTGTCGTAAGATTACAAAAAGTTTCGGGGATAAAATGGTTTTAAATAATTTTGATATAGATATATGCCGGAATGACAGGATTGGCCTGGTAGGCCGTAACGGAGCCGGGAAAACCACTCTGGCCAACATTCTAGCTGGAAGTCTGGATTATGATAGAGGCAGTATTATTACTACCCGTCAGGAGTTAAATATCGGCTATTTGTGCCAATCTAAAGTTGAACCCGAGTTTTTCCTTAATGTATTAAGTAATGAAACTAAGGTAAATGGTGAATTTCAGCGTTTGACCAACCGCCTGGGTATTAACCGTATCCATGACTGGTCCAGAGAACGATTACGGAATCTCAGCGGTGGTGAAAAAACTAAACTGGCTCTGGCTGCAGTCCTGGCTGCCCAACCTGATCTTATTATTCTGGATGAACCTACCAACCATATAGACTATCAGGGGGTTGAATATCTGGTAGCGGAACTCAACCGGTTTTCGGGAGCAGCCATTATTATTTCCCATGACCGTTACTTCCTGGATAGTACGGTTACACAAATAGCAGAAATTGAAAACGGAAAGATAAAAATATATCCGGGCAACTACTCCCGCTATCGGGGAGCAAAACAACAGGCAACGGAAAGTCAACGGCACCTCTACCAGTCCCAGCAGAAGGAGCAACAGAAGATTAATGCAGCTATAAGCCAATTAAGAAACTGGTCAGACAAAGCTCACCGTGAATCCCGGCAGAAAGGAGAAGGAATAGGGGGCAAGGAGTATTATCGTAAGAAAGCTAAAAAGCGTGACCAAGCCATAAAATCCCAAATTAAGCGCCTGGAAAAAATACGTGAGGAAGGAATTGCACGTCCAACCAAAGACCCCCGGGTAAACTTTAATGTTAATGCCCGTGAAAAAGGAAACCGACGCCTCCTGGAAGCAGACAGCATCAGTAAAGCGTACGGGAAATTAACCTTGTTCGAGGATAGCAGCTTTTATATTACCCGGGGTGAAAAAGTTGGCGTTCTTGGCCCCAATGGGTGTGGAAAAACTACTCTGGTAAAGCTAATCCTCAGCTTGGAAAATTTAGATGAAGGTAAATTATTTCTGAGCCAGTCAGCCCGGGTAGCCTATGTGAGTCAGGAATTGCCCCGGAATGAAAAAGAAAACCTGAAAAGCTTGGTAAAGGATTGGCCCCTGGAAAAGCAGAAATCTACTTTTCAATTACTGGTAGGTATGGGGATAACCTATGATCGCTTGTCCATCGCTCTCAGAGAACTGAGCCGGGGCGAAAGAATGAAAATAGCAATCGGATTGGCATTGATGGGTGAATATGATTTTCTCGTACTTGATGAACCTACTAACCACCTGGATATATATAGCCGGGAGGCCCTGGAGGAAAGCTTGAAGCAGTATCCCGGAGCAATCCTGCTAATTTCCCATGACCGCTACCTCCTGGACCAGGTTTGTGACCGGCTGCTGGTTTTTGATAATCAAAAAATAATGCGTATTGAGGCACGGGTGTCGGAATATTTAGCCCCAAAACAAGAAACCCGGGCAAAGCACAGTTCAGGGAAAGCAGGCAACGGTGAAGAATTACTCCTGTTGGAGACCAGAATATCATGGGTCATCAGCGAATTGACCCGCTATAAGCCGGGTGAACCTGATTATCTAGCTCTGGAGCAAGAGTATAATGAGCTTATAGAGCAGCGAAAAAGGTTTAATAGATGGCAACAACCCAATTTTTAGCATATATCAGATTATGATGCTCAAATGGTGGTTAACACTTACTTAATCTGGGGGCTTGCTAAATTCCATGGAGGGATTTCCATATTCGAAATTAATAATTCCTGACCCGTTTTGCGGGTATGGGCACAGCAATCAAAATGTATTTGGTACCTAATTTTTTTATTGTATAACTTTTCTATCTCAGAGTGATTGTCATAACTAACCAGCCATTTTATGCTGGTTTTAAGACCGAGAAGGAAATTTGCCAACTTCCGATGGTCATCTATTTCATACCAATAACGATATAAACTTTTGCCTTTTGCAAAATACGGAGGGTCTATATAGAGAAAACACGGGATGGCTCTAAACATGAATTGATGTACAGTTATAAAATCTAATGCGTCATCGAAAACCACTGTCACTTTGTTTTGAAGAGTAGCTATTAGCTCAATCTGTTTTATTAGTCGCGATTTATTAAAGCGACAATCTATCTTATACTCGGATTGTTGTTTTAACCCACCCAAAGGATTAGCTTTCAGTATTCCCGAAAAATTTGTTCTATTAAAAAATAAGCCAGCAATGGCCATTTCAATTAAAGGAAATTCATATGGTGTTGTTACGTTTCGATATTTTTGGAATTTATGCCAGGTATCTATTGATACATCCAGAGTATGAATCCTTGATACTAGCTCATCAGGCATAGAAAAAACTGCTTTCCAAAAAGCATAAATAAGAGGATCTCTTTCAACAATAATTGCAGCTTCAACCAGTTCAGCATAAACTAGTGACAGAGAAATAATGGCACTACCCGCATAGGGCTCAATAATAGTACATTTATAATCAGGAAACTCTCTACAGACCAAACATGACATATAGTCTATTAAATTTGTTTTTGAACCGGGATAACGTAACGGGGAGGTCATTTTCTGAGCCACCACCCCACCTACCTTCAATAGTATTATCTAGTATAATAAATAATTCGTATTTTGGCCATCCTAAACTCTAAATCTTGTTTACATTATGATACCGTGCTACACTATTAAATGCTTCTTTAAAGCGTTTCCTGAATTCAAGAACGGTTTGCTCGTTTTGTTCCTTCCAATAACCGAATAAGTCGAGTTCTTCAAAAACATGTTGAAAGGTTTCGAACCATTTATGCAACTTTTTCACTTCATTTTCACCGTTAAAAGCTGAGAGGGGATGCTCTTTAAATAGTTGGTAATTAAATGCAATGTCAACATCTTTTTTTAAGTATCTTTTCCAAAAATCATCATCAGGATCTAAAAAATCCAAGAAATTATAAAAAACCTTCTCCGGTGGTAACCCATCTTCGGGTAAAGTTAAAATATTATTAAAAGGGTCAATAGCTTTATTGTTAAACTGATCTCCATCTAAAACAATAAGTACAGTTCTGAAATATTTCTTATCTTGGCTTCTTAAATCTATCAGCTGAGAATATGAGAGATTAGCTTCGATATATTGAAGTTTTGATTGGTATTCTGGGAGCAAATGCTGCAAAAACCATCTTGTTACTTCGTCTTCGGAAAACAATGGAATAGCTGGAAGACTTCGATCCCTCATACCAGCAGCCAATAAGAGCAAATTGGATTCAATTTTTGACCAGGTTAAATCCTCAATTTGGTAAACTTTACTTCCTTCGAGAGATAAGTAAATAATTTCCGTATCATAAAACCTTGCCTGTTTATTGTATCGTTCAATTTCGTATCTTTTAAGTAAATACTCCAACAACCTCAATGAATGAGTCGTAGCAACGATTTGTAGATCTAATTCCGTAGCCTGTTCATACAAAAATTCAACTAAATTTATTTGAGCTGCAGGATGTAACACAGCATCTATTTCATCTATTAACAACACACCACCAGGATAATCCTCACCCATAGAAGCTTTAAGCCGTTTAAAGGATAATACTGAAGCTAATATTTGAGACATATTGTCTTGTCCAGCAGAATTTACAAGGTGATCATATTGCTTAGTTACTACTCCATATGTCTTCTTTGTAATTTCACTCCCTGATATTTCTATTTCTTGAGTTCCTATGATTGTATCTGCATGCATTGAGAGTATTTTTTTATAGTATTGAGCTATCCATTCAATATCTTCTTTGGAAAACTTAGGTTTTTTATTTTTTAGGTTTTCATCCTTTGTCTCTCCAATTGGATATAGCCGACTTAAGCCTAAATATACAGTTGGAAATTGTACTTTTCTACTTGTTGATGTTCCATCCTGGTTTTTCCTACGCGGTGTAAAACGGATGCCACGATCTTTATTTTTATAAGACCTAACTGTTCTATAATCGGTTATGTCAGCAAAGGAATTATCACAATAGTTTACAGTAAATATGTGTTCTTTAGGCAGGTCATATTTTCAGAGAACTTGAATATCTCGGAGAATTCAGTTCTAAAACTTGGTTTTAATAATGGTTTACATGGAGCTTTGGATAATTGTGAGCAATGACCAATCATTCCCAAAAGGCTTGATTTTCCTATGGCGTTTTGCCCCGCTATAATAGTCAGGTTTTTACCAAATTTAAACGATAGATCTTGAAACCGTCTGCATTTTTCAATATACATACTATGTAACATAACGGCCCTCCGCTTGTTTTTCCTCGTCAGATTACTTATACTATGTTTTTCCATCAATTCCCGCTTTCTGACAAGACTTTTCCTTCTAAACCTTAGATGAATTACACGGTTCTTTTATAATACTCTCTCTATCCCATAAAGCTGGTAGACCATTTTATCCAGGCTTGCTTGTAGCTGCTCCAGTTCCTGCAGGGCCTGGGGTTCAGGCAGTTGGGATTGTTTACTCGATTGGATGCTGGATAGGCGTTGAAGTGTTCTTGAGGTTGGAGGTGTCTCAGAAATCTATGGCTGCATAAATCCGCAGAGACACAATAATGGATAAGCCCAGCAGAAGAATTCCCCCACCGGCCCCGGCAGCCAGCAGAACCGAAGGTTGTGAAACCGCAATGTTAATAAGGGCTTGAGCCCATTCTGTCTGACTATTATCCATAATATAGCCTTTTATCCCAACCGGAGCAAAAAACAGCAACATAAAAAACATAACTATTGTTACACGAGCTGCCTGGTTACCGAATTTCAGGTTCATCGGCATAACAATCGCCAGAGTTACGGCCACCATTATTAATACGATTCCTACATCGACTCCATTCATAAATCTTATAGCTAGCGGCAGTGGCAACAAGTTTATTGCGAGTCCCAGGGTTCCGGCCACACACAAAGTCAGAAGCGTCAATACCAGAGCACTCAAATACTTAGATAAAATTATTTCACATCGGTTTACGGGCAAACTGTTCAGCAACATGTCGGTCTGGTTTTCATATTCTGCCATCAGGGCTCCCATGATCAAAATATAGGCCGCACCATAAGCTGCCATAATATATAGGAATTTATCCAATGGTGGGTTCATGGAGAAAATAAGGAGAATTGCAAGCAAGTATACTAACGCCCAGTACATTGATTTCTTCAATACCAGCAGATCCTTTAATACCAGTTTATCCATTTTTATGCCCCCTCACATAATAAACCATGATATCATCCAGGCCTGCCTGATCCTGCAGCACTGTATCACCGAAAAACTGACGCACACTCCGAGAATCTGCAGTTAAGCCCTCAAAGCCGTACTGGTTTTTTCGCATACCAATAAACACTTTTTCGGTCTCTGAGGTCAGGAGACTAAGAGCTCCCTTAACCAGCACATGGCCCTGCAGCACTTCATCCTTGCCCTGGCACAGGACAATTTGGCCTTGATTGATAAAACAGATATAATCAGCCACCCGTTCCAAATCAGTGGTTATGTGAGTGGAAAATAGTACGCTTTTGTTTTCCTCTATCATCAATTGCCGCAGGATATCCAGCAGTTCGCTGCG
>DIRQ01000077.1 GCA_002424365.1 Syntrophomonas sp. UBA5432 | reverse complement strand
GAAAGTTTTTCCCTGAACTTATCAATTCAGCTTTATGCTGCAGGGTTGCTGATTTGGCCAGACGGATGAAGTAGTTTCCTACCAGTGGCAGCATAGCAAGACGGGAGAGGGTGTATATTGATTCGGTACCTGGGGCGCTTACGGGTATCACCTTCAGTGGACTGGCAATATTATCTATTAGAGACTTTATCTCCTCATTAATTCTAACCACGATATCCGGGTACTTATTTCCTATACAATAAACCTCGTTACCGTCCTGGGCTTTTCCCAGGTATATCAGTTTACCTTTCTTTTCTGTTTCCATATTGCCAAAAACAGAAGAGCTTTCTAACTGCTCCTCCTTATCTAGATAACTCAGCCCTACCGTTAATGCTTCAAATACCCCGGTTCGAGCTACAAATAACAGATTCATTGCAGTACCTCCATAAGTCTGGTTTTGCCGGCTTCTCGTACCAGTGTTACCAGCTTCGGGTAAGCTTGCAAGATACCAATTCTAATTAATGGGCGTCCCAGGGCTGGGAGAGAAAGGGTTCGTGATAACCAACCTCCAATTCGCAACCAATTGTTTACCAGGGGTAAAGTATCAACAAATCGAAAACGTTCAGCAATGCCCTGGGCTTCCACCAATCCAGTTAACAGGCTGCTGGAATTACTACTTTTAGTTCCCAGCACATATACATCGTTACCATCGGCATCAGTACCCACTCTTCTTATTTTACCGAAGTCATCTGGAGTAGTTTTATCAAAATCAGGCAGGTTTATAATTTCTCCTATGGGCGGTGTTTTCGGAGGATCCAATTTGCCGGAATGTATATTTGCAGCTACAACTGAGGAATGACTTCCACCGTAATCAAAATATATAATCTTAATAGTAATCACCTGCTTTTTAACATATTTAACCGAATCCATGCAGTTATGGGGGGGAGCTAAGAGGTAAAAAATAAACTTATAGTAGTTTAACCGCTAAGCGTTAGCATATGTATCATCATTATTGGTAAGGGATTTATTTTCTTTAAAAACCCCCGTCCATCAAGGCGGGGTTTTTGTTTTTACCGCCCGAGGTTAATCAAGGTGAGAAGGGTGTTGTCTTTGAATTTTACTGTTTAAGTGATAAACTCAGAGTATATCGAAAATAATATTATCCCTGAAATAACTTATGGGGTTAGTACATTTTGGTTAGATTAATACTAAACGGGGAGAACGTAACAATGCTCCCCGTTTTATTTCGCTCTGCATAGGGGGGTTACTTGGTTAACAAAAAATAGTATTCTAATATAGGTACAAGGGAGGGAGCCAGCATATGAAAGAGGTTAAGGACATTGATGTAAAAGGTTTAATTGAACAAAATAGACTGGCAGAGCTGCGCGAGATTATCTCTGATTATCCGGTTGCAGATATTGCCGATTTTATTTTACATATTGATAAACATGACCGGGTTATACTTTTTCGTTTGCTGCCCCGAAAAATATCTTCAGAAGTATTTATTTGTATGGAATCTGAAGACAGGAATGCTTTGCTAAAGGATTTAACTGATGAGGAGACCGGTCACCTGTTAACCCACCTTAGGCCAGATGATCGTACTACATTATTTGAGGAATTACCCGGTAGGGTAACCCAAAAACTCTTAAATCTTTTAAGCCCTGAAGATCTTAACAAGGCCAGGTTTTTGTTGGGGTATCCGGAGGAGAGTATTGGTCGGCTTATGACCCCAGATTATGTTGCGGTTAGACCACAATGGACGGTTAGTCAGTGCATTGATCACATTCGCAACAAAGGTAAAGATAGTGAAACGGTCAGTGTCATTTACGTCTGTAATCCCGATTGGACGTTGTTAGACGCATTAGCGCTACAAAAGTTTGTTTTGGCTGAACCCCATACCACAATAGAACAACTGATGGATTATTCTTTTGTAAGCCTTTCAGCTTTTGATGACCGGGAAGAAGCGGTACGCGTAATGTTGAAGTATGATGTGTGGGCTCTACCAGTTCTGGACTCCGAAGGAGTTTTAATTGGAGTCGTCACCTTTGACGATGTAATGGATGTAGCGGAAGAGGAAGCTACTGAGGACTTTCATAAGGGGGCTGCGGTTACGCCGCTGAAAACCAGTTATTCTGCTACCAGTATTACAGCCCTTTATTCTAAGCGTATTGGTTGGTTACTAGGTTTGGTTCTCATTAATCTTATTTCATTGGAAATAATGGCTTCTTTTCAGGAGGTACTGGCCTCTACTATTGCACTAACGTTTTTTATCCCTATGCTAATTGGTAGCGGTGGTAACGCCGGAGCCCAAGCGGCTACTCTTATGGTTCGTGCCCTGGCTACCGGGGACGTGGAATTTAGTCAATGGTCGTCCACCCTTTTGAAGGAACTGATGGTTGGAGCCTCGCTTGGGATAACTATGGGGGTTGTAGGCACAGTTCTAGGTTTTGTTCGCGGAGGAACGGATATTGCCATTATTGTCGGTTTAACCATGATACTTATTGTCGTAGTGGCAAATATTATAGGAGTTGTATTACCTTTTCTCCTTACCCGTTTAAAGTTGGACCCGGCAGTAGCAAGCAACCCATTGGTAATGTCTATAGCAGACGTTACCGGGTTAATAATTTACTTTACTATTTCAACCTGGATACTAACATTGGTCTAAAAACTGCATCGTTTTTTTATTACAAATAATTTAACTGGATAAACCAGCTTTAATTTAAACATAATATTAGGAGGAGTAATAAGAGGGAGCAGACATATGCTGGGAATTACCGCTGTAAATCGTAATGAACATGGAAGAATAGTAAATATTAATCTTACTGACGGGCGCCGGGTTACGGTAGAGGAACTAAAACAGATAGTCATAAAGGAGAATGTTGGCGGCGCTTATATAAGCAGAGATTCTGATGGGGAACAGCGCTTACACATAGTCCGGGACGGAGACGCCGACGATGACCGGGATTGTTTGTCACTGATATAAGGGGCAATATGCCTAACATCAGATAGCCGTAAAAGGAGTTAAAAATTATGGATAACGAAAAGAAGCACCTTAATATACTACTTTTCAGCGGTGATTATGA
>DIRQ01000125.1:10468-25613 GCA_002424365.1 Syntrophomonas sp. UBA5432 | reverse complement strand
TCTTATACGGCCCACCATAAAAAGACAGTAATAGCGGAGGTTACAGGCCCCCGCTATTTTGATATGGAGATTAACTTAAGTCTTGTCTATTGACCTATCCGGTTGCGGACAAATATTACATATAAGTAGAAAGGACGTTTCAATCCAAAAATTCTTGAATGTTCCACCGGAATGATGGTTTCTGAAATAACAAACTGGGACTCCTGAAGCCCGGCGGTAATTAGTAATTCTTTAAATGACCCGGGGGAACAGCCGAAAAATATGGCATCATCCATCAGGTTTAGAGACTGCTGGTAGTCATAGCGTATAGCAGCTACGATTTCGTCCCTGCTTTTTGATTTTAGCTGTCCGGCTAGGCCAGGTTTTAAATGCACATCCCAAAATGTAGCCCGGGGCGATAGTGGCAGAGGTATTAAACGGTGGCCCAGCAGCAAGCCCAGTAAAAGCAAGGCAGTGCGGGTTGAGAATTGCAGTTTAATCAGTTTGAAACCAGCCCGGTGGTTAGCGGTAATGTTTATAACCTGCCAGCTGATAATAGCAACAACCATAAAAACCGCTGCTAGGCAGTATACCTCAATAAAGCTCAGTTTAAAAAACAATAGGGGATAAAATATGGCGGCCGTGCCTACTATAAGCATTTCAAAAACGCCGATAATCAAAACCACTGCCGGCAGGGTACCATACAGATTAACCAACTGCCAGAAAAAAGGAATAATAGTACCCACCATAGCCGGGATTAGTCTAAAGCTACGAGCATAAATCAGGCCACTGCTGAGATGCCTTAAGACCAGCTTCACTATCCCCACCGTCCCTTTCTTGCCTAATATCGGTATAGTTCGGCAAACAAGGTAGGGTTTCCTGTTACCTGGGCATTAATGATTAAGATACAAACACACAAGGGGATGTATTTGCTGCTGTTTCTAAAATGTTGCAACAAAAATATCCCCCTATGTTAGAAGACCAACTATTTTACCATAACCACGTTAATGGCCTTAATAGAGCGGTTACATTATCTCCCTGCCTAAATCCGGCTTCTTCTAAAGATTCTCGCGTCATCACGGACGCGACTTCGGTGTCCCCCATTCACATAGTGACCTGGGCCATGACATCGTCTACTCTAATATTTCACACCTTACCTTGAAAACGGTTACGAACGCCAGCTTCCATTATAACAATCACCTCCTAACATAATTCAAGCTGTATGATATTTTGGATTAAAAGAGAGGTAATCATACTCCAATATTGCCAATAATACCCGGATAGAACACATAGTATAACATTAACTAATAAATACCCTAACTTGTTTTAGGAAAAGTCTCCAGCAAGTTAAAGTTTATCTTCATGTTATACTGTAGGCAAAGCTTGTACATATAAATCTAGTACGGTGGATAAGAAGGTATCAGAGGAGATTGTTTGAGGAGGAGTTCCGGTGAGATTGGCTGGGAGGGCAGAATTTAATCCAAGAACATTATTTTTTATCAAAATGTTTGTTATTCTTGTAACTGCTTTGGTTGGAGCCATACTTGCTATTTGGCTGTTTGGGACTACTGCCGTTGAACTTGAAGGCATTGAGTTTAAAGCCGGGTTGACTCCGGGTCGAAACGGTATTACAGAGTTGCACTTCCCTCCGTTTGGCGTGGTTGAAGCTAAAACTCATCACGGGCCGGTAAAGTTGGTTATTAGCCTGGAGCAGATAAGAAGTGACAGTTTCAAGGCTCATATAGATAACCCACCCGACCAGAAAGAACTGGTAGAGCACCTGCAGAATACTGCCCGGGATAAAATAACTGCCTTTGCTTTACATCAGGCTGCGGTGGCCCTTCTAGGTGCCTTTTTGCTGGTCTTTTTTATTTGGCGTCCCGGCCTGCTTAAGTCTTTACTGTACAGTATTGTTTCTACATTGATAATATTACTAATCCTAACCGGAATATTTCGTTCTTATGATACTGCCACCTTTAACGAACCGGAATATAAAGGAGTACTTAGTATGGCCCCGGCAGCAGTTAAATTTGCAAGCGATTCTCTGACGGATTTAAAGGAGATTCGTAACCAGACCCGCCAAATTGTATCTAATTTGGGTATACTCTTTTCCAGCGCTGATAGCCTTATGGTTATGGCCAACCCAGAAGAACAGGGAGAAGTAGTAAAGGTATTGCTGGTTAGTGATTTGCATTCCAACCCGGTAGGTATTGAGTTTACCAAAAGCTTGGCTGACCGTTTTAAGGTAGACTTCCTGATAAATGCGGGTGATCTTACCGATATGGGTTTACAGCTTGAAACTAATGCTACTCAGGATCTGGCTGAGCTGGGTGTACCGCATTTGTTTGTGGGCGGTAACCATGATAGCCGGGAAACCATGAACTTTATTGCCGGTCTAGCTGAAAGCTATGTTTTAAATGGGCAAATAATTACTCTCCAAGGCGTTAAAGTGCTTGGCTTTCCTGACCCATTATCCGTAGTACCGGAAGTACAGTATGATAGTTCGGAAGAAGAAAAATCATCTGAAGACCAACTGACCACGATACAGGAGGTGATTCAGGCCCAGGGTAAACCTGATATACTGGTAGTACATGATTCCAGGCTCGGAAAAAGACTTACTTCGCTGGCCAGCCTGGTTGTTGCCGGACATGACCATCGTATACGAATAGAGGAGGGACCCGACGGAGTTTTCATTAACCCTGGTACAACCGGAGCATCCGGCTTAAGAGGTCTCTACTCGGAAACGGGTACTTCCTATTCAGCAGCTATAGTTTACCTGATGCCAGGTTCGGGGTTGGTGGCGGTAAATATGGTTCAATATAATCCAATTTCCCAGCAATTTTCCTTGGAGAGGAAGCTGCTTCAGGCTGCATCAGATAAATAGCATGTCATAATTGCAAATGGCAATTCCGCAGGGCAACATTTTCGGCCGGGCGAACACACGGGTTCGCCCCTACAATCATTACGCCTTTAGCGTACAATGCCTTATGAGCAGTAACTGACGACACAACCCCCACCGGGGTTTTAACTATCGGCCACACAGACACACAGGTCTGCCCCTTTATTTATACTTTCTACTATTCTAGTTGTCCTGTCGGGATCGACTGCTATTTAGTTTATGGCTACACTATATGAAAAGGAGAAAGTTGGATTGCAGTATCATATGATAAAAAACCTCGATCTAGACGAGTATCTGGCACTTTGGGGAGTTATGGTCGATAATTTTGGCGCCCGTTTAAGAGGTTGGTTAGGCAGGAAGGAACTGGAATTTAATGAGGCCCTTATTATTATTCCCTGTAATATGGTACATAGCCTGGGTATGAAAATTCCCACAGATATAATTTTTGTAGGTAAAAATGGAGAAATTATCCATCTAATGGAAGGTATGCAGCCTGGTAAAATAAGTCCACTAGTTAAAAAAGCACATTATGTAATTGAACTGCCTGCCGGTAAAATTAAGGCCAGCGCTACCTGTATCGGTCATAGGATTTTATTGGAGAGATAATAATACCTGGTTTTTCTCTTTAATATAATGGTAAAAAAGCGTTAATAAAGCAGTATTTTTATAGCCTCCACGTTTGAATAATGAAAAACTGCCAAACATATAATAAAGTATCTTTTTAGTGGAGGCCATTTTCATGTTATATGAATTTCAGGTGTTAACTGATATTAATATAGATGCGCTACTAGGTAATTATAACGATCGTTTACACTGGATTAAGCAAAGAGGATATAATCCTACTTTATTCTGCAAAGAGCTGGAAGGTAATATAAATCTGGTCATCCTGCGTCTGGAAGGTAACCAGGCGGGTGGTGTTTTTCGCAATGAGGATGTTATCCACATTTTTAAACATCAGATTTCTGAAATCCTGGCCGAGCATATTGTTAGAGATTGGGAAGATAAATTATTGCGCAAGGAAATCATACGTAGCTGTCGCCACCTTCCGCTGGACGAACGTAATAGTGTACATCAGCGGGCGGCGGACTTTTTGAAGAAATGCCATGACAATGAAAGCCTGAATTTGTTAATGAACTTCAGTAGAAAAAACCGGATTACCCACCGTTTGTTGGATTATATTAGTGCTAATTTAACCATGAATGTTGAAGGTTTTATAAACTTTTGCATGCAGGATTACCTGACTGAATTAAAATTTGCGGTGGAAGTAGCCCTGGAGGAATTGCGTAATCAAAAGGAATATAATGATTTTATCAATTTGCTGCGCTATTTTGTAGACACTCAGGCCCCCAAAATATATGAAGTTAATCTGATGATGGGAGCAGCTGGCATCTTTTATCTCTGGGATGGTCAGGGGACTAAAATTGAAGAGAATTATATTAATTACTACCTGGATGAAATGCTAATGGATGAAATTAATCTGGATGACGTGTTGATAAGTATCCTCATCACTATTGCCCCCAGAAAAATAATTCTTCATAACGTTGCTAATCTCAATAGTGAACCGGTGGAAATGATAAAAAGTGTTTTCAAGGAAAAAATCAGCCAGTGCCCTGGCTGTGAACGTTGTTTTCAATATTCCTCAGAGAAAGACTATAAGGGTTAGCAAAAGCACTAACCGCCCTGCTCTATAAGGCCGAACATGGGTCTACACTTATACCCCTCCTGTTATCCTCAATTTTATTGCGACAACATATAAAATTTGATATATTCTTTAGGTAATGTATTATGCCTTTGATTTAGGGTGAAATAGTAATGTACAAGTTTATTCTCATTCCTCTAGTCAGTGCCTTTATTGGTTATCTTACCAATGTGGTTGCTATAAAAATGCTGTTCTGGCCGCGGCAGCCGATTAATTTGCTCTTTTTTCAATTACACGGCTTACTTCCGAAGCGAAGGGCAGAATTCGCTAGCAGCCTGGGTAAACTGGTAGAGGAGCAGTTGTTATCTCTGGACGACCTGTTTGAAAAAATCAATACCCCCGAGGTACGGGAAACAATAAGCAGGCAGATTATTATAGTAGTAAGGAACAGGCTGGGGGAAATAATGCCTCGTATTGTACCAGCCAAAGTAACTCAAGTAATAGCTGACGGATTAGAAAAACTAATTCGCCAGGAAGCGGAGAACATGATTAGAAAGACCTTTCAATCGGGACAGGAGTACCTGAATGATGAAATAAAGGTAAGCAAAATTGTTGAGGATAAAGTGAACGATTTTGACCTGGATCAGTTGGAAGAGATGATTCGGGGGGTTTCCTCCCCGGAATTACGGGCTATTGAAATACTAGGTGGGGTTTTAGGCCTTATTATAGGTATTGTGCAGGATGGGATTTTATTGCTCTTAGGTTAAAGGGTTTCTATAGCAGGAGGTTTTTAAGATGGTTTTAATTAGTTTAAAAGATGGTAGCCAGCGTGAATATCCGGAAGGTATTACCCTGCTCCAGGTAGCTGAAGATATTAGTCCCCGGCTGGCAAAAAACGCTGTTATCGGAGTATTTAACGGTAAACTTACTGACCTTAATACCATGATTTATGAAGATGGTGAGCTGGATTTACTTATGTTTGATAACCCGCAGGCTGCTGATGTTTACCGCCACTCTTCGGCTCATCTCATGGCTCAGGCAGTAAAAAGACTATGGCCCGATACCAAGCTAGCTATAGGCCCTGCTATTGACCGGGGTTTTTACTATGATTTTGATAGTACCCATACCTTTACTCCAGATGATTTTGCTTTAATTGAAAAAGAAATTGATGCCATTATTAAAGCTGATTATCCTTTCATCAGAAAAGAATTGAGCCGGGAAGAAGCACTGAACTTTTTTAGAGAGCAAGATGAGGTTTATAAAGTAGAGCTAATTCAGGATTTGCCTGAGGATGCAACTATCAGCTTGTACCAGCAGGGGGAGTTTACCGACCTCTGTGCCGGGCCTCACGTTCCTTCTACCGGTAAACTAAAGGCTCTTAAACTGATGAGCCTGGCCGGTGCTTACTGGCGGGGACGGGAAGATAATCCTATGCTGCAGCGGATTTATGCCACCTCTTTTCCTAAAAAATCTATGCTGGATGATTATCTGCACAAACTGGAAGAGGCCAAAAAGCGTGATCACCGTCGGCTAGGTCGGGAACTGGGGTTATTCGCTATCGTTGATGAGGGACCAGGGTTTCCGTTCTTTATGCCTAAAGGTATGATTTTGCGTAATGAATTGGAGAACTTTTGGCGGGAAGAACACCGCAAAGCGGGTTACCAGGAGGTACGCACCCCTATTATTTTAAGCCGGGAATTGTGGGAAAGGTCCGGGCATTGGGATCACTACCAGGAGAATATGTATTTTACCACTATTGATGAAGGAGATTACGCCATCAAGCCCATGAATTGCCCCGGGGGTATGCTAATTTATAAGCAAAACCTGCACAGTTACCGGGAACTGCCGATTAGAATGGGAGAACTGGGGCTGGTCCACCGTCACGAGATGTCGGGAGTGTTGCATGGTTTGATGAGAGTGCGGGCCTTTACCCAGGATGATGCCCACATTTTCATGTTACCGGAACAGATTATTGATGAAATTAAGGGTGTAATTAACCTGGTAGATCGTTTTTATAGTTTGTTTGGTTTTCCCTATCATGTAGAACTATCGACCAGGCCGGAAAATTCCATGGGAAGCGAAGGAGATTGGGAGATTGCTACTAATGCCCTGATTCAGGCCTTGAATGAGAAGGGTATAGAATATGTAGTTAATGAAGGTGATGGGGCTTTCTACGGGCCCAAGATTGATTTTCACCTGCAGGACTCTTTAGACCGGACCTGGCAGTGTGGTACCATACAGCTTGATTTTCAAATGCCGGAAAAATTTGACCTGACTTATATAGGTGAGGATGGGGAAAAACATCGTCCGGTAATGATTCACCGGGTTATTTATGGCAGTATTGAAAGATTTATCGGTATCCTTACCGAACATTTTGCCGGGGCTTTTCCCACTTGGTTGGCACCTTTGCAGGTAAGGGTTCTGCCTATTACTGAACGGCAGCATGGTTATGCCCGACAGGTAGTGGCAGAATTGGAAAAACAGGATATCAGGGTAGACAGTGATTTTCGCAGTGAGAAAATTGGTTATAAGATAAGAGAAGGGCAATTACAGAAGATACCCTATCTGATTATTCTGGGTGACAAGGAAATAGAAGCAGGAACCGTAGCGGTGCGCCATCGTAAACAGGGTGATCTCGGAGCCATGGCGTTAGATGAATTTAGCAGTAAAATCAGAAGGGAAATTGAGGAAAAAGCCCTATAATTAGACGTACCCTTAAGTGCATAAGCAACCAAGCGTAAAAAATAGGTGTATGGAGTCAGGAAGTATCCTTACCCCTCACTCTAGACAATTAATTAAGTTCGAATTGCAAAGCTATTAACAAGACAACTTTGTTATGTCTATTTTCTTCGATTTAGTTGCCATACGTCCGAACATATGGTATACTCCTTTTTGTATTAAGCAGAAACTTCGTTTCTCACCTTACAACATCAGTTCGTAAGGTATTTGGCTAGACACCGGCACATGATAGGCTTATTTATTAATGTCTGCCATATAGCGAGTTTTTGTTTAAACTCGCTTTTTTTATTATTTTAGGAGGTGAACATCTTATCAGCAAGGATTGGAGGATTAACGAGGAGATCCGGGTCAGGGAAGTTAGATTGGTAAGCGATGACGGGGAACAATTGGGTATAGTTGCTGTCCGTGAGGCCCTGGGAATAGCTCAGGAAAAAGGTCTTGACCTGGTGGAAGTAGCTCCTTCCGCCCAGCCCCCTGTGTGCCGATTAATGGACTACGGGAAATACAAATTCGAACAGAATAAGCGGGAAAAAGAAGCCCGTAAAAAGCAAAAAATTATTTCCATAAAAGAAGTCAAGATGAGGCCCAATATAGAAGAACACGATTTCCAGGTTAAAGCTAGAAATGCACGAAAATTTCTATCCGGCGGGGATAAAGTGAAGCTGACCATTATGTTTAGAGGTAGAGAAATTACCCATCCCGAGCTGGGGGAAAAGCTATCATTGAAATTTGTCGGGGAACTGACGGATATCTCTAGTGTGGAGAAGCCCCCCAAGGTTGAGGGAAGAAATATGGTAACAGTTCTAATACCGAAACTGGATAATGACAAGAAGGAGGATGCTTAATGCCCAAGACCAAAACCCATCGGGGTGCAGCTAAAAGATTTAAAAAAACCGGTAGCGGTAAGATAAAGAGGGCAAAAGCCTATGCCAGCCATCTCTTAGGAAGTAAATCTCCCAAGAGAAAAAGAAGACTGCGTAAGAGCGGATTGGTCAGTAAACAGGAAACCAATAGAATTTCCAAATTAATTCCTTATTAGACACAGGAGGTTTTGACATATGCCGAGAGTAAAAGGTGGAGTAAGTGCACATAGAAGACATAAAAAGGTACTTAAGCTGGCCAAAGGCTATCGTGGAAGTAAGTCTAAACTTTATCGGGTAGCTAACCAGCAGGTTATGAAATCAGGTAACTATGCCTATATTCACAGGCGCCTGAAAAAAAGAGATTTTCGCAAGCTCTGGATTGCCCGTATTAATGCTGCTGCTCGTGATAACGGAACTACCTATAGCCGTATGGTACATGGATTAAAGGTAGCTGGTGTAGATATCAATCGCAAGATGCTAGCTGAGTTGGCCATTACCGACCCCGGCGGTTTTACTGAACTGGCTGAGCTTTCCAAGAAGCATCACAGTAAATAAGCAAATATGAGTAAAGAGTATGGCTATAAGGCCATACTTTTTTACTTCAGGGTTTAATAGTTTAAATAAACCAGCTATGTTTGCTAAGCACGCGCGAACCCCTTACTCCTCACTCTAAACAATTAATTAAGTTATATATTTGAAGTCATTTGCAGGACAACTTTGTTATTTGCATTAAAGGGAGAATAGAAGTGAAGAAGATTGCTTCTAAAGACAATCAATATATAAAGCAGGCTATAAGCTTGAAAAACAGAAAGTATAGAATCCGGGAGCAGATGTTCTTGCTGGAGGGTAAAACTATGGTAAGCGAGGCGTTACAGAGTAAGCATCCGCTGGTAAGGGTGCTGGTAGATGAAGCTTATCGAGAGGAATACCAAGCCCTGTATGAGCAATTTAACCATTTGCAATGGTTGGAAATTGAGTCCCGGCTGTTTAAGACTATAGCCGATACGGAAACTCCTCAGGGAATCATAGCCGTAGCCCCGATCCCCCGAACCGATTTTGAGCAATTAATCGGGCAAAATGCCAGTTTGATATTACTGGATCAGATAGCTGACCCCGGTAATTTGGGAACCATTATTAGGACAGCCTGGGCTTTAAATATTGATGCGGTACTGCTAAGTGCAGGATGTACCGACTCGTTTAGCCCTAAAGCAGTTCGGGCCAGTATGGGTGGAATTCTTAATGTTCCCGTTTATACTTCAGTGGGGGATAGGGAGATAGAGATGCTGAAAGCAGCGGGTTATCAAGTTATAGGTACTGCCCTTAACGCCAGAACTACTATTTTTGAAAATGATTACCAAAAACCTACGGTAATAGTAATTGGCAGTGAGGCCAGAGGTATCAGCCCGGAAATAAAACCTTGTTGTGATATTTTTTCCAAGATACCAACTAATCCCAAAGTAGACTCTTTGAATGCAGCAGTGGCATGTGCTATAATTATCATGGAAGTGTGGAAACAGAGAAACAGCGTATTATTGTCTTAGATTTGTTGCTATGATATAATGAGTCTCAGTTCGACCCGGGAATATGACTGAAGGGTGGAGCAGAATGGTAGATCAGGCTGAATATCTGTGGAGTCTTTTTGAAACTTCTGGGTGTATTGTATATTACCTTCTCTATAAAATGTTAATTACTCAATAGTTATAAAAGCTATGAACAGGACAATTAGCTTGCTCCTTAACCTAACAGGGAGGCTGTACCAGCGACTGAAAGTACACCAGGTGAAAAGCAAGTGAATTCACCTGGGAGCAGTGGATTGAAATAGCAGTAGGTCTTACCGGTAGCCACCGTTAAAGGCATTAAGCGAACTGGTTTTTTACATTAAATACCGGTTAATCAGGGTGGTACCGCGGAATGTGCTTTCGTCCCTATGAGGGATGAAAGTTCTTTTTATTTTCTGGCAGGGAGGATTGGAGACGGTGCTGAATAAGTTAAAGGAAATTGCGGATAACTCCGAAAAATGGCTTTCTCAGGCAAGTAATATTGATGAAATCAATGAACTAAGAGTCAAAGTACTGGGGCGTAAAGGTGAGATAACCCAGGTCTTAAGAGGATTGAAAGACCTGGATGCCGGGGAGCGGGCCAGTGTAGGCAAGATTGCCAATCAGTTAAAAGAGAGATTGGAGAACATGTTTAGCAGTCGAACCGAAGAAATAAAAAGCCAGGAACTGGAACTGCGACTAGCTAGAGAAAGTGTGGACATTAGTCTGCCAGGTTTACCCCTGCAGCGCGGTGGTAAACATCCGCTGACCCTGATAAATGAAGAGATTAGAGACATATTTCTAACTATGGGTTTTTCAGTTGCTGAAGGCCCGGAGATTGAATCTGATTATTATAATTTTGAAGCCTTAAACATACCCCGGGATCATCCGGCGAGGGAAATGCAGGATTCGTTTTATATAAGCGAGGATATATTGTTACGTACCCACACCTCTCCGGTACAGGTGCGCACCATGGAGAAACTGGCCCCGCAACTACCAGTAAAAATAATTGTTCCTGGTAGAGTCTACCGCCGCGATGATGATGCTACTCATTCCCCAATGTTTAATCAGGTGGAAGGACTGGTAATTGATAAGAGGATAACCTTCGGTCACCTGAAAGGGACATTAATGCATTTCGCCCACAAGATATTTGGTGAAGATGTAAAGGTGCGTTATCGCCCCAGTTTCTTCCCCTTTACTGAACCTAGTGCGGAAATGGACATCTCCTGCGTAAATTGCAAAGGGTCTGGTTGTCGGGTATGTTCCCATACCGGTTGGCTGGAGATTTTGGGAGCAGGAATGGTTGACCCCCGGGTGCTGCAGTTCGGAGGCTATGATGGGGAACAAGTTACGGGATTTGCCTTCGGCATGGGCGTGGAGAGAATAGCCATGCTAAAATACGGCATTAACGACCTGCGCCTGTTTTTTGATAATGATAAGCGCTTTTTGCGGCAGTTTTAGGGGGTGTAATGATGGGTGTATCAATAAATTGGTTAAAGCAATATGTCGATTTCAATTGGAGAGCAGAAGAACTGGCAAACCGGCTTACTATGGCTGGTATCGCTATTGAAGGTATAGACCAGGAAGATGATGATTTTATCCTGGATTTAGATCTAACTCCCAATCGGGGTGATTGCCTGGGTATGATTAACTTGGCCCGGGAGGTAGCTGCTCTAAATGGTTCCAGTATACGGATGCCAGAAATTGCAATTAAAGAAAACCACGAAAACATAAACCAGTATATCAAAGTGGGGATAGACGCTTCTGACCTGTGTCAGCGTTATGCTGCCCGTCTGGTAAAGAATGTGAAAATACAAGAATCACCCGCATGGCTGCAGAAAACCCTGATTCATTCGGGCATAAGGCCGATAAACAATGTGGTTGATGTAACTAATTATGTGATGCTGGAATGTAACCAGCCCCTGCATGCCTTTGACTATAACCTGTTGGGTAATACCATTCTGGTACGACGGGCCCGGGCAGGGGAAAGGTTTACTACTTTAGATGAAGTGGAAAGAAAATTAGACAATGACATGCTGGTAATAACGGACGGCAGTAAACCAGTGGCCCTGGCCGGCATCATGGGTGGACTAGATAGCGAAATCCATGATGCCACCGTCAATGTATTACTGGAGTCAGCCTGGTTTTTAGGACCTAATATACGTCGCACCTCACGCAAGGTAGGGCTGCGCAGCGAGTCTTCCATACGTTTTGAAAAGGGAACCGATATAAATGGAGTAATATATGCGGTAAACCGTGCCGCTATGCTTATTCAGGAACTTGCCGGGGGTGAAGTGGTAAAGGGTATCGAGGATGTATACCCTGAACCCAGAAAAGAATTACAGGTTACCCTGCGCCCGGAGCGGGTGAATTACCTACTGGGTACGGAACTTACTCCCTCCCAGATGCGCTCTTATCTAGAACAACTACAATTTCCGGTTAAGGAACAGAAAGGAAACTTTATTGTCAATATCCCCAGTTACCGTCCCGATATCGAAATTGAGGTTGATTTGATTGAAGAAGTAGCCCGCCTTCACGGTTATGATAAGATTGAACCAGGTTTACCCGGAGGAGAAACTATTCCCGGAGGTTTGACGCCTTTTCAGAAGTTCAGGGATGAAATTAAAAATATTATGTCACCTTATCTAAATGAAGTCATTAATTACAGCTTTATCAGTGAGGAGAATTTCCAGCGCTTATTGTTACCGCAGGACAGTAACCTGCGCAATGTGGTTAGGATTGCCAACCCCCTGTCAGAAGAACAGGCGGTTATGCGTACTTTACTACTGCCCGGTCTCCTGGAGAACGCAAGTACCAACCTGGCTCGAAAAAATGAAAACCTGGAATTCTATGAGATGGGCGCAGTTTTTTATCCAGCAGAATCAGGATTACCGCTGGAGAGAATAAGAATAGGTGCTGTTGTTTGTGGTCATAGTGATGTCAACTGGACCCGGCATCGGGTAGAAATGGACTTCTTCTACCTGAAGGGAATAGTGGAAAACCTGCTGTGGAAATTGGGTCTGGAAGATTGTGAATTTGTAGTGGCCAAGGATTTTTCCTACCACCCGGGTAGGTCAGCGGTACTTAAATACTATGGCGATGAGCTGGGAATAATCGGTGAGGTCCATCCTTTGGTACTGCATAATTATGATATTAAACAGCGCTGTTGCGCTTTTGAGTTGGATGTAGAGAAACTATTTGCCCATAAACGAACTCGTTTAATGGTGGATAAAATAGCCAGATATCCGGCAGTGGAACGTGACATTGCCGTAGTATTGGCTGATGAGGTAACCGCCGCTGCCGCTCTTAAAGCTATCAGAGATGCTGAAAGAGAACTGCTTAAGGATGTGGTGGTATTTGACCTCTACTCAGGTGAGCAGGTAGCCGTGGGTTATAAGAGTATGGCTTTTAGAATGACCTTCCAGTCGATGGAGAGAACCTTGACTGATAATGATATTAACAGCAGTGTCAACCGGATAGTAGACCGACTGCAAAAAGATTTTAAGGCCGAGTTAAGGTAAAAATAGGGAAAAATGATCTATAGTGGGATTATAACTGAGAGCCGGGAATAAGTCCTTTTCTCAGTTATAATCCCACTAATAAATTCTGCCGATATTAAATCAAATCCTTGGGCTTTATTCTGATTTAGCTCGTCAATATAGTGAGAGATAAGATTATTTATAGAAACCATAGCTCAATGCTGTAAAATTAAGTAATACCTATGAAAAACTATAAACATCCGCTTTTGCCTTACAATATGATATATAATAAAAAGATATAATGGGGGTTTGAGGAGGAAGAAGAATGGCAATAGATTCTCAGTTATTGGAAGTAACCGTAAACGTTAAGGGTATAGGCACTTACCAGGTTAAGCCTGGTATAACTGCGGCGGAATTTATTAAAAACATTTTACCTTCAACAGAATATCCGGTAATGGCTGGAATTATGGACAATACTCTATACGACTTGCACCAGCCGATTGAGGATTCCTGCGAAATAGAGCTAGTATATCCTAAGAGTGAAGCGGGGATGAGAATATACCGGCGCACTGTTACCTTTCTGCTTATTAAGGCTTGTCGAGACCTTTATCCGGAAAAAACCTTGATTATTAAACATTCTCTCTCCAATGGGTTATACTGCGAGTTCTTAAACTGGCAGCCATCTATAGAGGATATAGAGAAGTTACAAAAGCAGATGCAGGAAATGATTGCCCGCAACTTGCCTATAAATAAAATGACAGTGCCTAAAGAAGAGGCCCGCAGCATTTTTGCTCGCCAAGGTCAGATGGATAAGGTTAAACTATTAGAATTCCGGGATAAACACCATGTACATATTTATGAATTGGATGGATTTTACGAATATTTCTATGGATATATGTTACCTTTCACCGGCTTAATAGACTGTTTTCGGTTGTTAAATTATCCCCCCGGAATTATATTGCAAACCCCGGAAAAGGATAACCCAGGCCATATTGAAGAGTATCTGGAACAGCCTAAACTGGCTCAGATATATCAGGAAGCCAAACAATGGGCAGAGATGCTGGATACTCCCCATGTTGCTGCCTTAAACGACATAATTACTTACGGTAGTGCTGGTGATCTTGTTCGGGTAAATGAGGCTCTGCACGAAAAGAAGATTGCCTATATTGCTGACCGCATATGTTCTGACCCCAGGATAAGGTTAGTTCTTATATCAGGTCCTTCATCGTCGGGAAAGACTACTTTTGCTCAGCGGTTGCTTATCCAATTGCGGGTTAATGGACGCAGGCCAGTTATGATTTCCCTGGACGATTATTTTGTTAACCGTGATTTAACCCCCCGTGACGAAAATGGGGAATTCGATTTTGAGGCCCTGGAAGCGCTTAAACTGGACTTGTTCAATGATCATTTGACCCGGCTGATTAAGGGCGAAGAAGTGGAAACACCTATTTATAGTTTTACTGATGGCTGTTGTGCAGTTAAAGGCCGGATGACCAGGGTACCACCGGGTGAACCTATTATCATTGAAGGTATACACGGTCTAAATGAACATCTGACTTGGAGTATTCCCCGGGAACAGAAATTTAAAATATATATCAGCGCCCTTACCCAGCTTAATGTAGACTATACCAACCGTATTCCTACTACTGATAGCCGGCTCCTGCGCAGAATTTTAAGGGATAGTCGTACTCGGGGTTACAGTGCCCGGGAAACCCTGGAGCGCTGGCCCTCTGTGAGAAGAGGGGAAGAAAGAAACATTTTCCCGTTTCAAGAGAATGCTGATGTCATGTTTAATTCTTCGTTAGTCTATGAACTTTCGGTTTTACGTCCCTATGTGGAGCCATTGCTGTTAGAAATCAGCCTGGAATATCCCCAAAACGTTGAGGCCAAGCGTTTACTAAAATTCCTCAGCTATTTTCAGGAGTTAGGGGCAGATGAAGTTCCGAATAATTCCATACTACGTGAGTTCGTAGGTGGGAGTTGCTTTAAAGTCTAACGTATATCACGGG
>DIRQ01000125.1:0-10289 GCA_002424365.1 Syntrophomonas sp. UBA5432 | reverse complement strand
CGTATATCACGGGGACGGTTCTCTTGATATATTTTATTCCTAATCGCTATGCTGAATAAGTCCGGGGAGTCCTGGACTTATTACCCCATGGGGCTATAAAGCCCCTATTTTTATGCAATTGTAAAATTTGTGTAAGCTTATGGTAAATAACTGTTTAGATAGTTTTTGAACTGCTAACATATGCTATAGAATAAGTTTAACCATGGCTTATAAATATAGGGGTGATTTTTGTGAAAGGTAAAATCCTGGTGGTAGATGATGAAGAAGCCTTGACCCGGTTGATAAGCTATAATCTGCAAAGAGAAGGATTTACTAGCATTCAGGCTTATGACGGCACTCGGGCGTTAGAGATGATTGAGGGGGAAAGACCTGATCTAATAATTCTAGATGTAATGCTGCCAGGCAAAGATGGCCTGGAAATATGTCGCGATATGCGTGCTGCTGGGGATAAAACTCCAGTTATAATGCTTACGGCTCGTGATGATGAGATTGATAAGGTACTGGGACTAGAACTGGGTGCTGACGATTATGTAACTAAACCTTTCAGTGTGCGCGAATTGATGGCCCGGGTTAAGGCAGTTTTAAGGCGTAGAACTAGTCAGGAAGAAGAGCCTGGAAAAAGTAAAATTTGTATTGGCAGTTTTACTATAAATCCCGATAGTTATGAGATATTTCATAATGACTACCTACTCGGTTTAACCGTAAAAGAATATGAACTCCTGGATATCTTGCTACGCAACCGGGGAAAAGTGTTAAAAAGGGATTACCTCTTGGAGGTTCTATGGGACTATTCGGATAGCTGCAGCACCAGGGTTTTAGATGTTCATATCAGCAAGTTGCGCGAGAAAATTGAAAAAGACTCCAAAAACCCTCAATATATAAAGACTGTTCGCGGCCTTGGTTACAAATTTGAGGAGGAAGTCGATGTTTAGCTCTTTTCGGTCCCGGCTAACTATTACCTATATTGTGCTCATCGCCGTAATAATATTTGTTGCCGGCGTTTTTTTATCACTTATTTTCAAGAGCTATTACTTCAAGTCAGTAAACTCCAACTTACTCTACGAAGCCCGTTTGGTAGCCGAGATGAGTCGCTATTATAATGGTAAAAGTGATGTACAGGAATTTTTTCAGCAGGTCTGCCTTAGGGCTGCACGGGATACAAATACCCGGGTAACCATAGTAGATGAAAACGGCAGGGTACTGGGTGATTCCATGTATGAACCGGAAAAGATGGGAATTCATAAAAATCGTCCTGAATTTTATCAGGCTTTACATAATGGCAACGGCATGGAAACAAGGTACAGCGAAACGGCGGGTATACGTATGCTCTATGTAGCCGTACCTTTCCAACAGGGTGAGATAAAGGGTGCTGTTCGCCTGGCCCGGTCCCTGACCCAGGTAGAAGCGTTTTACCATCGGGTTTTGTATACCCTCTTGCTGGCAATTTTGTTTACCGGTTTACTGGGAGCGGGAATAAGTATTGCTATAGCGGGCAGGTTTTCCCGACCGGTGTCTCGGATAACCGGAGTGGTAGTTGATATGGCCCGGGGGAATTTAAAACGGCGGATTAGATATAAAGGTAATGACGAGCTCGGTAAACTGGGGGAAGCGATAAATGATATGGCTGGTCATCTCGGCCATATCATTAATGAAATATCAGCTGTAAAAAACCGTTTGGAAGCGTTGCTGGAGAATACTGTTAACGGAATCATAATGATTGATGACCAGAGTAGGATTGCCTATATTAATCCTGCAGGCATGGCATTATTGGGCCTGGAACAAAACCCGCTGGGAGGTAACGTGATTGAGGCTATAAAAAGCTATGATCTCCTGGAAATGATTGATAAAGTAAAGTCTGAAGCTAACCCCATGCGTAAAAGTATCCGGGTATACCAGGCGGATGAAAAACATATAGAAGTAAACGTTGTTCCAATCAAGGAAGGCAACAGAGAAGGAACAATGAGTGTTCTTATAGTGATGAATGACATTACCGAAACCAGACGCCTGGAGAAGGTACGTAAAGACTTTGTAGCCAATGTTTCCCACGAACTAAAGACNNATACCAGGCGGATGAAAAACATATAGAAGTAAACGTTGTTCCAATCAAGGAAGGCAACAGAGAAGGAACAATGAGTGTTCTTATAGTGATGAATGACATTACCGAAACCAGACGCCTGGAGAAGGTACGTAAAGACTTTGTAGCCAATGTTTCCCACGAACTAAAGACCCCGGTGGCAACTATCAGCGGATTTGCGGAAACCCTGCTGGCTGAAGGAAGTGAAAACGCAGAGCATGTAGAGGAGTTTTCCACCGTTATTTTTAAGGAAGCTCAGCGTATGAAAAAACTAATAAATGATTTGTTAGAACTTTCGCGGTTGGAGTCAGGTAAGGCCAGCCTCAATATACAGCTACTGGATATGATTAGCCTGATTAAAGAAAGTATTGCATTGGTTGAAATGCGCAATCCGATAGCCAAAGCCAGGATTGTGTTTAATGAACCTGGGGAAGAGCTCTGGTTTAATGGAGACCTGGACTCAGTTACCCATATATTTGAAAATCTGCTGGATAATGCACTTAATTATAGCAATGATGGTGGAGTAGTAACAGTCAACCTGGAGCGTTATGGCAAAAAGGGAGTCAGGGTAAGTGTCAGAGATGAGGGCGAAGGTATTCCTGAAGCAGAACTGCCACGCATATTTGAACGTTTTTATCGGGTAGATAAGGCCCGGTCAAGAAAGACCGGGGGAACCGGATTAGGACTGGCCATAGCAAAACACCTGGTGGAAAACCATGGCGGAACCCTGGAAGTGGAAAGCTATCCTGGCAAAGGCTCGATTTTCTCGTTTGCCTTGCCCGGGTAATATAAAAGGTGAGCAATGAAAGGCTCCCGCCTCTTTGCCTCTTTTACAGTAATTTTACATTTATCATACACAATCTTCTAACAGCCTGAGATTTATCTTAACATCGGGCTGTTACTCTTTTTATGGGGAGATGGTGTACACCGGAACCAAATTCAGTTAGGAGGAGAGATTACATGGAATATGTAAAAAGGAGAAGATTGACCAGTTTTGTTTTGCTGGGTTTGTTGCTGTTAATAGCAGGGCTGGTCGCCGGTTGTGGTAGGCAGGAAGTAGCGGATAAGATGGATGGCCAGCAGTTAAGGGGGACTATTACGGTAGCTGGATCTACATCGGTGCAGCCTTTTAGTGATGTGTTGGCAGAGGAATTCATGAAAACCCATCCGGGAGTGCAGATTGATATTCAGGGTGGCGGTTCCAGCCAGGGTATTCAGGCAACTGTCAGTGGTGCAGCCGATATTGGTGCCAGTTCCCGGGAACTGAAGCCGAAGGAGAAATCACAGGGATTAGTGGAAACAACTATTGCCCTGGATGGAATTGCCATAATTGTTAACCCTTCTAATTCGGTCAACGATATTACTTTAGATGATTTAAGAAACGTTTATCTGGGTAACATCAAGAACTGGAAAGAGCTTGGTGGCAAAGATAGCCCTATTACCGTAGTGTGCCGGGAAGCAGGATCTGGAACTAGAGGCGCCTTCGAGGAACTGATAATGAACAAACAGAATGTCAGTAATCAGGTTATTATCCAGAACTCAACCGGTGCCGTAAAGACAACTGTAGCCGGGTATGAAAAAGCCATTGGCTTTGTATCCATGGCGGGTATTGATCAGGATGTAAAGATTTTAAAATTTGATGGAGTAGAACCCAGTGTTGCTAATGTTAAAAACGGCAGCTACAAAATGTCCCGGCCGTTCATTTATTTAACCAAAGGGGAAGCTCAGGGCCTGACCAAAGCCTTTATAGACTTTGTACTCAGTGATAAAGGCCAAGCGCTTATGCAAGAGGAAGGAGCTATAACGGTTAAGTAACTTGACCTCAGTATTTAAGGGAGAGCAGTTGTTCACCATGATTGTAACCTGCAAACCGGGACAACATATCTTAAGCAGCCAGTTAGACTACTGGCGGTGCCAAGGTGTAAAGCATGATCATGGCGTAACGGGGTCCCGGATAATTATTTAAAAGTACCCAAAGGAAGATGATATTTATGAACAATAGAACTCAGGAGATAACGGTAGGAACAATGGATGCAGCAAAACTATTGGCAATTAGGAGTTTTACCAGAAAAAACTCTACCTTGGGCTTTAACCGGGATAAGCTGGTGGAGACTATTTTAATGCTTAACGCAGCCATATTCATATTGGCTATCGCAGCAATATCACTTTTTATCTTAATCCGGGGCCTACCCCTTATATTTAAAGTTGGAATTACTGATTTTCTACTGCAACTGGAATGGAATCCTACCGCAGGCAGCTTCGGCATTGGTACCATGTTGGCGGGAACCTTAGCCGTGACCCTGACTGCCTTGCTCTGGGCTGTCCCGATGGGTCTGGCTACCTCCATTTTCATGGTGGAATTGGCTCCACCCAGAATTGGCACATTAATGGGTAGCTTGGTTGAGTTGCTGGCAGGTATACCTTCAGTAGTCTATGGCTTTTTCGGTCTCATTGTAATCATTCCCTTTATAAGGAATTACCTGGGGGGAAGCGGGTTAAGCGTTTTGGCCGGAGCCATAGTTCTAGGGGTAATGATATTGCCAACTATTATAAACATATCCCGCGATGCTATTGCTGCAGTTCCGCTGGATTACAAGGTGGGTTCCCTGGCCCTGGGAGCTTCCCATTATCAGAGTATAAGGCGAGTTATCCTGCCGGCAGCCCGTTCAGGTATAATTACGGCCATAATACTTGGCATGGGAAGGGCTATTGGTGAAACTATGGCGGTGGTAATGGTAACTGGTAACTCAACCATAATACCGCATAGCATTCTATCTCCAACTCGAACCATGACCAGCAACATAGTGCTGGAAATGGGCTATGCCTCCGGTGACCATCAGGCGGCCCTCTTTGCTACCGGTGTAGTCCTATTTATATTTATTGTAATATTGAACTTGGTGGTAAATCTCACGTTAAAGGCGGGGAAAAATTATGGTGCCAACTAAAGATAAGGAAAAGATTTTAACCGCAATATTCTGGTTACTGGCGCTAATCATAGTTGGAATACTGTTTAGCCTAATAGCCTATATAGCTGTACGAGGGTTACCCGGTTTGAGTATGGACTTTATTTTACAGGCTCCCTCCCGGGCCGGAAAAGAGGGTGGGATATCCACTACTATATTAGGTACGCTCTATCTTACGGCGGTTGCGCTGTTTTTAGCAGTTCCCCTGGGAGTAGCTGCTGCCATATATTTAGAAGAATATGCCCGACCTGATAGCAAATTTGCCTGGCTGGTAAATCTCACAGCAGAAACTCTGGCAGGTATTCCTTCGATTATTTTTGGACTATTCGGGTTTGTATTTTTTGTCATATTCCTGGGACTGGGCTGGTCCATTATTTCCGGAGCTTTGACCCTGGCTTTTATGGTTTTACCAACCATAACCCGTACCGCTCAGGAAGCTATATTGAGTGTGCCCCGGGAATATCGGGAAAATAGTCTGGCTCTGGGTGCCGGTAAATGGCAAACCGTTTGCCGGGTGGTAATTCCCCCGGCCCTACCCGGCATAATTACCGGTATCATACTATCTATTGGGCGCGCTGTGGGAGAAACCGCAGCTATAATACTGACGGCCGGGAGTTCCCTTAATATGCCCTTATCCTTGAGTGATTCGACCCGTACTATGTCGGTTCACCTTTATCTTTTGGCTATGGAAGGTGTTTCCATGGAGAGGGCCTTTAGCACAGCTTTTTTAATCATCATACTTATTATAATAATAAACTACCTGGCTAATTTGAGCCTGAAACGTCTGGCTGTTAACAACTAGAAATGAGGGAGCTAAATGAATCCAAAGATAAAAATAAAGACCAGTGATATAAGTGTATTTTACAAAGACTTTCAGGCCCTGCATGGAATAAACATGGATATTCAGGAGCATAAAGTAACGGCCCTTATTGGCCCTTCAGGATGTGGTAAGTCAACCTTCCTGCGTAGTATAAACCGGCTTAATGAGCTGATTGCAGGTACGGTTATCAGGGGGCAGATTTATATTGATGCATCACCTGTATATTGCAAAGAGATGGATGTTGTAGCTTTGCGCAAACAAGTGGGTATGGTTTTCCAGAAACCCTCAGTTTTTCCCATGTCCATATATGAGAATGTGGCTTATGGACCGCGTATTCATGGGATAAAGAATCGTGAGCAGTTGGATGAGATAGTAGAAAATAGCCTTAAAGCAGCCAATTTATGGGGCGAAGTAGGGGAAAGGTTAAATGCCCCGGCCGCAGGTTTATCCGGGGGGCAACAGCAACGCCTGGTTATTGCACGGGTACTGGCGGTTGAGCCCCAGGTTATCCTTATGGACGAACCTGCTTCAGCATTGGACCCTATATCCACCGCACGATTGGAGGAACTGATTGGCGAGCTGAAGAAGAATTACACTATAGTTATTGTTACTCATAATATGCAACAGGCAGCCCGGATATCTGACTACACCGGTTTTTTTTTAAATGGGGAATTGGTAGAGTTTAGCGCCACCAACGAACTGTTTGTAAATCCTCGGGATCAGCGTACCGAAGACTACATTACCGGGCGTTTCGGTTAATAAGGAGATGAGAAAATGGCCAATAACTCATTACAGAATGAGCTGGGAAGATTAAGAGAGGATCTGCTAAAAATGGGGCGTTTGTTGCAACAGCAGGTATATAATGCAGTTAAAGCCCTGGTAGATAAAGATCTCGAATTGGCCCGGCAGGTTATAGAAAATGATGATTTAATTGATGATTTAGAATTAGATATAGAAAAAAGGTCTCTGGGTCTGATTGCCCTGAAACAGCCGCTGGCCCGGGATTTACGTTTAATTGCCAGTATATTTCGCATAATCATTGATATTGAGAGGATGGCTGATCATGCAGAAGACATAGCCCAGATAGCACAGGATTTGCATGAGCAGGCTTATATTAAACCATTAATTGATATTCCCCGTATGGCAGTTATTGCCCAGAATATGTTGGAAATAGCGTTAAAATCTTTTATAGAGGAAAATTGCGATCTGGCTATGAGCCTGGTATCGTTTGAAAAAGAATTAGATGGCCTTTATGAACAAGTATTTAATGAATTATTACTTTACATGATGCGCGACCAGAGAAATATACCTCAAGCTACAGCTCTGTTGCTAGTGGCAGGCCATCTGGAACGGATAGGCGACCATGCCACCAATATTGCCGAAATGGTAGTGTATGTTGTTGACGGCAAGCGTATTGACCTTAATCGTATATCACGGGTATAAAATAAGTCCGGGAATCCCCGGACTTATTTTGTAGGGGAAGGAAAAGCGGCTTTGGTAGCGAAATAGTACATATTCCATACATGAGGGGGGCATTCCTGGTGGACGATACAAAGAGTAGTGTTAACCGGGTTACGGTTAATATTTTTAACGAAGAATATGTAGTAAAGGGTGAAGAAAATCCTGAATACATAGAAATGTTGGCGTCTTTTGTGGATAGACGTATGAAAATGATTCAACAGCGTAATCCTAACTTATCAAGTACTAAAGTAGCAGTTCTCACTGCTTTAAACCTGGCTGATGAATTAAATAAGCTCCAGGAGGATTATGACGAACTGGTTAAAAATTTGGAAGAAGAAAAGAAAAGCAGGGGTTAATTCATGAGAAACCGTGAAGTTGCTAACATACTGCTTAAAATAGCAGACATGCTGCAAATTAAGGGTGATAACCCTTATAAAATTCGGGCTTACCGTACAGCGGCAGAGTCTATCTATCATCTGGACGAGGATATCGCCATTTTATATGAAAAAGGCCGGGTCCGTGAGATCCCGGGTATTGGCGATGCGGTTGCAGGTAAGATTGGTGAAATATTAAAAACAGGTAGTTGTGAGTACTACGACCGCTTGAGTAAAGAATTTCCGGCCGGACTTCTGGACATGCTGGTTGTTCCTGGTCTGGGGCATAAGAGTGTTAAGTTAATCTACGATAATCTGGGCATTGATAATTTGGATGACCTGCTGCTAGCCTGTCAACGGGGGGAGATACGAAATGTTCCTGGGTTGGGCGTCCGCAGCGAGGAAAATATAATAAAAGGCATTGCAGAAATTAAACAAAGGAGTAATAAGACCGGGCTGGGAATTGCTCTCCCAGTGGCCCGGGATTTTCTTTTTTATCTGCTGCAATCACCGCTGATTAATAAGGTTGCAATTGTTGGCAGTATTCGCCGGGGCAAGGAAATGGTAAGCGATATTGATATTTTAGTAGCCAGTGACGCCCCTGCTGCTTTATATGATTTTATTAAGGATTTTCCTGCCATTATCCAGATAGAACAGGTGGAACCAGATTTAATCCGGGGAGAGTTGGGTTCGGGAATAGAATTTGAGGTTATTATGGTTACCCCTTCTGATTATTTTCATAGCCTGGTTTGGACTACGGGGAGTAAAGAACACCGGGAGCGCCTTTTTGCCGGTATAGATAGGCAGGATTTTAAAGATTTACAAAGTGAGACCGAGGTATATACCCGATTGGGTTTGGATTATATAGCTCCGGAATTGCGGGAAAACCGGGGTGAAATTGAAGCTGCTGATGCCGGCAATTTGCCCAAGCTTATTAATTTTCCTGATATCCGGGGTGACCTTCATGTTCATTCTAACTGGAGCGATGGAGTGGAACGAATAGAGGATCTAGCCACCGCTGCCCGTTCCCTGGGCTATGAGTATATTGCTATAACGGATCATTCCAAATCTTTGACTATTAGCGGGGGACTATCAGAGGAAAGGCTGCAGGCCCAGGGGAAAGTGATTGATGCTTTGAATGCCCAAGCCCCTGATGGTTTCTGCATTTTAAAGGGTATTGAAGTTGATATTCTAAAAAATGGTGAACTGGATTTTCCGGACCGTGTTCTTAAAGAACTGGATATAGTAGTAGCCTCGGTACACAGTAATTTTAAACTGGATGCAGACCAACAAACTGAGCGTATAGTAGAAGCGGCTAAAAATGAATATGTTGATATAATAGGACATTTAACCGGGCGTTTATTAAGCCGCCGCAGCGGCTATGAAATAGATGTAGATAAGATAATTGATACCTGTGCCTGCTATCATACGGCCCTGGAGATTAATGCCTACCCCGATCGCCTGGATATAGATGAGCATATTGCTCGTAAGGCCAAAGATTACGGGGTGAAGGTGGCTATAAATAGCGATGCCCATCATAGAAATGAGTTAAAATTAATGGCTTATGGTGTTACCACTGCCCGTCGCGGTTGGCTGGAAGCAGGTGACGTTTTAAATACCCTGAGTCCGGCTGAACTCTTAAAGGCGCTGGGCAAAGGGGCGGATACCCAGGATTAATGATTGGCAGGGCAGACACACAGGTTAAGCCCCTACAATCCTCACCCCTAACCCCTCACTCCTTACTCTAAACAATTAATCAAGTTCTATATTTGAAGTCATTTACAAGACAATTCTTTTATTAACGCCAGTTTCTTTATTTACCCCACGGGAATAAAGCAATGGACTCTGGCTCAATACTAAAGCAGTAAGCTCTATGCAGGAGGACTGATGAGTTGGAGTTTGTTTTAAGGGCTGCGGCCATGTATTTTATGGCTTTATTGATGGTGCGTTTGCTGGGAAAACGGGCCCTGGGTGAGCTGGGGCCTTTTGATTTTGTGGTCATGACCGGGGTGGGGCATACCGTGGTATCTATTGCCCTGGATAAACAAATACCATTTTATGAAGGAATTATAATACTATTAACCCTAGCTGTGCTAGAATATTTAATGGGTTATGCATCCCTGAAAAGCCATACCCTTTCTGACTTGATTACAGGTAAACCTGTTTTATTAATTGATAACGGGCGTATTATTAAAAAGAATTTGGCCCGGGAAAAGTTTAATGTGGATGATTTGTTGCAGGAACTTCGTAAACAGGGCATTCGTGATATTGATGAGGTTGACGAGGGTATTCTTGAATCCTGTGGGAAGTTCAGTGTGATATTACGAGAAGAAGATGAACCTGTTACCCGGCGTGATTTAGGATTAAAACCGGTAAGAAGAAATGAAATTCTTACTATTGAGGAATTATCCAGGGGTGAATTTTTTGCTCGTCAGCAGCAGGAGTCAATTCAGGACCAGGGTTTTCAATTGGAAGAGGCTTTAGGTAAAATTGAAGAGCGACTTGATTTAATTTGCCGCAAAGTAGAATCCCTGGAAAAAAGCCTGGGGCAAGACGGGTAATTGTTAATAAGAAAATAGACACTGAATACACTGATA
>DIRQ01000090.1 GCA_002424365.1 Syntrophomonas sp. UBA5432 | reverse complement strand
AATGTAAGAGAATTACAGAATCTAATCGAATATTTATTTGTTATTAACGCCGATGACCAGATTGGCATGGAACAGCTTCCTCCCAAGCTATTAGCCGATCATGCCTACGAAGATTATATTCAAAAAGGGGAAAAGTCTAACGAAAAACTAAATTACTTATTGGATAATTTCGAAAAAAACATTATTATTGCTACCTTAAAAAATCATTCTTCCATGCGCCAGGCAGCCATTGACCTGGGCATTAATGTTTCAACCTTATCCCGCAAAATGAAAAAGTATGGAATCGAAGCTTGATTCCAATTTCCCTAGAAAAACGGCTTATGGTTTGACTTAAAGCTCTAGATAAAGGGGCCATAAAAGGCCGGGTTTAAGTTCAGTTCTTGGTAAAACCTGAACTTTTTTTATAAAAGATATTGCTTTTCTGGTATACTTATTGTATTCTAGTGACATACAAAGAGAAAGGATATTTTAGTGTTGCAAATTTGCAATTAACCCAAAAGTGTTGCGTAAATTTGCGAGTACTGTTACATTCGAAACTTTAAGTTAAATATTAATTTCCGATTGCAAAAATGCAACATGTTATGCAATCGGAAATTTTTTGCATAAGCCTAAAATCTGCCCTTTTACGAAGTTGGCACGGTTATTGCTATTAATACAGGCAGAAGTTGACTAACGGCCGTTAATTTCTCCGATGTAAAAAACTTTTTAAAAATGAAAGGGTGGATATCGATGGCAAAGAAAGAGAACTGGGAGAAAAAAGAGAATTGGGATAATTTTACAGACTCCGGCGGAAATTATAGTTTTAATGAGGAAATGCTAAACCAGGCTTTTGAAGCAGCCAAAAAGATCTACAAAGAAAGAGGATTCCAAAGAAGAATGGGCTATGGAAAAGCCCCGGCTGTAACTACAGTAGATATGGCCAAAGCTTGGATGTCCGATGGTCATCCCTTTACCTGTGAGAATAATGAAGAAATTTGTGCCAATGCCCTTAAGGTATTGGAAGCAGCCAGAAAAACTGGAGTTCCTATTTTCCACACAACTACCGGGTATACTGGAGAAAGACAGCTCGACTTGTGCAAATGGGATGAGAAAATTCCCATGCGTACACTAGATATTAACTCTGACTGGCTGAAAATTGACCCCAAAATAAATCCACAACCGGACGAACCCGTTATTCACAAGAAATATGCCAGCAATTTCTTCGGCACTCATTTAGCTGAAACCCTTTACCATCTGGGAGTTGACACCGTAATAGTAATGGGCTGTACCTCCTGCGCATGCGTAAGACACACAGTTATGGATTCCACCGGATATGGATTTAAAACAATAATTCCCGAAGGCACTATCGGCGATAGAGTACCAGGAGTTATTGCCTGGAACCTGTTTGACATGGATGCCAAGTTTGCCGATGTCGAGCCTTTGGAAAATGTAGTAAAATATCTGGAAGGCATCGACAAGAGCGTATATAAAAGAGATATATAACAGGATTATTTAGGCGGAACACAATTATAATAACAGCTACTACTCTAGACGTTGTAACAGTTATGTAAGAAATAATACTTGTTATTTTTCCGTAAATTAATGTAGATATTGAAAGGGGACACATTTAATTTAATAAATTGTGTCCCCTGTTTTTTTCTTAGCCTTAAGCAAACATTATACTAACATATTTGTTTGTGATTAGAACTATAGAAAGGAGAAGTAATATGAGTTTATTAATAAAAAATGGCACCATCGTTACTTCGGTTAATGAATATAAAGCCGATGTGCTTATCGAAGGCGAAAAAATTGTAGCCATTGGCACCGGTTTAGAAGATCGTGCCGACCAGGTAGTAGATGCTTCCGGTAAATATGTTTTCCCTGGTGGTGTAGATGAGCATTTGCACTATAATTCCTTTAGTTCCCTTGGTTACGAAACTTCTGATGCTGCTGCAGCGGGTGGTACTACAACAGTAGGGGATTTCGTTGTCCAGCCCAAAGGTGTCGGACTGAAAGACTCCATAGTAAAGTATAAAAAAGAAGCAGTTGAAGGAAAAGCCATGGTGGACTATGTCCTGCATGGAATTATCATGGATCCTACCGACCAATCCTTTGCCGATATACCTTCCATGCCTGAAGTTGGGGTAGCCTCAGTTAAACTTTTTATGGCCTATAAAGGTATGGATTATTATGCTACCGATGATTCTATCTTTAAAGCTTTGCAGATAGCTAAAAAATGTGGCGTAACCATTATGGTTCATGCTGAAAATGCAGATGTAATTGATGTTAAAATTAAACAGCTTTTAGCAGAAGGAAAAACTGGTACGGAAAATTTCTCTGTATCAAGACCTATTCTATGTGAAGCAGAAGCTACTTCCAGGGCTATTTATATGGCAAAAATGGCTGATGCGCCACTTTTTGTAGTCCATGTAACCAACCGGGCATCCGCAGAAGTCTTAAGGGAAGCTCGTGCTGAAGGGGTTCAAGCTTTTGGAGAAACCTGTACCCATTATATGAGTTTAAATGACAAGAATTTAGAAAAACCAAATTTTGAAGGGGCAAAATATGTATGTAACCCACCTTTAAGACCACAAGAAGATGTTGATTTTATGTGGGAAGCAATTCGGAATGGCTGGCTGCTGGCAGTAAGCTCTGACCATTGTGCCGTTATCGGCGGTTTTAAAATTGCCAAGCATAGGGGCATCAATGATTTCAGCAAAATACCGCCCGGTTCCCCAGGAGTTCAAGATCGCCTGCATATGATTTGGACTTATGGAGTTGAAAAAGGCAAGATTTCCCGTACCAAGTTTGTTGACGTTTGCTGCACAACTCCGGCTAAAATTTGTGGTATCTACCCGCAAAAAGGGGAAATTGCAGTTGGCTCAGATGCCGATGTAGTTATTTTTGATCCCAAGTACAAAGGTATTTTCAGTAATGAGACTAGTTTGCATGACACTGATTATAACGCTTATGAAGGCTTTGAACAAATAGGAAGAGCAGAAAAAGTATTCCTTAGAGGAAGTCTGGTAGCTGAAAACGGTAAATTCTTGGGTAAAGAAGGCCAGGGTCAACAAGTAATGGCTAAACCATATGGCTTATGCTATGACGGTTTTAATAAATAGCAAAGGCGTTAGATTAATTCAATAGGAGGCATGGGGATGACTTCGAAAAAAACGGAAAGAATTTCCTTGCCCTGGGCGGTAGCTATAACCGTGTTTATATCATTGCCATTTACCTTCTTTTTAGGTAAATACAATTTTCCACTGTGGGTATGCTTTATTGTTTGGGCTGAGTATTTTGCCATGGGTGGTAAGCCCGATACCTGGAAACTAATCATCCCCTCCCTTCCTTTTGGTGCATTTTTCGGTGCGGTATGGTGTGCATTGGCAGTTGCCCTGGCACATTTTATCGGCGGCCAGTATAGTACGTTTTGGGGTTTGGTAGTTTCTAATTTTATAGTTTTACCAATATTTGTTTCATTAATTCCACGTTGGCATATCTGGGAAAAAGGAACCCTGGCAGTATTTAATGGATTCACATTATTCCTGGCAGTTTATTTCACTAGTAGCATCCCATCAATAGGAATGATGGATAATCCTTATACGATTATATTCTGGGCATTTATTTGGACTGTAGTTATGGCTTATTTTGGTTGGTTTTTAGGATGGCTAAACGTGACTTTAACATTTCCAACTAAAGTCACTAACAGGAGCCATAGCGATTAAAGATTCAATTTTGTTGCTGCAAATCTTCACTGTATCTACCATAATTGTTAGAGACGTCTCGGGTGTTGCTGTTAGTTCGGCAGCATATATAAACCGGGGCGTCTTTTTTAATAAGTTAATCTTAGAATAATCTTCTGAGTTCAGGCCTTCTCAGCCTGAACAAAAAAGAAGAAAATTATTTTTAATAAAGCATTGTTTTACTGGTATACCAATGGTATATTATAAATAAACAAAGAGCACTTGAGTCGAATACAAATCAAGGGGAGGGTACATTCAATGGCTGAGATTTATGACATTGTTATAGCCGGAGCAGGACCAGGCGGACTGGCGGCAGGTATTTACGGTTCCCGGTCACGACTTAAAACAATCATATTACAAAAAGGAAGACCGGGAGGCCAGGCTGCCACTACTGAGGATTTAGAAAACTACCCGGGTTTTGGCAGAGGGACTACTGGTCCTGCGCTAATGCAGGCCATGGCTGACCACGCTGAAAGTTTTGGCACTGAAATTATCCGCGACGAAGTCATTGATGTGGAATTAGATGGTGAAATCAAAAAGCTTAAAACCAAAAGTGGTAAAGAGTATCAAGCTAAAATAGTAATCCTTGCCCTGGGGGCTGAACCCCGTACGCTTAACATAAAAGGTGAAAACAAATTCAGAGGCAAGGGTGTGTCCTACTGTGCTACCTGTGATGCCGACTTTTTTGAAGAGTTAGATGTAGTTGTAGTTGGTAATGGTGATGCCGCCGTAGAAGAAGCTATGTATCTGACCAAGTTTGCCGAATCGGTAACCATTATCGTAATCCATGACGAGGGCATCCTGGACTGTAACAAAGTTAGCGCTGAAAAAGCTATGGCCAATCCCAAGATTAAATGGGTATGGAGTTCCATATTAGAGGAAGTAAAAGGTGACGGGCTGGTAGAGACTATTCTCATAAAGAATATTAAAACCGGTGAAATCACGGAGATGCCAATTAATGGTGTGTTTTTCTTTGTCGGCACGCTGCCCAAGACTGAACTGGTCAAAGGCAAAGTAGAGCTGAATGAACAGGGTTACATAGTAACCAATGAGCAAATGGAAACCTCCGTACCCGGTGTTTATGCCGTAGGTGACTGCCGGGTTAAATATTTACGCCAGGTTGTAACTGCAGCTAGTGATGGTGCCATAGCTGCAGTAGCTGCGGAAAAATATTTAGCCGAAGAAGAAGGTTTCAAAGAGCAGGTATTAAGTGCTGAGGAACCGGTAATGGTAGCCTTCTGGGCTCCTCAGATTGAGGAAAGCATTACCGCCCTTTCGGAATTGGAAAAATGGCTGGAAGATTCCGGTCATGGGATAAAACTGGTGAAAATTGATACCTACAGAAATCAAAGACTGGTAAAAAGATATGCTGTGGATAAAATCCCAACGGTCTTACTTTTCCATAAAGGTGAATTGCTTTCCAAACTAAGCGGCGCTTTTAGCCCCGGTGAATTGCAGGGGCAAATGGAAATTGCCGGTGCTTAGTTTTTCAGTACTCCAATTTTGGAGGGGAGGTGAGTTATTTGATCGAGGTAAATAAAACAAATTTTAAAGAAGAAGTACTAAAAGCTAAAGGATTAGTAATGGTAGATTTTTGGAGTCCCAGTTGTGGACCCTGTAAGGAATTAATGCCTGATGTACACCAGCTGGCCGAAAAATATGCCGGCCAGGCCAAGTTTTGCAGTCTGGATACAACTGGTAACAAGAGATTAGCCATCAGTCAGAAGGTATTGGGCTTACCTACTATAGCTTTTTATAAAGATGGCAGCAAGGTTGCTGAGCTTACTACCGAAATCACTATCGACGAAGTCGAGGCCAAATTAAATGAATTAAAGTAATTATTGAAAGGAGAATACGCTGTGCTAGAAGGTAAAAAAGTAGCTATTCTGGGCGACCGTGACGGTATTCCAGGTCCTGCTATTGAAGAATGCGTAAAAACTGCCGGTGCTGAGGTAGTATTTTCTACCACCGAATGTTTCGTCTGAACTGCCGCAGGCGCAATGGACCTGGAAAATCAAGCGAGAATTAAGGAACTAACTGAGAAATACGGAAAAGACGATTTAATTGTTGTTTTAGGCGGAGCAGAAGCCGAAGCTTCCGGTCTGGCTGCCGAAACCGTATCCACTGGTGATCCTACTTTCGCTGGTCCATTATCTGGAGTCTCGTTGGGACTCAAAGCTTATCACGTATTTGAATTAAAAGACCAAGTAAATGCGGATGTTTATGATGAACAAATTAGCATGATGGAAATGGTTCTCGATATTGATGAGATAGTAAATGAAGTTAAAACTTATCGAAAATAACCCCTTAGTTTGTTAGGAACAACTGTTTTAGATACCAACTTTTACAAAGGGTAATGGTATCATTACCGTTACCCTTTATGAACTAATTTGGAGGTAAGGTTCGATGAATTATCCGGTTGTAAAAGGTGCTGGCTATGCATTGATTCAAGCAAGCGGTATGCTTGTTCATTATGGTACAACTCAGACTACAGAAGGTCGTGTAAATCCTGAATCAGAGCATTTGCAAAAACTGCCGGGGCACCTGAGAAGTTTTGAAGCGGCAGTTAAATACCCTCCTAACCAAACCTATATAGGAAATATTACTCCTGATGGGCTTAGTAATATTCCTCGCCCCTGGTATGAAAATCCCATAAATGATGCCGACCGTAATGGTAAATACGGTGAAATAATGCCAGAAGATGAATTTATCGGGCTTATGAAAATAGTTGATATATTTGACCTGGTAGTTTTAGAAGAAAAATTTCAAGCCTCGGTAAAAGAAAAACTTGCAGCTCACCCCATATTGGCTGGTATAAACAAATTCGAAAATATGGATAAAAACATCAGTGCCATAGATGAAATAAAGAAAATGACAGATGAACATCTGGCTTTACCCCTGTATTTCGAAGGTAAACTGGTGGGTTGTGTAAAAAAAGCACACGAATTTGATGACGCCTTATCTGCCCATGTAATGTTTGAAAATCTGGTCGCCAAAGCTTCGGCTGTTTTTGCATTGAAATTGCTATTAGCCAAATCGGGTTTAGACAAAGAGGATATTGATTATATAATCGAATGTTCGGAAGAAGCATGCGGAGATATGAACCAGAGAGGCGGCGGCAATTTTGCCAAATCAATTGGTGAGATTTGCGGCTGTATCAATGCTACCGGTTCTGATACCAGAAGTTTTTGTGCCGGTCCCGCTCATGCTCTGGTAGAAGCTGCGGCTCTGGTTCAGGCGGGGGTTTACAAAAATGTTGTAGTACTGGCAGGTGGTTGTACTGCTAAATTAGGTATGAATTCCAAGGAACACGTTAAAAAAGGAATGCCGGCATTAGAAGATATGCTGGGAGCATTTGCGGTACACATCGGTGAAAACGACGGTATCAACCCGGTCATTCGCACTGATGCCGTGGGCCGCCATAGAATTGGGTCCGGAGCTTCTCCCCAGGCAGTAATGACTGCTATTGTAACTGACCCCCTGGATGGCATAGGCTACAAGATTACCGATGTGGACCGTTATGCACCCGAAATGCAGAATCCTGAAATAACCGAACCTGCCGGTGCCGGTGATGTCCCCCAGGCCAATTATAAAATGATAGCGGCCCTGGCGGTAAAAAGAGGAGAAATCGCCAAGGCTGATATGTTAAATACGGTTTCAAGTTTTGGTATGCCGGGATTTGCACCTACCCAGGGTCATATTCCCTCCGGAGTACCTTTTATAGGACCTGCCCGGGATATGATTCTTTCCGGTAAAATCAACCGGGCCATGGTTATCGGCAAGGGAAGCTTATTCCTGGGAAGATTAACTAACCTTTTTGATGGTGTTTCTTTTCTGATAGAGAAGAATCCGGGAACTATTGATACCGGATTTGATAAAGAACTAGTACGCAAAATGATTGGAGAAGCCATGAGTGATTTTGCTAAATCTTTTAGCGCTGAATAATTCCGTTACGGGAATATGGCTTTTCTTAAGGAGATGAAGTAGTGGGCAATAAAATTCGGCAGACTATTGCGGAAGTTTTTGAAGAAATGGCTGAAGCTTTGGAAACCGGTTCTTTTGGTAAGAAAACCAGAGTAGGGCTTACTATTCTGGGCAGTGAGCACGGCCCTGAAGAATTGGTTCGTGGAGCAGAACTTGCCCAAAAGACTAATTCCGATATACAGGTAGTAGTTATTGGTGGCGGAGTGGAAACTGATTTGGAAATGGTTGCAGCAACCGACGAAAAAGAGGCTCATGCCAAAATGGATGAAATGCTCTTAACTGGAGACCTGGATGCTGCGGTAACCATGCATTATAGTTTTCCAATTGGGGTTTCGACTGTAGGCCGGGTTATTACTCCAGCGCAGGGGAAGCCAATGTTTCTGGCTACTACAACTGGTATTTCTGATATGGATAGAGTGTCGGCCATGTTGAAAAATACACTTTATGGAATAGCTACAGCTAAAGCCTGCGGTATAAAAAATCCTACGGTAGGTATTTTAAATATTGAAGGAGCCAGACAGCTGGAAAG
>DIRQ01000142.1:30199-44711 GCA_002424365.1 Syntrophomonas sp. UBA5432 | reverse complement strand
AAAGTCTCTCTGACGGTAGCACCCAGTCAGCCGTCCGTGGGTTGGCCCGGTCAATATCCAGGTCTATTAAACGGTTAAGGCACAAAGCCGCAGTCCGGGCACCGACCATAGCCAGGGTAATCCAAATTAACTGGTAAACCGTAGGCATACCTTTAATTGCCAGAAAAGCCCCCAGGTAAGCAAAAGGAAGTCCAAACAGGGTATGACCAAAATCAACCATATTGAGAACATATCTAAGCTTAGTCAATACCATATTCACTCCACTTTTTCTCAACCAGGGCTATAATCTCCTCACTCATCCGAATATCTTCTGGCCATTCTCGGTTATGTCCTTCAGCCCGCCACTTTTTAGTGGCATCAAAACCCATTTTAGAGCCATAGTAAGGCAGCGGAGCGGAATGGTCCAGTACATCCAATGGACCTTCTATAATCATGGTATCCCGACGGGGATCGACATTATTAAAAACCTTCCACATTACCTCGGAGAGGTTTTGCACATTAACATCTTCATCCACCACTACGATAAACTTGGCAAACATCATCTGCCCCATCCCCCACAGGGAACTCATTACCTTACGGGCATGGCCAGGGAAAGATTTACGAATAGAAACCAGAACACAGTTGTGAAAAACTCCCTCCATGGGCAGATGCATATCGACCACTTCCGGCAACTGAAATTTAAGTAACGGTAGGAAAATACGCTCGGTAGCCAGGGCCAGATAGCAGTCCTCCTGAGGTGGTTTACCAACAATAGTGGTAGGGTAAATGGGATTCTTACGGTGGGTTATGCACTTGACATGAAAAACTGGATACTCATCCGCCAGGGAATAATACCCGGTATGATCACCAAAAGGCCCTTCAAGCCTTCTTTCCACTGGATCTACATAACCTTCAATTATTATTTCCGCATCGGCTGGTACTTCTAAATCTATAGTTTTACAACGGACCAAATCAACCGGCTGCTTACGTAAAAAGCCAGCAAATATAAGCTCGTCAATGTCTTTAGGCAGGGGCGCAGTGGCAGCATAAGTAATGGCCGGGTCCCCGCCCAGGGCTACCGCTACCTCAGTTGGCTGACCCCGGTCACAGTTTTTACGGTAATTGGAGGCGCCATCATGATGCATATGCCAGTGCATACCGGTAGTTTGGCCGTCAAAAACCTGTAGACGGTACATACCCACGTTTCTTTTTCCATTTTCCGGGTCTTTGCTATAGACTTGAGGCAGAGTTATAAACCTGCCCGCATCACCAGGCCAGCACTTTAAAACCGGCAATTTATCCAAAGAAGGATTTTTATCTACTACCTCCTGGCAAATCCCACTTTTAACTATACGGGGCATAAATGATGAAATTTCGGCTAAACGAGGCAATATTTTAACTTTATCCAACATGGATTTAGGTACACTATCAGCAATCTCAATTATATCTATAATATCCTGGGCAATATCATCCAGCTTATTTACCCCAAGACTCATGTTCATACGTTTTTCACTGCCGAAAGCATTTATAAGAACCGGCATATCTGAACCTTTTACATTTTTAAACAATAAAGCAGGACCATAGTCTTTGCTTACCCTATCAGTAATCTCGGCTATTTCCAGCTCGGGGTCCACTTCTACATCTATTCTTTTTAATTCACCCTCTTGTTCCAGCCTGTCTATAAACTCACGCAAATCTTTATATGCCATACCCATTCCCCCAATGTTTATAGTGAGGGGTAAGGAGTTAACCCCATATCTCTAACGGATGTACGTGCTTAACGGGTAAACAACAGTTTCCAGACTAAAGAGAACGGTATCAGAGAAGTATCCTCACCCCTAACCCCTTACTCCTCACTCTATACAACCACTCAATTTACAAATACCCCGTTGTTTACTAGATGCATTGTTATCAGCGCCTATTTTCATATCAAACAACTGCGAATTCTTCCAAACCGCAAAATTGACTGTGCAATTCCCGTATGGCTTTCTCCAAACTGCTATTGGAAGAATTACTGTGTTTGTTAATCTTCAAAAACAATTTTTCACACTGATGTACATGACTTTGTGCTTGTTGATGGGAAATAGAATCTTGTCCCAGCTCTACGGACATGCCAAAATGATAACCCATCTGGCGATAGAATTTACAGAATTCGGCATCATAACCTGCTAGTTTGGCCGCAGTTAAAAATGCAGTAGCATAAAATGGCACCCTGGTTGTCTCAATAATCTTACTAAAACTGCTGTCTAACTTATGCTTTATAACCATACCCTGGTTAACATCGGCTATCATTTCAGCAAAATCACTTAAGAGATGATCCGTTTTAGTTTCTACCAGAGCTTTTAAAACCCGTCCCGATATATAATCCCCGATCAGGATATTAAACTGCAAATCCTGATTGTACTGTTGCCCTTCCTCATCGTCCTTGACCAGACCATGAATCCGATGGGCTAGGTAACAATTACGAAAAATATTGGACATAGCTATGGATAACTGACGGCTATGCCCGGCATATTGATATATGCTCATAACTACCGGGGGGAGAATCATCCAGGTAAGGTCGGTCTTCAATTTTTCAACATAAATATCAATATTGTCCCACCAGGGTAAAAGACTGTGCTTAAAGACCTGTTCCAGATCAGCTAATTCTGTTTTTAAGTCCCTGGTAAAAAGAAGATTCATTTCCACAGTTTTCCCCTCACCTTTATGTCCTTTGCCCTATACTATCATTCTACAGAATACGGGCCGTTCCTGCTTGTGAAAAAAATTTCCTATAAGGCATTAAAAATAATCCCAAATCCCTCTAAATAATTACACAACTATTAACCTAATTATATAAAGTGCTGCAACACATAAATTATAGTCACTATATCCAAGGTAAACAAGGGATATTAATAAGAAAACAGACGGTAATAACAAAATTGTCTTGTAAATATATTCGAATTTAGAACTTAATCAATTGTCTAGAACGAGGAGTGAGGGGTTAAAGAGAAGCGAAGTAACATCAAGTATTTCCCCCCTAAAAAGCAAGGCCTTACTTGCATTTTTGCCAAGTAAGGCCCACTAATCAACACTATATTTTAAATCAAAGCTTCCTCGGTCTACTAAAATAGTATCCCTCCTAAATATTAGCCACCAGACGTTCATCCTGTTCTTGTAATATACCCCGCTTAATCTCTGATGCATTAACAAATTCGGCTCCAAACATAATCTCCAGGTATTTGCAGGCATCCCAGGGATCTACTTTATCTCCACAGGTAAACACATCTACTGCTGCGTAACCCAATTCCGGCCAGGTATGAATTGCCAGGTGGGATTCAGATATAACAACTACTCCGCTTACCCCTTGCGGGCTAAACTTATGAAAAACGAACTCTCTGATCTCAGCTCCAGCCTCCAAAGCGGCATTGACCATGATATCCTCAACTTTCTCGATATCATTCAACACCTCAAAACGACAGCCGTATAATTCGGCCAGTACATGTCGCCCTAAAGACTGCAATCATGTCGCCTCCCTCCATTTTTTATAAAATCCCAAACCTCCCTTCCTAAAAAAGATACATGTAGAATTTTAGCATATTTCTGATACATGTCAATAATTAATAGCATAATCATGAGCTAAATTAATCTAGTGCTGCTATATCTATAAATATGATGCAAAATCGCTATATTTAACTATAATATATATTTATGCAGGAAAGATGATCACGTTAATAGAAATTGAGAACTTATAGGAGGAAACCTTTTATATGAATAAAGTTTTGCTTGGCGTCTCAACCTTTTTTTTCAGTCTTATATTATTTTTTGTCGTTCTACCTTCCCCCACCACAGGCGAAGATAAGAACCTGGATACTTCTAAAAAAGTAATAATTCTTATTTCCGATTACACAAATACAAGTGATCTGATTAATGCTCATACTCCTAATCTTAATGCTCTATTACAAAAAAGCGGATCTGCTTTAATGAACATCCGTGCTAAAAATAGGTATTCTGCCAGTTCCTATATGTCATTGGCAACAGCTTCCCGGGTAGGAACTATTCAGAATGCCGGTTTATCTTATAATAGTCAGGAGCTGGTTAACTATCTTCCTGGGTTTATTGAAGATAACTCAACTTCCCCTCCCCAGGCTGGCTCACTATTTTCCATGTTTACCGCTAGTACCCCTCCTCCTAATGGAGTTATTAATCTATTCACTGAGCCTATCAGGAAATATGCTACCACTTTTAATCCTCCTTACCAGGTTGGTAATCTGGGTTTGCAGGCTAGGGAATTAGGATTACGGGTGGCGGTACTGGGCAACTCGGATACTAAATATGCGATTAGCCGGGATGCAGTAATTTTAGCCATGGATGAGAAAGGCATCGTACCCTGCGGTAATGTAAGCCAGAACCTACTAGAATCTGCTCCACGCCATGCGGGAGGCTTGCAGAGTAACCATGAACATATAATAGATAATATGAACAGTCTGCTTAAAACCAATGACATAATAGTAATAGATTTGGGAGATACCAGCAGAGTGGAATTAAGTAGGGCTAATACAGCTGACCATATTGTGGTAGGGCAAAGAAAAATGGCAGTGGAAAGAAACGACCAGCTATTGGGTAAAATCATTAAAAACGTAGATATGGATAATACTATGCTGGTAATGCTTACTCCTAATCCCAACAAAGAGATGTTATTACAGGGGAACTTCGGTCTTACACCTACGTTTATATATACTCCGGATATAGAACCGGGATTGTTAATTTCCAATACTACCCGCCGTCCTGGCCTGCTAAGCAATTATGACCTGAAACCAGCAGTGTTTTACTATTTGAAACATACTTACCCCAATCCCGGAATAAGTACTATCAAGTCAGACCATAGCCTGCAAGTTTTGAATAAGCAATTAAACCTATTCTGCAATTTACGAGCGAGCCGTAACCCGCTCCATTATTCTTTTATATTCCTGGTAGTACTGGGAACGATAATTGGAGCCCTGGCCTTTATTGCTAGCCGGAAAGAATTTTTACCTTACGTCAACTATATTGTATATTGCACCTTAAGTATGCCACTAGTCTTTTTGTTTATCAGTTTTAGCAAGTATTTTTCCCTGGCAGGCGTAATACTGATAAGTCTGGCCGCAGCGTTACTATTGGGTGCATTAATTAATGTCATATTTAAAAACCCCCTGGATGCGCTGCTATTTTTGACAGCTATTACTGCAGTACTTTTAATCGCGGATTGCTTTACCGGCTCCCGATTAATGTTGCTATCCCCTCTGGGTTCTGATGCTATAGCCGGGGGACGCTTTTATGGAATAGGTAATGATTATATGGGGATATTGCTAGCCTGTACTATAATTGCCACCTTACTATTACTGAACCGGCTAAAATCTTTAAAACCAACACATAAGACTATGCTGGGATTATTACCGCTACTAATTGCCACTGTTGTAATAGGTCATCCACACTTTGGTGCCAATATGGGAGGATTTATAACTGCTATGGTCAGCGTAGGGTTCTTTTTTATTATAAATAGTGGGCGTAAAATATCGCTTAAACAGGTATTCCTAGTTGGACTTCTGGCTATCCTGGGAGTATTTGCTATAGCTCAATTGGATGCGATGTTTAATCCCATCCCATCCCATGCCGGCAAAGCCATAAGCACCCTTTATTCAGGTGCTGGTGCTACGGTAATACTTTCAATTATTAAGACCAAGCTGGGCATATTAGCAAGTACAGTATATAACTCCAGTTGGAGCTTAGTCCTGGTATTGATGGTTTTTATCCTGGTAGTCCTAAAACGTAAAAATCCTACTATCATGCTGAGAATAGCGGTGGAAAACTCACACATTGACCAGGCTCTTAAAATACTTCTGATTACTGCCATTACGGTATTTATTGTAAATGATACTGGAGTTATTGCCGCAGCTCTCATTTTGCTATACCTGCTGAATAGCCTGTGGTTGGCCATAAGTGTTATTAGCTATACAAAGCAGGGGCGGTGTTAAAAATATGCGTAATTTTTTATTTGCCTTTTTAACCATATTACTGTTGGTTTTGTCTTTCCCTACTGACCTACAGGCTGGGGAAGAACCTGCTCCCCCACAGGTAGTTATTTACATGATTGATAAGCTGGATTATAAAGACCTTAACCCAAAGGTCACCCCTAACTTATGGGCTATGCAAAATAAAGCTGGCCTGGGGCTTCTAAATACTTTATGTGCTGGAGAAAGGACTAGTAAAAATGTACCCTGTACCATATCAGCAGGAAAACTAGCAGTAGGTAGTTCTAATGCCGATCTTAATTTTAAAGCCAATGAAATAATTAAAGGCGAAAAAGCGGGGGATATATTTTTTCGTAACACTGGCCTTCTGCCAGTTGACCATAATATCGTGATAAATGGTATCGAGGCAATTAGAAAAAATAACCAAAACCGTGATCTGGGTACTCCCGGACAATTAGGTGATGAACTTCACGCTCTGGGGTTAAAAACCGCTGTCATTGGTAATGCCGATTTACCAGGTTATTATTCTCGTCCTGGAGCTCTAATAGTTATGGATTCACGTGGTATTGTAGATAACGGGTTACTTGGCAGAGAGGTAGTTGAAAAGTCCTCCCCTCTTCCTCTTTCCAGCAACTATAACGCCATATTGCAAGCTTACTGGGATTTTAGTAATTATGATGTGGTATTAATTGATTTTGGTGATCTGGCCAGATTGGACCGACTGCAGAGTCTACTTTCCGACCAACAGTTACAGAATGAAAGAATTAAGCGGCTACAAGCTATTGACGCCTGTATAGGTGATTTACAGGAGCAAATTGATAAAAAAAGTGTTATTTACGTCCTTAGTCCTACCCCGTCCCGGACAGCCTTTGAGCGGGGTGAACTCTTAACCCCCTTAATAATCGACAAGCCAGGTTTCACCGGGGTATTAACCAGTTACTCGACACGACGGGAAGGTATAGTATCCAGTATAAACTTAAAAAACTCAATCTTACATGACTTTAATCCGGCTATCCGGGATACTATTTATAGTCACCCTGCTCAGGACGTTTATGCCAACCTGAATAGTATTAGCCAGCGGGCAGTATTTGATTATGTAAATCAGCCCTGGGTAGTTACGATTCACATTGCTATAATACTGTTCTTTCTGGTGCTTGCTTTAATGTGCCGTTTAAAGAAGAAGAGTGCAGCGCTTACCGATTATCTCATTCTATTTGCTCTGTCCATACCGTTGGAACTCCTCTTAATAGCCAATTTTGATGTCTCTAGCCGCTGGCTTTTTTTGGGTCTTTCATTGGGTATTAACCTAATTCTCACCCTGTTTTGCTGGTTTGTTTCCCGTCCCTTGAAAATAAGCCCATTAACTACAATCTTATTTATAACCATCGTGGTTATAGGCCTGGATCTAATTCTTAGTCTAGGAATGATTGAAAACTCAATGTTCAGTTACCGAATTATGAGCGGTTCACGTTACTATGGCTTGGGTAATGAATACATGGGTATACTTATTGGTGCAACCATAGCCTTTACCGCTTTGCAATTACAGCAATCTTTTTCCTATCGCAACCTGGTTGTGGTTGCCCTGTTATTCAGCCTGGTAATTTTTTTAATTGCCTACCCGCTCTTCGGAATAAATGTAGGTGGAAGCATAACCGCCTGTATTGGCCTTGGTTATACCTATCTTCGTTATCGACAGCAAAAGGTTAATTCCCCTAAGATATTGGGATTACTTTTAGGAACACTTGCGCTAGTAGTTGTGATGGCTATCATTGATTTAAAACAGCCCGTGGAAATTCAATCGCACCTGGGACGCAGCGTTAACCTGATTCTGGCTGGAGGCTGGGAAGAGGTACTTAGTATAATAACCCGAAAAGTACAGATGCAATTACGGGTCATAAACTACAGCATTTGGGGTTGGGTTTTTCTTTTTCTGGTACTGGTTTCTACTTATTTGGTTTTTCGCCCGGCCAATTCAATTAAGAAGACCCAACAGCAACTACCAGTTATCTACGGTGCATTACAGGGAATAACAATGGCAGCTGTCATAGCCATCATCGTTAATGATTCCGGTATAACCGCTGCCGCAGTTTTAGCATTGTATTTTGTTGCCCTGGGTCTCAAGTTCTTGAATTTCAATCAGGAATAATAATTTTCTATTCTAATCCATTTAAAAGATTTTTAATACCGTGAGTAAATTCTTTCTGGTTGCCCTCTCCCAGCATGTCGTACAGCTGAACATTAAACTCGGTTCCTATTTTAACCAGTTCTTCAGCTATAGCTTTACCTTTATCGGTGATATAGACCCTGATGGCCCTGCGGTCTTCCGGGTCAAGCTGCCTTTCCACTAATTTGTCTTTCTCCAGCTTGTCAACCAGAACCGTCATCGACGAACTATCTATCAAAGTCCGATTACCTATTTCTTTCAGGGTAATACCATTCTCGTCATATAGACAGGTGAGAACAAACGTCTGTGGTATGCTTACCCCGTATGGTTCCAACTGACCACTTAAATGGCGATCAATTTTCTTCATTGCTGCTCGCATACTAAAACAAAGGAAAGTATAAAAATCAGTCATTGGTATACTCCTTTACATAATTTAATTATAACCTACTAAGTTTAATCACTTAGATTAATGGGTGATTTATACATTTATTGTTGTTCTTTATTTTTCCGCTATTTCCTAGTATTTTTTTAATCATATACTATAAATATTATAATTCATAAACTGAATTTCGCAACTTAAATTAAAATTACTTTAAGACAAAGCTTGAACTTCACGTTGTACCTATGGTATTTTTAAAATATATTAAATTTAAATACCATGATAAGGATTAGTAGCTCTATTGAATAGTTACAGAGAGCCGGGAGGCTGGAAACCGGTACTAAAGGTGGGGTGAATGGACCTTGGAGTAGCAGGCTGAAATGCTAAATTAGCAGATTAGGCCGGGCCGGTTATCCCCCGTTATTGGGAAAAAGCGTTAGTAAGCGCCTGTTTAAGTGGACCATAATGGTCAATAAGGGTGGCACCGCGGAAGCCTCCGTCCCTTGCGGACAGGGGCTATTTTTATGTTTAATGGGAAAATACGTTAATAACAAAGTTGTCTTACTATTTCTTCGAATTGAGAACTTAACTAATTGTCTAGAGTGAGGGGTAAGGAGAGTTCCTAACTCTGCCAAGCCGATACAACTTATTTTCATTCATGGTTGTATGTGCTCTGCATACATGAAAGTTTAATTAAGAAAGGATGAGTGATATGCCGGAGGGCAAGAAGCGTATTTTAACCGGGGATCGGCCTACCGGAAGTCTGCATCTGGGCCATTACGTAGGTAGCCTGGCCAACCGGGTTAAACTACAGAAGGAATACGAAAGCTATATTATTATTGCTGATGTACAGGCTCTTACCACCCATTGGGAAAAAGACGAGAACTTGAAACGAGATGTCTTTCAGATTACCAGCGATTATTTAGCTGCCGGCCTGGATCCCGAATTGTCTACTATATTTATTCAGAGTATGATACCCGAAATTCACGAATTAACCATGTATTATTCCATGTTTACCTCTGTAAATGTGTTACGCCACAACCCTACTGTCAAAAGTGAGGCCGCCCAGCATGGTTTTAAAGACATGACTTATGGTTTCCTGGGCTATCCGGTAAGTCAGGCAGCTGATATCAGTATATTCAAAGCCCATCTGGTACCAGTTGGGGAAGACCAAATTCCTCACATTGAATTAGCCCGAAAAATTGTGCGCCGTTTCAACGATTTGTATAAATCAGTGCTGATAGAACCCGAGGTCTTGGTTGGAGATGTTCCCCGTCTGATAGGGCTGGATGGTAAAGCGAAAATGAGTAAGAGTCTTAATAATGCCATTTTTTTAGCTGATACTCCCGAAGAGGTATGGCAAAAAATCAGGAATGCCGTAACTGATCCGGCCCGTATTCATAAGACTGACCCGGGTCACCCGGAAGTCTGTACGGTATATGAATACCAGCGGGTTTTCAACCCGGAAGAGGTTCAAGAGATAGAAAATGACTGTCGCCAGGGGCATATTGGCTGTGTAAACTGCAAGAAGAAGTTAAGTGAAAAGATAAATCAGTTGTTAGAACCTATGCGGGAAAGAAGAGAAAAATATAAAAATGATTCCATCCGGGAAATATTGATGGAAGGCACCAAAAAAGCTCATCGAACAGCGTTAGACACAATGGAGGAAGTACGTGAAGCTATGGGCATCAATTATTTGGATTAAAAAACTTACCCCCCGGCCTGTTAGCCGGGGGGTAAAAACCCTATTTGTCTTTATATTGATCAGGTAACCAGCTATTAACCAGTTCCGGATTCTGCTTAATCCATTCCCGAGCTCCATCCTCAGCATTTCCCAAATCCTCTGCCAGGCCCATGGCTGAGCCCAGGTCTTCCGGGGTCCAGGCAAAGTTATCAAACAGAGTATAAACCTCAGGCATATCTTCCTTCAAGCCTTGTCTTACTATAGTATTAATAGTTTCAGCCTCACCATAATCCTTCTTGGGGTCATCCAGATACTTGAGATCCCAGCGGGCGAATTTCCAATGTGGAGTCCAACCAGTTACGACTACCCATTTATTATTATCAATAGCCTGTTTCAATAAAGCAATCATAGTACCTTCGCTGCCTTCGACCAGCTCATAGTCCAGGTTATAATTTTTAATGGCCTCTTCACTTGCTATCATAATACCAGCACCGGAATCAATACCGGTAATTTTACCATCAAATTTATCCTTAACCGCATTCATCTCTTCAATGGAATCAATGGTGACATACTGGGGAACTACCAGGCCAATTTTAGCTCCTTCCATACTGGGTCCCAGATCCTCAACCTGGTCTTTAACCTGTTTCATGTATTCACCATGGGTTACTGGTAACCAGGCGGTAAAAAAGGCATCAGCCTTTTTATTGGCCAGTCCTTCATACATAGCGGCAGCCGTAACATCCATAATTTCAACTTCATAGCCCATCTTATCTTCCAGAATGGCTTTCATTACGTGGGTTTCAGCACTGGCACAGGCCCACTGCACATAGAGGAGCTTTACCGGTCCCTTTTTTTCCGCCTGCTCGCCTCCACCCCCACAGCCAGCAACAGCAACTATAGAAAAGGCCATCAGTAACATCAGACTAATAACTAATAGAGTTCTCTTTTTCATATGTCATTCTCCCTTCTCGTTGTTTTCCCCAAGTTTTGGGTTATGCGGTCAAGTATAATGGCCAAAATAACTATGGCCACACCAGCCTCAAAACCCATACCCATCTTAAGCTGCTGAATAGCCGTCCATACAACACCTCCCAGGCCTTTAGCACCAATCATGGCAGCCACAACCACCATTGACAGAGAAAGCATGATACACTGATTAATCCCAGCTAATATACTTGCTCGCGCCAAAGGTAATTCTATCTTAAACAACATTTGCAAAAAAGTTGAACCGAACGATTTTCCCAATTCCACCAGTTCCTCCGGAACCTGTTTTAATCCCAGATCAGTAAGTCTTATTACCGGAGGCATAGCGAAAACGATGGTAGTTAAAATCGCAGGAACTACACCCAGACCAAAAAAAGGGATAGCCGGCAAGAGATATACGAATGCCGGCAGGGTTTGCATAAAATCCAGTACTGGACTAATAATTCGATGAGCTGTAGTATTTTTTGCAGCCAGTATCCCCAGGGGAATTCCTATGAGCATACATAATGCTACCGCCCCAATTACCAGTGCTAAAGTGTCCATTGATACTTTCCATAAACCAATATTATAAATAAACATCAACCCGATTATGGTAAACAGCGCAGTTTTTTTATTTACCAACCACCAGGCTAATAGGCCAAAAATAATTATCAATAATTCCGGGGGCATGTTTATCAAAAAACCCTGTAAACCCTTAATCAGTTCTTCCATTCCGGTAGCAAAGGCCTGGGTTGACTCACCCCACTCCGCCTGCAAATAATCAATAGCCTGATCCGTCCATTTACCCAGAGGTATAGGCGGAATACTGTCCATCATACTACTCATAGGTTTCCCTCCTTTCCCCTGCCAGACCGGCTATCACTGAGCCCCTTACCAGTACCCCTTTCAGATGATTAGTTTCATCAATTACTGCTACTGGTACTTTGGTATGGGCCATTACATCCAGAAGGTCACATAACGGGGTATCCGGTTGAGTCACCGGAGCATCCTTTTTAATAATCGTATCCAGTTGTCTTATTCCCTGATTAGCAATCTCGTAAGCATCGTCAGCATTTATATACCCCAGTAGTTTACCCGGGCGGTCAGTAACAAATAGAGATGACATTCCAAACTTTTCCATAATATGCAAAGCAGTCATGGGGCCATCTTTGGGATGAACTACGTTCCTCGCTTTAACCATTACCGATGATGCCGTTAATGCCCGAGAGTAGTTGACATTTTCCACAAAACGAGCCACATATTCGGTAGCCGGAGATAGTAATATATCCTCCGGCTGTCCCATCTGTACAATTTTCCCGTCTTTCATAAGGGCAATCCGCTCTCCTATCTTTAGCGCCTCATCCAAATCATGGGTAATAAATATAATGGTTTTCTGTAGCTTATTTTGAATCTCCAGTAATTCATCCTGCATTTCCTGTCTTATCAAAGGGTCCAGAGCACTGAAAGGCTCGTCCATCAACAAAATATCCGGGTCTGTAGCCAGAGCCCGGGCAATTCCCACTCGCTGTTGCATACCACCACTAAGATTGGCCGGATAAGAATCTTCCCAGCCTTTAAGTCCAACCATTTCAATAGCTTGCAGGGCCTGTTGGTCGCGTTTATCTCGGGCAATTCCCTGTACTTCCAGACCATAACCAACATTCCCCAGTACAGTTCGATGGGGCAAGAGGGCAAAACGCTGAAATACCATGCCCATTTTTTTACGACGTAGTTCTTCTAACTGGCGAGAAGACATACCTGTAAGCTCCTGCCCATCAATAATTATTTTTCCGGCAGTAGCTTTTATTAGACCATTAAGGCAACGCAACAGAGTGGACTTACCACTTCCTGAAAGGCCCATAATAACAAAGCTTTCACCCTGTTCGACCTGAAAGCTGACATCCCTGACGCCTACCACCTGTTTAGTCTGCTTTTTAATGCTCTCATTATCCATGCCCTGGTTTAATAATTTTAAGGCCTTGTCTGTATCTGACCCATAAATCTTGATCAAATGCTCGACCTTAATTATTGCCATATAAATCATTCCTTTGTTATAAATTACAAAAATACAACTGCAAATGCGGCTACAATTATACTGCCCAGAAAAATTAAAAAACACTTCGGGAAGGTATAATGACTCGAATTGCACACAAATAAAAGCCGATACTGAAAATCATAAGTTAAGCAGCACATATTGTTGGATTAATACTAAGAAGATAGAAAATACTAAGGGATAGCCTTCAGATGTGAAAATACAATAAGATAAATTTTATTGAAGAAGGCATTTATAATCCCCATTCTCCCCTTCCTATTGCTTACGAGGTTAGCTGCCGGATTCGGGTCTAGGGCGACCCTACCAGATTTCTCTGGATTCACCCCAAAATTTTGGTTCCCCCGCTCCTGATTAAACAGGATTAAGCCTGAGAATGGCAAGTTTGCCGTTGGAAGAAGTATTATACAATTATCTTTAGCTATTATACCCTTTATAACCCCTTGATTTCAAACAGCCCCCTCATCTCATGCCATTTTCATCCGTGGTTGCGTGCGTGTGCCCTTAAGAGTATGCCCGACAGGCATTGGGGGGGTTAATTTAGTTGCCGGTAAAAAAACGGGTTAAATGGTCACCGATATTTAGCAGATCCAGAGCAAAAAACAGGGCTATAAGCAGAGCAAGTATACCTAACAGGTTATATTTTAATCTTTGCTCTTCCACCTTTTTTTGCTCCGCGTTAATTTTGTTCTCATCCCTTTTTCTCCGGGAATAATAGTGATAATCCATTTTACTCTTACACCTCACCCTATAAACCTTCCCCCCACTCCCATTCTATGTTTCCCGGGCGATAAATATTTTTTAGGGTAGAAAGCTGTCATTTTAACTATTTATAATGTAAAATCTAATACTAATAGTAGTTTAAGGAGTGGATAAATGTGCAGGACATACCCGCATTCCAGCTCAAATTTTTAGGACAGGAAGAGCACTTGGCGCTTCCTACTATTACCTCAATCAGAGTAGTACAACATCTCTATGATGTTTTATTCCAGTATGCCATAACTCCGCAAGAAGAGGAAAGGCTGCAATCGTTTATAGGGCTGATGGAAACTCATATTAAGAGTAAGCCTAAAGCTCCGTTTTCCATGCCTATCTCTGAATTAGAGTTTCTGGACGAAGGTTTACAGGAGTTAAAGCTGTTAAACTGGATGCAATTACCAGCATCATTATTTGAAGTTGTCACAGATAATAATAATGAAGAGGAAATAGAAATAATTCTACAATTGTTGGAGTCCATATTTACCTTTAACCGTAAGGGTAATAGTAACATAATATTAGTCTATCCCCAGGGTTTAACCAGGTA
>DIRQ01000142.1:811-29872 GCA_002424365.1 Syntrophomonas sp. UBA5432 | reverse complement strand
AGATAGGAGGCAATAAGAATGAATTTAAAAGGATCGCAAACCGAAAAAAATTTATGGGAAGCCTTTGCCGGTGAATCTCAGGCTCGCAACAAGTATACTTACTTTGCCAGTAAGGCCGACAAGGAAGGGTATAAACAGATTGCAGCCATATTTATTGAGGCCGCAGAAAATGAAAAGGAACATGCTAAACGCCTCTATAAGCTGCTAATCGGAGGAGCTATACCGGCTACCGCAGAGAACCTGCTCGATGCAGCCGAAGGAGAAAATGCTGAACATACCAGTATGTATCCTGGATTTGAGAAAGTTGCCCGCGAAGAAGGCTTTAACGAAATTGCCGATATATTTAAGGAAATAGCTGAAGTGGAAGAGGAACACGAGAAACGTTTTAGAAAATTATTGCAGAACATTAAGGATGGTACAGTATTTAAGAAAGATAAGGTAGTTAAATGGAAATGCCGCAACTGCGGGTATGTGCACGAAGGAACCGAGGCTCCCGAAATATGCCCGGCCTGTGACCATCCCCAGAGCTACTACGAAGTTATGGCTGAAAACTATTAAAAATAGTAGGGCTAATAACAAAGTTACCTTGTAAATAACTTCGAGTTTAGAACTTGATTAATCTTCTATCCGAACTCTGCCAACCAGATAAAACAATTTTCATAAGTGTTTGTGGGTGCCCAGTAGACATGAAGGGTTATTAAGAAAAGCGTCTGCCCGCCAGTGTGGGTAGACGCTTTTTGATATCATGAAAAGGGGTTTTCTGATATATAGATACCATATTAATACGCCAGTAAAGCCTCGCGTAGTAGCTTGGCTCCCAGAATCGAGGTGTTGTCCCCTTTTTCATAAGGGGGTGAAATTTCTACCAAGTCAAAGCCCACTACTTGAAGTTCACCCAGGCGATGCACAACCTGTAATAACTCCCGGCTGGAAAAACCACCCGCCTCCGGAGTTCCAGTGCCCGGTGCAAAAGCCGGATCAAGTACATCGATATCAAGAGTAAGATAAACTGGGTGGTTGCCTATTTTAGCAATTACTTCATCCAGTACATTCTTTAATTGGTCCAGATACAAATTAGTCCTTTCCGCGGCAAACTTGAGTTCATCCCTGGTCGCGGAACGAATCCCCAGTTGATATAAATTCTTATCTCCTATCTCCTCTACCACATGACGCATAACTGAAGCGTGGGAAAGGCTCTCACCCAGGTAATCACTGCGAAGGTCGGCATGCGCATCCAGCTGTATTACTACTAAATCAGGATAACGATGGCGATAAGACTTTATCAGGGGTAATGATACCAGATGCTCACCTCCGATAGCATACACCTGTTTACCTGCTTGAACCAGACCCCGGGTTACTACCTCAATCCGCCGCAGGCTTTCACCTACATTGCCAAAAGGAATAATTATATCACCGGCATCATAAAAATCTATCTCTTCCAGGGATTTATCCTGATAAACACTATATTCTTCAATGCTTTCCGATACTTCTCGCACCCGGTAAGGTGCCAAACGGGTTCCAGGGCGAAAACTGGTGGTAGCATCCATAGGGATACCTATAATCACTTTGGGGCATTGCTCATAGTCCCTGCTGCTGGCCATAAAACTGGCCTTCTCTTCTAATAGTTGCCGAAAATTTCCGCTCATCCTTAATCACCTTCAGCAATTATCTTCTTAACAAAGGCTGGTAGTTTGAAAGCCGCCTGGTGAATTTCCGGAGTATAATATTTAAAATCCAGTTCTCCGGTAAATACCGGCTTTTCCGGGTCATAACGTTTGGAGCCTACCGTAAAGCTCCATAATCCACTAGGATAGGTAGGTATAGCCGCCAGGTATAACCTGGTAATAGGAAAGAATTTATTAATCCCACCATAAGCCATTTTAATCACATCTTCATTAAAAAACGGGGATTCACTCTGCACTACCAATATGCCATCATCCTTTAAAGCCTGGAAAACACTTTCGTAAAAAGCCGACGAAAAAAGGGCCTGGGCTGGTCCTACCGGTTCGGTGGAATCCACTATAACCACATCAAAAGTATTTTTATGATCCTTAATAAACTGAATGCCATCAGCAATTATCAGCTGGGCTTTAGGACTATTAAAAGAGCATGAATGTTCGGGGAAAAAGTCCCGTGAGGCCTGAACTACCTCTTCATCTATTTCTACCAGGATACCCTTGCTAACACCGGGATGGCGCACAACTTCTCTTAAAGCACCACCGTCACCACCGCCAATAACCAGCACATTTTCCGGCGCCGGATGAGTATTCAGAGCAACCATGGTTATCATTTCATGGTAGACAAATTCGTCCTTTTCCGTAGTTTGTACCATACCATCCAAAAGCAGCATTTTGCCAAACTGTTCCGTATGCACAACCGCAAGGTGTTGGAAATCAGTTTGTTCAACCCGCAAAGTCTCTGTTGCCTTACAGCTAAACCCTAAAGCCGAGGTTTGATATTCAGTTACCCATAATTCCAACCCAACTTCCTCCTTGTTAACCAGGCTCCTGGTTATTTTATGTTTTTACAGTTTACAACGCGGTAATATGTTTTGCTATAACATATTTAGCGTAAGGGGTAAGGAGCGCTTCGCGTATCAGTTCTTATTTACCCCTCACTCTCGACAATTAATCAAGTGCTTAGATTCGAAGTTATTTACTGGACAACTGTGTTATCAGCACATATCTCGGATTAATACCACAGGGGTACGGCAGCAAAAGCACAACCAATTTTTCCCACTTTATGTTCAGTTGAAGCTACTTTAATTTCATCCAGTTCCAAATCCCTAATCCGGAAAGCCTCTTCTACCATTTTCCTTACCCTAGCTTCCGCTTCTTCTGCCGGGCATTTACCTTCAAACTCCATAATTACCCCAAAACTGTTCTGCTTTATACCTACTGCTACCGCGGCAGAAATAATCTCCCCCGGAACGGTACTAACTATGGTACCAAATGCAATCGGTAAAAGAGAGCCGGGAGGAATTACTAAATCAGGTTCATATTCACAACCTGGAGGTAAAATACTACTTACTTTTAAAAGATTAGTATTTCCCACTCGGGCGTTTAATAAAGCCCCATCAAAGGCTGTAAGTTCTGTTTCTCCTTCAGCCGACGCCGCAGTAAGAAAATACTTTTTCGGTAACGGTAACATTATAAAAACACCTCCGGAGTTATTTTTTGCGAGCAATAGATACATTATATACAAACACCTGGCAAAATAAAATAAATTTATTTATAGATGAAAATAGATGAGGTGAGGGGTGAGGACTACGTATAAAAATTGCCATAAAATATGGAGCGAGGATAGCCGAGTTAGGTAAGTATCCTAACCCCTCACTCCTCACTCTAAACGATTACTCAAGTTCGAAATTCAAAGTTATTAACAAGACAATATCATTATTACCGCCTGTATTTGTATTAAATATTGTGGTTTCCGCCTTTTCCGGGTTCCTCCAGCTTTTTAACATAATCGAGAAAATTATTGACTGACTTGCGGCGTGATTTCTGACGAGGATAAACAACGTAAAAATGTCTTTTTACCAGGGGGTTGCTTATTCTAGCACTATGAATCTTGCGGTAAGTTTCAGCCTTCTTAACCGCCCAGCGGGATACTATGGAAATTCCCATTCCCGCTTCAACACTGGCTAGAACCGCTTCCGTACTGCCGGCTTCAATATAAACATGTAAATCTTCTTTTTTAATTCCATGGGCTGCCAGCAAATCTTCTGCTGCCTTTCGGGTACCGGAACCCTTCTCCCGGAATATCCATTTATCGTTTACAATACTTTCTAGATCAACTTCCCATAGGCGAGCTAGCTTATGATGCTCTGGCATTACCACCACCAGTTCATCTTCCAACCATTCAAAACCTTCTACTTTACGGTTATTTATCCATCCGCCTACAATAGCTACATCCAGTTCCCTTTCCGCCACGCGAGAGAATATCTTTTCCGTATCGGCAATATCTATGCTAATACTTACATTGGGATGTTTCTCCTTAAATCTTTTTATAAGCTGCGGGAGTATATATTCCCCAGGTATATTGCTTGCACCCAGACTCAAATTTCCACGACGGCTTTCTGACACTTCTTCCATAGCCTTTTCGGTCTTTTCTATAGCTTTAATAATATCCCGTGCACAATAGTATAGAGTTTCCCCGGCTTCAGTAGGTTTCAGGCGCCGCCCTGACCTCTCTAACAGCAACACTCCATAAATATCCTCCAAGCCTTGTATCTGTTTGGTAACCGCGGGCTGGGAAAGCCCAAACTCTTCAGCTGTTTTGGATAGATTTTGGGTTTCCACTACCCTGACATAGGTTTTAAAAAGGTTTAAGTTCAATCTTCACCCATCCCCTCTTTTTATCTGAGGAAACCTTCCAGAATAGTATCAATAGCATCTTTTTCAGTCATCCCCAGTGACATCAGTTTAATTAACTGTTCTCCCGCTATCTTGCCAATAGCTGCCTCGTGGGTCAATACAGCTTCAGCATTCTCAGCTATCAGTTCCGGAATAGACTGAATCCGAGCTTTATCCATTATAATAGCGTCACATTCAACATGACCCAGACATTCATTTTTACCCACCAGTGCAGCCTTAAAAATCTGGAATGAATCATCCCGGGCTACCGAACGGGAGAGAATCTGCCCGCTGCTTCCCCGGCCTTCTATATATAACTTGACATCGGATACTGCTTTCTGCTCACCGTGGGTCATAAGCCTTTCCACAATTTTTAAACTAGCCTTGTCCTCTATGTGGGCAGTAGTAGTACGAACAGTATCATCTACACCTTTAATCTGTACCATTTCCATCTCAGCTATAGCACTAGTTTCCAGGATTATCTTAGTAGTAGGATTTAGAATCCTTTTCCCCTTCCCGTTTCCCTCTCCATAATGCTTTTCCACATATTTCATACGGGCACCTTTTTTAACTATTATTTCATGGATACCATCATGACTAGAATCACTATGGCTATCATTATGGATACCACAACCGGCAATAATGGTTATATCAGCATCTTCACCTACAACAAAAGTGTTATAGACCTTATCGTGGAATCCTGCTCTGGTTACAATAACCGGTACATGAACAGTCTCGTCGCGGGTACCCGGTTTTATTTCCACCAATAACCCATTATTATCGGCATTAGTACCTATTTTAATATTTGGAGAAGACTGCCGAATAACCGGCTCGCCATCCCGCCTGATATTGATAGCTCCAGCGGGGATGGATTTGATATTACTAATTACATCTAATAGCTGCATATCTACTGGTTTAAAGTTCATAACATACTTCTCCCCTGCATTGCTCTCTCATTTTACACTGCACATCATCCCTAATCAGAGGCCAGATTTCTTCTGTAGAACCTCGTAGTTTAATAAATCCCTCTTCCAGGACGATAATTTCATCACAAATGGGTAATACATTTTCATGGTGCGTAATAATAATTGCTGTTGATTCAGGATTATCCTGGTATTTTTGCACAATAAGGCCAATAAGCCGCTGGACGGTCCATAGGTCTACCCCTGCTTCCGGTTCGTCAAATATACTGATAATACTATCACGGGACAGTACCTGGGCAATTTCTATGCGTTTGGCTTCTCCCCCGCTTAGCCCGGGGCCCATGTCACGATCCAAATAATCTTCCGGACAAAGTCCAACATCTCGTAGTTTCTTCCGTAAGCCCATTCCATCTATGCCTTGAGAAGCAATTTTAATGAGATCCGCGACGTTCAACCCTTTAAACCGGGGGGGTTGTTGAAATGCATAGGCAATCCCACGTCGGGCACGCTCGGTAACACCCAGTTTGCTGATATCCTCTCCATTAAGATAAATGTTACCGGTACTATGCTGATAAATCCCCATAATAACTTTGGCCAGAGTAGTTTTACCACCCCCATTGGGGCCGGTTATGGCATAGAGCTTACCTGGTTCGAAATCAATATTTATATCACGAATAATTTCTCGCCGGGAACCATTGGAATTGTTAACCGTCATGCTTACGTTTTCAAGTTTAAGCATATTTTATATACCTCCATATTTACAGGCTTGACAGTTATTTTGATGTTTATTTTACCATAACTCTGGGTTATAGTCTAATTGCAAATTATTATTGTGGTTTTACCTCTATCGCCCGTGCTATTTCCTGACCAATAGCCATACGGTTATTACCCAGATCGACTGTAACTGGACCCCTGAACGGATGCCGGGCTAATATAGTTATACTGGTACCAGGGGTTATCCCCATTGCCATTAGACGGTTACGGGCTGCTTCTCCTTTGTTAATCTTAATTATGGTTGCTTTCTGCCCTGGCAATAATTCATTAATAGTCATTTTTACCCCCTCCTTATTAAACCATCATGTCTAATATCAATACTCCAAGGGCACACGGCGCCTTCCGAGCTAGGATAGTATAATTAAGAGGTATCCTCACTCCTCACTCTAGACATATAATGAAGTTCTAAATTAGAAGTATTTTACAAGACAATGTCATTGTATCCTTCCTCATCAAAGTGGTAAAACCATATTCAGGCCTATTCCCACTATGAATGAAGTTAGAAATCCCATTCCCAATATCTTAAGCAATCCCCGGGCTCCAATTTCTCGTATAATCATTACCGCAGCCGGTAAACAGGGCAATGACAGACTAATCATAGCAATAGCAATAGTAGCTTCCCGTGGTGTAAGGGTCATATGCAGCAAAATCAGTGGGGCCAGATAACGCTGAAAAATTGTAACTAAGACTGCTACCAAAGCCTCTGCAGGTATTCCAAATAAAGTACGGCTTATGCCTTCAAGCGCATATAAGTGTTCTAATACACCGGATTCAAGCAAAGCCCGTACTGCTATACTCATAACTAATAGCAAGGGCAAAACCTCGGTAAAAAACCCGGTAAAACGAATCTTTACTTTATTTAACAAGTTACCCCAAGTAGGAATTCTTAACGGGGGTAACTCACAAACAAAAAGCTTTTCCTGAGGAAGCAGGTGATTAAGAATAAGTCCCAGTACTACCAGAGTGATTAACATGGTGGCAACTATAATAGCCGGAGAAACATGAAAAGTAGCAATAACCGAAGTTAGTATACCCAGTGTAGCTGCACAGGGTATAACTATGCTCAGGATAGTAATAACAATAAAGCGTTCACGTTCCCGGGTTATCATTCGACTGGCCACAACTGCCGGGGTACGACAACCAAAGCCCAAAGAAAGAGGGATGACTGCTTCTCCGGATATCCCTACCAAACTGCCCACACGGGCAAAGGCTACCGAATATCTGGGCAGTAGGCCGCTATCTTCCAAGAGTGCCATAATAATTGAAACCATAAGCATAGCCGGCATAACAATAGTAAATGGTACTATTAAGCCTTCCGGTATCGCCAGACTTAGTATATTAGATAATAGGCCTGGTGATAGCAAAGATTTAATTGACGCTGCTATATAGTGATTAAGGGGTTGCAGTAATGCAGTTAGGGGCCCTTCGGCGAGTTGGATAGATTTAAGTAACAGCACAAAACCCAAATATCCTACCAAGAGCAGAATAAATACTCCCGGAAAAGGTGCATCAATCAAGGTTTGCATTTTCTCCAGCCAGCCATAATGTTTATTATTAGCTGTATCTACAACCTGCTCGGCTATAATTCTGGCCCTTTGCGAACGTTCCATTATATCATCGCCCATACTACAATTACTGCACGAACCAGCATTAGCACAAGCAGTACAAGATATTGATGCAGACCGCTTTATCCCCGTAATTCCGGTTGCAAGGTAACTATTAATAACCGCCTTTAACTCTTTTTGACCCTGCCTACTGTGAATCGAAGTTTTAATTACCGGACAACCCAGAAGACCTGCCAGAGCTTGGCTATCAATTTTGAGTCCCAGATTTTCGGCCAGGTCCACCTGGTTAAGCGCCACCACAACCGGATGAGAAAACTCCAGCAGTTCAAGGGTTAAGGCCAGATTTACCTCCAATCGGCTGGCATCTACCACATTAATAATAAGATCAATCTTTTCCTCCTGGAACAGCTTATTCACCAGCTCTATAGCCTGATCAGAGGTATGAAGTGAGTACACTCCCGGAGTATCATAAAAAATAACCTTGTTGCCTTCCCAATCCACCTCTGCTTTACTTATCTCCATTGAAGTTCCAGCATAATTGGATACAATGTTTTCAGCACCAGTTAAAGAATTAAAAATAACACTTTTTCCTGTATTAGGTTGACCAATAAATATTATTGCCATATGTTACCTCTTCTTCGGATATTGATAATCATTATCAATGGGTATGTAAAATTTTTTTATTTGTTGTAACGGCATTCAGGGCAGTAAGCATAAAATTTGAGGTCATGATCAATAATTTCGTAGCCCTTACTCTCAATCTTTTGCTCCAAGATAGTTAGCAAGTCATCCTCCATTTCAGTAATATTACCGCAACCCAAACAAATAATATGATGATGTTGGTGCATTCCTTCATCACAGAGCTCATAACGGTAACGTCCTTCATCAAACATCGTTTTATAAAGCACCTCAATACTAGCTAGTTTATCCAGGGTCCTATATACGGTAGCCATACCAATGTTGGGCATCTTCTCCCGTGCTTTATATAGTACCTCTTCAGCGCTAAGGTGCTTTCCCCGGTTATCCATCATAACTTCCAGGATTGCTGCCCGCTGTCCGGTAATCCTATAATTACTATCTTTCAGTTTTTCTTTGATACTATTCATATTCGGCTCCTTTAGAAATCCACCAGTTTGTGGGGAAAGATAGGAAACTGATAATGATTATCAATAATAGTTTAACCTTGCCATCAATAAATGTAAATACAAATGCCGGGATAATCTCCCGGCATTCGTTTTTATTTAACTTATTTGCGCAGATCCTTAATCTCGGCTTTTTCATATAGATTGCTCAGATAATCGTTATAAGCTTTATCCTTTTTCTCACTCTTCAGGTCAGTTATGACCGAATTCTTAACCTCTTCAAAAGATGGGGTCCGAGCTTCTTGTTTTTCTCCCGCTTTAATAATGTGGTAGCCGTGTTCAGTTTTTACCGGGTCCTTGGTTAATTCACCCGGCTGCAGCTTTAGTGCTGCCTCCTGGAACTCAGGAACAAAATTACTGCCTTCATTAACTAAGCCCAGGTCACCACCCCGTTCTTTACTGGGGCAGGTGGAATACTGTCGGGCCATATCGGCAAAGTCAGTACCACTGTTTAATTTGGCCAGAATGTCACGAGCTTCTTTTTCGGTAGCTACCAGTATATGTGATATTTGGATTCCGCCTTCTTCATTATATTTGCTTATGTTTTCTTCATAATATGCTTTAGCTTCTTCATCGCTTACTGTAGTTTTGGCCGTTACTTTATCGTGAAGTTTCCAGTAGAGAATCTGGGTTTTCATTTCCTGGCGGAAATACTTTTCCTCCATTCCGCTTTCCTCCAGGAACTTCTTGTAATCTTGCTGCTTCAAGATTTTATCTGTTTCACTATCGCTTATTTTAATATCCCGCTCTTTAGCCTGCTGCCATAGTATTTTTTGCAGCACCATTTCTTTGAAAGTCTGATCCTTTAATTTCTTTATAGTCTCCTGGTCTTTGCTTTCATCTAATTTACCCGAGCCTCCCAGAAACTGTTGTTCATAAGTGATTTTAAGAATCTTAAAATGCTGGTCATATTCAGCCTGGCTTATCTTATCTCCATTTACCTCACCGATAATCTTAGCCTGCTCCTGAGCGCCAGAATTGCACCCGGCCAATATCAAACCCATTATTAAAGCTACTATCAAGACTATCTTTCTATTCATTTAAAATACTCCTCCCCATGTAACTGCAAAAATTATAACACACTTCACCCCTATACTAAAAAAGTCCGGGGACTGCCCCCGGACTTTTTCTCCTCACGCCTTACTATTTACACGATTCCCTGGGCCATCATGGCATCTGCTACCTTGGTAAATCCGGCAATATTGGCACCGACTACCAGGTTGCCTTCCATCCCGTATTCCCGGGCAGCCTCACTAGATTTACGGTAAATATCAACCATGATATCCTTTAATTTGGCGTCCACTTCCTCAAAACTCCAGGAGTAACGCATACTATTCTGTGACATTTCCAGGCCGGAGACTGACACTCCCCCGGCATTAACCGCTTTAGCAGGGCCAAAGAGAATGTTATTCTTCAGGCACAGTTCAACGGCTTCAGCACTACAGGGCATATTGGCGGCCTCAGCAATACATTTACAGCCGTTAGCAATAAGCTTTTCTGCATCTTCCTTTTTCAGTTCATTCTGAGTAGCGGTTGGTACCGCAATATCACAGGGAATTTCCCAGGGTGATTTACCTTCCACCCATGGCAGTCCAAACTGGTCGGCATAAGCTCGGGCAGGGCGCCGATAAACACACCATAAATCCATCAACATATTCAGTTTTTCACCTTTTATGCCCTCGGAATCATGCACATAACCAAATTCATCAGCTATAGTTACTACTTTAGCTCCCAGTTGGTTAGCCTTTTCTATAAAATAGGTTCCTACATTACCATATCCGGAAATAGTAATAGTTTTCCCCTTAATACTATCTCCTTTTGCTTTCAGCATTTCCTCTATAAAGTAAACCGTACCATAACCAGTAGCTTCCGGACGTGCCAGACTTCCTCCCCAGCTTATGCCTTTACCGGTGAAAACACCTTCGAAGTTGTTAATAATCCTCTTATACTGCCCAAAAAGATAACCAATCTCTCGTCTTCCCACGCCGATATCTCCTGCGGGTACATCGGTATCTGGCCCAATATGGCGATAAAGTTCAGTCATAAAGCTCTGGCAAAAGCGCATAACTTCACCGTTGGATTTCCCCCGGGGGTCAAAATCACTTCCACCTTTAGCTCCCCCCATGGGTAGACCAGTAAGGGAGTTCTTGAAAATCTGTTCAAAACCGAGAAACTTGATAATACCCAAATTAACTGAAGGATGAAAACGTATCCCGCCCTTATAAGGCCCTATAGCATTATTAAATTGCACCCTAAACCCCCGGTTAACCTGAACCTTTCCCTGATCATCAACCCAGGGAACCCGGAAAATAATTTGCCTTTCAGGTTCCACTATTCTTTCTAGTACCCCACTGGAGATATACTCCGGATGCCTATCGATCACTGGTTGTAGTGACTCCAGTACCTCGTGTACCGCCTGGTGAAATTCAGGCTCCCTCGGATTACGCCTAATTACCCGCTCCATTAGTTCGCTTACATAAGACATATATATTTTCCTCCTTTGAAACTACCTTGCTGCGTTTATTCTACTACAAATTGTATTTTTATTAATTTCGTTATGTAAATACCTTTTCTGTAAGTATACTGCATCCATTCTAAATCTTTAAACCTGTGTCCTCTTAACTTATGTAGTATAGCGGCATTCAAAAAGAGATTGCTTTTAAGGCTTAACAATCTCTTCATGGCTCAATTTGTATTTATTTAAAACCAACTTCAACCGCGTTTTGAACAATTTCCATCATATCATTAAACATTTGAATAAAGGCTCCTTCGGCATTAAAAAACTCAGCAATTTCCTCAATTTGATTAGCTTTGGCAAACATCTGGGTAAGTTCTAATACACTATCATTGTCCACTTCCTGACCCATCATTTGAGCCCGATTAAATATCATCTGCTGGTTACGTATTTGCAAAATTTTTTCCTGATACTCTGGTTTTTGTTCAACTGCTGATTTTGCTGCCACGTATCTTTTATATACTTCACTGTCAGTAATGGCGCGTGCCAACTCATGAGCCTTATCATAGGGGTTGATTGTTTCTACCACTATTAACACTTCCTTTAATTAGTCTCCACCTTAAATTAGCAGTTAATGAGACTAGCGTCAACCAGCACGGTTAAATCAAGTAATAATACCCTTAAATATTCCAATTAAAAAGATGGCATAAATTAATCCTCCCGCCATTAAAATAGGGGCACTGATATGTTTACGGGTACGCAGTTGTATAAACATTATCAAAGCTGATACCAAGGCCAGGCTAGCTGATACCAAGGCACTACTAGTGAGCTGCCAATCGGTTAGAAAGATACCCAGAGCTGGAATTAAGGAACTCTGAAAAACCATAGCTCCGGTAATATTACCCAGAGCCAGGGTATCCTTTTCCCGTGATACCCAAATAACACTGTTAAATTTCTCGGGCAGTTCTGTTGCTATGGGAGTGATAATAAGTGCCAAAACAAAGGCAGGAACACCATAGGTGTGGGCAACCACCTTTACCGATTCCACAAAAAGGGTAGCTCCCAATATCATAATTGCCAAAGCCACCATAACCTGGATAATAATCCAGAGCAACGCAGCGTGGCGACGGTCAAAATAACAGGGAGGCATTTGAGCATCCGATTCCAGATCCCTTTCCTGGTTTAACATGAAATGTACGTACAGAATATAAGAAATGATCATTACCAGCGCAATACCCACTTGTAATGAACGCAAGGCAGGAGGGATCATACCGGCCAGAACTGCTACCGCGAAAATAATCATGAAAAATAACAAATCTCGGGACATGGTAGAATAATCAGCCATAACTTTTAAGCCATGAGCACGGCGGCGGCGAAATATGACTACTGCCAGACCTGTTACAAACATGGCCAGGGTGGAAAGCATCAGTGGTGCTCCCAGTATGGCTCCAATACCTATATCATGACCTTCAGTCCCACGGCCAAAAACGATAGCAATAATTGGTATTATGGTTTCCGGTAAAGCAGTACCTACTGCTGCCAGTACACTTCCAACTGCTCCCTCGGACAGATTAAACTTTTTACCCAGCCATTCTACTCCATTTACAAAAAGTTCTGCTGCTAAAAGTATAATTCCTAGGCTAACTATAAGTATGGCTATACTCTTCATTTACCGTTCTCCTTCAGGTCTATGGTTTAAAGACTGCATTTTTACCTGCCGCTGCTGCAGGCTGGCTATACGAGTAAAACCGGCATTTATCAATACACCTTGGACTTCTTGTAGTCCTTCGCCCACCTGCCTGGGATGGTGTGCATCAGAGCCAAGTGTAACTGCAATTTGTTTGGAGGCAATCAAATCAATTATCTCTTGCTGGGGATATATTTCCCCAACCGGTTTGCGTAAACCGGCACTATTAATTTCTATTAACATACCAGCAGCTTTAATACTATTGAGTAATGGTTCCACATAAAACATTACGTTATGCCAGCGGGGGCGGTGACCCCAGATTTTTATTAAATCTAAATGCCCTATTATATCAAACAGACCAGATTTAACTGCCATGTGCACCAGTTCAAAGTAACGTCTATAAACCTGATCTATATCCCTTTCCTCAAAAAGATAGCGAAAATCAGGATGATCAAATCCCCAGCCATCAATAAAATGAACGGAACCAATAATATAATCGAAATCGCAGCTCCGGCTAAGCTGTCGTATATAGTCTTCCCGACCCGGAATATAATCTACTTCCAAACCGAGCCTAAACTTTATATTAGGGAATTCTTCCTGTAGGCGCTTTAATACCGTGGTATCTATTTGGGATATAAATTCATCATGTTCAGCAAACCCCAACTCAGTAATTTGTCGTTCCCGGGCAGTGATTAAAAATTTTTTTAACCAGTCATAGGTGTATTGATACTCGCCATGCGCTAGAGCATGAACATGGTAGTCCTGTAACATTACTAAACCATCCTCTGTCTATTATCTGCTTTATTATGCCAAAACCCTAAGTCTAGATTATTTTAGTTTATTTTAAAGCAAAGCTCAAACCGATTAAAATGTAAAAAGGGGACAGTGGACCTATCCACCTTGTCCCCCACAATCCTTCGCCTCACTCTAAACAATTACTCAATTTCCTAAATTGGTAAAACAAATTACTATACAACCTATTATCAGCGCCTATCTCTGATTACACGTAGCAGGCTAATCCGCCATCAACCATAAATATATTTCCAGTTAACCAGCTTGATTTATCTGAAGCAAAGAATAAAATGGCTCCGTTCATGTCTTCCGGGTACCCTACTCGTTTCATAGGAAATAACCTGTTCAGTTTATCCATTTTTCCTGCCGCCTCCAGGCGGTTAATTTCACCTTGTAACATGGGTGTAATAATATGGGAAGGGCACAGGCAATTAACCCTGACTACTGGTCCCAGGTCTGCTGCCATAGCCCGGGTAAGGTTTACCACTCCACCTTTCATGGCACAGTAGGCAGTGGATTGGTATGCACCCAGGGTACCCAGTATGGAGGATATATTTATAATACTACCTCCCCCACTTTCCTGCATTAAGGGTACCATTACCTGAGATACCTCAAAAACACTGCGTAGGTCAATGCGATACATCTGGTCAAAATCATCCATAGTTGTCTCCAGAAATGGTTTGCGCATAGCTGACCCCGCATTATTAACCAGTATATCCAGGCGACCCCATTCACTTTTAACTAAATCGCGAATTTTTTCTATGTCTGCGCGGACGGTTACATCACCTGGACAGGCCAAAGCAGTTCCACCCTTTTCCTTTATTTCTGCTACCGTCTCCTCCAAAGGACCTAAACGTCGTCCCGTAACTAATACCCGAGATCCATGTTCAGCCAGGGCAGTGGCCGCACCTTTGCCAATTCCGGTACCTCCACCAGTAACTACAGAAACTTTTCCTTCTAGTCTCATCCCCCAAACCCCCTTGAATTTCTATATCTACCATGTAATTCTGCAAAGACAGTGATTTCTCCTTTTTAGTCTGTGCTTTTATGGATAATTCTGGAAATCAAGGTTGTTAATAAATTTCTCCTGGAAACCGGGGTTGTTAGCTAACTCAATACATTGAATCTTATCCTGCAATATTCTGGCTTCCCGGCGTTTTTTATCAGAGAGTAGAGCTAACATGGCTCCCTGGGCAGCGGCATTACCTATGTTAACCACTTTTTCGGGGTCAACTGACGGAATCATTCGAATCAACATGGCGTTCTCAGGGTCTATATAACTGCCGAAAGCACCTGCCATATAGATGTTCTCTAATTGTTGTAAGCTTACTTCCGCTGCCTCCATTACAATATCTATGGCTGTTCGTAAAGCTGCTTTTGCCAATTGTAATTGCCTAATATCCTCCTGATTCAGTACTACCGGCGTACCTGCTCCACCATCCATCAAAACAATTTCCATCCCCCGTTCACTAACTCTGGTAACCAAATGCTCAGCCGCTTTACTAGTAATAATTCCTTTGCCGTCAATATATTCTTTCCTTAGTATGCAGGCCATCAGGTCAATAATAGCTGACCCGCAAATACCATTTGCTAGTTGTGACCCGGGAATATGAAATTGTAGATTACCATCAATATCCAAATCAACCCGGTCTATTACCCCTTCACCTGCCCGCGCTCCACAGGTAATTCCCCCACCCTCAAAGGCCGGACCGGCAGCAGCCGAAGCAGCAAAGAATTGTCCTTTTTTACAGAGCACTACCTCACCATTAGTACCAACATCAATAAAGAGGTAGATACCAGCTTTTTGCATCTGTAGTGTAAGTAGCCCTCCTATAGTATCAGCGCCAATAAATCCGCCAGCCTGGGGAAGAATATAGACCATGGCTTTATCGCCAGCAATAAAACCAAGCTCGTATGCGCTGAAGTTCAGTTCATCTACAACAATTCCGCTATAGGGTGCAATAGCAAAACCGGATGGGTTTACACCCAACAGTAAATGCAACATAACCGGGTTTCCTACTACTACAAAATCATATATATCATCAGGGCTTATTTCTGCATCCCTAAGCAATTCCTCAATCGCTCCGTTAATGTTATTTATCAAAACCTGGTGTAAGCGGGTTAGCCCATCAGAATTATCCAGGCAATAACTAACCCTGGATATAACATCTGCACCGTATACCCGCTGCATATTAGTTTTAGCAGTCATACCCCTAACATGTCCATCCTGTAAATCTATTAGGGCAGCAAAAAGACTGGTACTGCCTAAATCCAAAACTATACCATAAGCATTTTTTTCTTCCCGGCTTATGGCTCTTACCAACTGTGAATCAAAAATTAAACCATAAAGCTCCAGAGTGGGACGGCCAACTCTATCCAGACTGGATAATTCATTCCAGTTACTACTACCAACCTGCAACATTAACCCGGGTAAAGCTTTTTTAATACGGCGCTGAAGAGGAACTGGAGTTTCTTTATCTAACCCTGGTATAAGTATTTTGCGGCGTTCAACCCGCGGTTGCAGATTATTTATTTCCTTAAAAAGTTTAACCTTTATATCAGAACCAAAGTCACCGTAATGCAGGTAAACATCTACCGCGTCATTGATGTAACAATAGCAGGCTAACCTCTCCCCTATTTTAATTTCTTCTGCCAGCAGATGTTCTCTCTCCTCTTGACTTATCTCATTTACCTGCCCCTCAATACGAACCTTACACTTACCGCAGGTACCTCGGCCACCGCAAGAGCCAGTAACATCAATGCCATTAGCAGCCATACTATGCCAGAGATTAACTCCGGTAAAAGTATAGTACTCATAATAGCTACCATCAGGATAAATAAGCCTTATTTTAACTTTTCCCACCATTATCACCTACCCGACTCCGCCAATATTCTATGGGGGTGGGTATAGATATTAAACCGCTCACCCCGTGCAAAGCCCAGGACTGTTATTCCAGATTTTTCGGCTATTTTCTGAGCCAGGCTGGTTACCGCTGCCCGAGAAACAACCAGTTGTATACCCATCGCTACTAGTTTTTGAATAATTTCATGACTAACTCGTCCACTGCTAAGAAATATTTTATCAGAGCAGTTTATCCCATTTAATAAACAATAGCCATACAATTTATCTACTGCATTATGCCTGCCGATATCTTCTCGGCTTACCAGTAAACCCTCCTGAGTAGCTAAACTCATTACATGAACCCCTCCGGTTTGCTTATGCAAAACAGAGACATTAAGATGCATTTGCATCAACCAGCTAAGCTTCGCTGCCGGACAATTAATATCCGCATTATTTTCAATATGATATTGCACCGGAGGTTGGGAAATTACACTTACATTTATAATGGTATCGTCAATCTCTATCTTTTTAATATCACCGCTACTTGAAATCTGGTGCTCCATAAACAGATGACCAATAATCAATTCATCCAAGTGAGAAGGAGTGCAACAAATATCTTTATAGAAAATATCATTAATATAAACCTTAAAACACTGTTCGTTTATTATTACATCCCAAAACTCCTCCATACCTTTTTCTGGTGAATACCTGTGAATTAAGCGGTATACCGTTTCCTCATTCATATCCGGTTCAACTCCAATGTCTTTTTAAAAGTATGCAACACTTGTCTGTAGAATATAAAAAAGGCGGCCCGAAGCCGCCTCTTTTTCCTTATGTTTATTCCGCTTTGGTTTCAGCCATTAGGGCAAACGCAAATATAAATACCCATACCATTGAGGCAAGAAACGCAACTAACGCTCCGTTCAAATCTCCGCTACTAGCCAACTGTTTATTGCCCATACTGTACATAATGTTAAAAACTACCAGTCCTACTCCGGTCAGAATAAAAATTATCTTTTTAAACCCAGCCGATAGCTGGAACTTCTTTGACCAGCCGCAAAACTTCACGAATATAAAAATTCCCAGTAATACCACTAAGAAGGTAAACAGTGGATTGCCCCAGATTCCCGGTGGTGCGGATCCTGCTGAGCCGAATAATGCCAACACTTTTTTCCCCCCCCTCTCCCTTCTTTTATTATAAACATTGTATTACTTAACCAGTACTAAAACAAGGACACCCGATGGGTACAACATATTCAAGCATATTCCCTGTCCTATTCAAGTAGTTATTCTCTACATATGATTAATTTCCTGCTTAAAAAACATAATTTTTGATAAAAATAGTGTTTCCACTATAAAAACCCTAAATCTCATATTGCAAAGCTTTACAAGCCACCTTTAATTAATTATAATAGTCTTTGTGTCTAAAATAAATAAAGTAAGTAAATCAGATAGTCGCAGGCCTTTTTGGTCTGAGGAAAGTCGGAGCTCCATAGGGCAGGGTGCTGGATAACGTCCAGTGGGGGTGACCCCAAGGCAAGTGCCACAGAAACAAACCGCCGAGAACGGAGGTCAGAGGTCGGAAGTTAGAAATCAGAAGTTTTCTGTTTGACGAATTCTGGCCTTCGTTTTCGGTAAGGGTGGAAAGGTGAGGTAAGAGCTCACCAGCATTTAGGTGACTAAATGGCTCGGTAAACCCCACCCGGAGCAAGACCTAATAGGGGAACAATGAAATAGCCCGTTTCGTTCCCGGGTTGGTCGCTAGAGGTGCTAGGTAACTGGCATCCCAGATAGATGGCTATCAAATACAGAACTCCGCTTATAGATTTACTTACTTCGTATAATAAACCGCCTTTGTGGCGGTTTTTTTACTTTTGCCCCCCTTTTGCTTTAACCACATTCCCTATAATTAAATTTCATTTCCTCGACATTTATGTTATATTTTGGAGAAGTATTATTGTTAAGGTGGGATTATATTTATGAATATGAACGACAAGCAGATGCTGTATATCCTTCAACATATGATAGAAAACCCATATATGGGTGTGCTATACATTGACACCAGTTGTCAAGTTATCCTGGTCAATCAAACCTTTGCTGATATACTGGAAGTAAACCGGGAATCTCTGATTGGTAAACACGTTAACGAAGTAATACCCCGCTCGCGCCTGCCCTATACTATACTAAACGGTGAAACCAATCTTTGCGAGCTTTGCTGCGTAAATCACAAAGAAATGGTTTCTATGCGTGTCCCCATTTACAATGACGGAGAAATAGTAGGGGCTATGGCTAAAACCCTCTTCCTGGACATGGGAGCAGCACAAATTATGGTTCAGCATATGACCAGCCTGCTGGATAGTACCCCAGTTCAAAAACATGGAAAATACTATGGTAAATATACACTAAATGATATTGTTGGTAACAGCCAGAATATTGTACGAATTAAAAGCCTATGTGCCCGGGTAGCCAACAATATATCGAATGTATTAATTATAGGAGAAAGTGGAACTGGTAAGGAACTATTTGCCCACGCTATACATAATAGCGGTTACCGCCGTAACAAGCCATTTGTGAGAATTAATTGTGCCTGTATTCCAGAGAATTTATTGGAATCAGAACTATTTGGTTATGAGGAAGGTTCTTTTACTGGAGCTAGGAAGGGCGGAAAAATCGGGAAAATTGAGCTTGCCTATGGGGGAACTATTTTCCTGGATGAAATAGGTGAGTTGCCACTCATGATGCAGGCAAAACTATTAAGCTTCCTTCAAGAAAGAGAATTTGAACGCATTGGAGGTAATGAGCTCATACAGTCTGATGTTCGGGTAATAGCTGCTACTAATACTAATCTAGCAGAGGCCATAGCTCAGGGAAATTTTAGAGAAGACCTTTATTATCGTTTGAATGTAGTATCAATTCTCTTACCTCCGCTTAAAAATAGGCTGGAAGATATTGAAATCCTGGTAAACCATTTTATTGGCAAGCTTAATCAAAAGCTGGGTACAGTTATTGAAGGTGTAGATGAAGAATCTTTTTCGCTGCTAAAATCTTATGACTGGCCGGGGAATATAAGAGAACTAGAAAACCTAATTGAGCGGGCTATTAATCTTGCCAGTCTGGATGGGCAGAAGATTATACAAGCTCAGTATTTTCCTACCCTACAACCAGGCGGATTTTTAAACCGCCCCCTAAAGCTCTCACTTAACCAGGCTATTGAAGATTTAGAATATCACATGATTAGAGAGACATTAAAGAAAAATAACTATAATAAAGCAGCAACTGCAAGGTCGCTGGACATTCATCCATCCGTTTTATATCGCAAATTAAAGAAATATGAAGTTATTTAGCAACATTGCAATTCTGCAATGTTTTTAGGTTAATATTTACAGTCTAACTCGAAGTTTTGCATATATGCAATCTACTAATGTAGTTTTGCAGCAGTTATAAACTGAATATTCCTTTATGAGAACCTGCTATCTCAATATGAGATGCAGGTTATGCTTGTTATATTAGGCTTCTCTAATATCGACGCATATCGGTACTCTTCTGTACTTCGTTTTTAATATCCATTAATTAACAATGCCCCTAATCTTGGCATCTCCGAGGCCTCGGATTAGCTGGCATACGTTTTGCATACAAATTACAGGTAGACCTAGGATTTATTGGGGGAGGTGGTATACCGTAGCTTTTCCAGGGGTCTTAACGTTTAGCAGATTAGAATTGACTTTTATTAATTTAAATCTTAAATTAGATTTTCCCCTCATTTTTTCTGTCAATTAAGGAAGGAGTGTTTTTCTTTGAAGGAGGTAGTAATCGTAAGTGCCTGCCGAACTGCTATTGGCAAGTTTCTCGGTAGTCTTAAAGATGTCCCGGCTAAAGATTTAGCCATTACTGTAGGCAGGGCGGCTATAGAAAGAGCTGGTATACCTGCAGATATAATTGATGAAATTGTTATGGGTGAAGTCTACCCCCATATGCAGGGGTCACTCCCAGCCCGTCAAGTTGGTTTAGCAGTAGGTCTGCCGATTAGAAGTAACGCTTGTAATGTTAATCAAAACTGTGCTTCCGGAATGCGGGCTCTGGATATTGCCTGTACCAATATAATGGCAGGCAAAACTGATATAGCATTGGTAGTTGGGGTAGAGAATATGAGTGCTACTCCTTATATGATACCCAAAGGCAGGTCGGGATACCGAATGGGGCCGGGTAGAATTGAGGATACCATGTTGCATGATGGTCTTATTGATGGATTAGTTCCTGGCCATATGGGACTTACTGCTGAAAATATAGCTGAAAAGTATGGAATTACTCGCCTGGAGTGTGATGAACTGGCGCTTATAAGCCACCAGCGAGCCACCCGAGCTGTAAAGGAAGGTACCTTCAAACCTGAAATTGTTCCTGTAGAAATAAAAACCAGAAAAGGTGTCAGTTATTATGAAACTGATGAACATATGATTCCCGATGCCAGCCTGGAAAAAATGGGCAAATTGCCCTCAGCTTTTAAAAAAGATGGGGTTGTAACTGCTGCTAATGCTTCCGGAATAAACGACGCAGCATCAGCAGTAGTAGTTATGTCCAAGGATAAAGCTAATGAGCTAGGTGTAAAACCATTAATGAAGATGATAAATATCGTGGCTGAAGGGGTTGCCCCGGAAGTTATGGGATTAGGTCCAGCAGTTGCTATTCCTAAAGGCTTAAAACAAGCCGGGTTAAAGTTTGAAGATATTGATTACTGGGAAATTAATGAGGCCTTTGCTGCACAATTCCTGGGTGTGGGACGGATGCTCAAGGAAGACTTTGGAATTAAGTTGGATATGGAAAAATGCAATCTCAATGGTTCTGGAATAGCTTTAGGTCATCCGGTAGGTTGTACTGCTCTACGTATAATAGTTTCCTTGTATTATGAATTGGAAAGACAAGGTAAAACTATTGGCGGTGCCTCACTTTGCGTAGGTACCGGGCCAGCATTGGCTTCACTTTGGACCAGAGACATATAGCTAATCCTAGATGGTCATTTATACAGATATTGATGAATACACTTAAGGGAAGATTTGAGTGTATAGGCAGAACATAAAAAATGATTGGAGGGAATTTAATGGCTGCCAATTTCGCTTACTTGAATACTAGAGACCTGGAGTTCATTATACAAGAATGGCTCCCTAGCGAAAAAGTATTCGAATATGATCAGTTTAAGGACTATTATTCAAAAGATGATGTTAAGGCTTTTCTGGCTCCCATTTTAAAAATGGCCAAGGAAATGGTAGAGCCAACTAATGAAGATGGCGATAATAATCCGGTAAAACTGGTAGACGGTAAAGTAATACTCCCAAAAAGCTTTGGGCCTCTATATCATAAGCTGCAATCAGAAGGTTGGGGTACCAGTAATATTGACAAATCAGAGGATGCCATGATTATGCCCCATGTATTAAGTGGGGCAGTTAATGAATTGCTCTGTGCGGCTAATCCGGTGTTCTATCCTTATATCCTGCTTACCAGTGGAGCTGCCGACTTAATACAAAGTTTTGCTGACGATGACCTAAAAGAGGTTTTCCTCCCCAAAATGATGGACGGAACCTGGTCAGGTACCATGTGTTTAACTGAACCCAGTGCCGGGTCGGATGTAGGTGATATCCTTTCCAAGGCTTATCCCACCGATGATCCCCGAATATTTAAAATTAAAGGCCAAAAGATTTTTATTACCGGTGGGGATAATGATTTTACCGATAATATTATTCACCTTTACCTGGCTCGGATAGAAGGTGCCCGACCAGGAACTGCCGGTATTTCGTTGTTTATAGTACCAAAGTTTTGGGTTAATGAAGATGGTAGCTTAAGCGATAATGATGTAATTACCACCGGAGTTGAGCATAAACTAGGCCAACACGGTTCTAGCACTGCTGCCCTAGCTTTTGGCGATAATGATAATTGCCGGGGTTGGCTTTTGGGCAAAAATCCATTAGAAAATGATGGCCGTGGTGAAGGTATGGCCCAGATGTTTCAGATGATGAACCTGGCTCGCCTGGAAACCGGTCATATGGCTCACTGCTGCATTGCTAACGCTTTCTATAATACTCGTGATTATGCTAAGGATAGAGTACAGGGACGTCCCTTCACTAATCCCCGGGGCAATAGAATCAGTATTATTAATCATGAAGATATCCGTCGTACCCTGATTATGGGTAAAGCTCACATGGAAGCTACCCGTGCCATGCTGATGAAAGCCCTGTTTAATTTTGATATTCGGGAACATGACCCAAATCCGGAGGAAAGGCAAAAAGCTGCAACCTATGTAGATATTGTAACCCCATTATGTAAGTCTTATCCCAGTGATGAAGGCTGGTGGCTCTGTGGTGAAGCCATTCAGGCTTACGGTGGTTATGGATTCTGCGAGGAATATCCGGTAGCTCAAATTGCTCGTGATATTAAGATTTATTCCATTTGGGAAGGTACCAACTTTATCCAATCCCTGGATCTAGTAGGCCGTAAAATGGGTATGGCCAAAGGAACTGCGTTTGCTGTATTCATTCAAGAAATAAGAGATTTCTTTGTAACCAACAAAGATACAGCTGGTCTTAATAAGGAATTCCTTAATCTAGGCAAGGCCCTGGAAGCATATGATAAAATTCTGGCTGTTCTGGTGGAATGGAAAAGTAGTAACCCTTCCCTCATTCCAGTCTTTTCCCGCCGGGTACTAACTGCTACCTCTCAGCTCCATGCCGCACACTTGCTACTAGATCAAGCTCTTATATGCTTGCAGAAGATGACTGAACTGGGTTCCGAGCATTATGATTACAAGTTCTACAAAGGTAAAGTAGAAGCTACCCGCTGGTATCTCAGAAACGTTGTGCCTAATATATGGTGTATGGCTGAAGTTATTACTGATGCCGATACTTCTACCCTGGATATTGACCTGGAGTCTTTCGACTACTAATACCAAGCTTACGGCAGGGAGCAGTAGCCCCTGCCGTAGTTAAAACTAATAAATATGTAAACTTCCCCCATTTAATTCCCTTTCAAAGAAGAAGCGCTTTGCGTTTCTTCTTTGATTTAGTACAAAAAAATAAAGAGGTATATTACATACCTCTTTATTGTTTTTGTCTTTACTATTTCTTACCTTTACCGGCTTTTCCTTTTTTACCGCCTTTAGTTGGCTTTACCGCAACTGCTTCTTTGAGGGATTTCCCAGGTTTAAATGCCGGAACTTTGGTAGCAGGAACTTTAATTTCTTCCCCCGTTGCCGGACTGATAACTTTTCTCTCTTTCCGGTCACGTACTTCAAAGCTACCAAAGCCAATGATCTGAACCTTGTCGCCATTTGCCAATGCCTGCTGGATAGTCTCTACTAATGCATCCAGGGCTTTAGCAGCATCCTTCTGAGTGACCTCGGCTTTCTCTGCCAAAGATTTAACAAGTTCCGATTTGTTCACGACTAGTCCTCCCTTTAAATTTATTAACCATATTTTACATTCCCCAAAGAAAGGGCAATTCCTGCTACTAAATTAAAATATTTTTAAATTTTTTAAAATATTTCAACTTAGCATTGATATTTATATTTTACCATTATTAATTGACTTTATGCACTGGAAAGCCTATCTTTAGGTAATTTATAGCCAGAAAGGCTAATAAATCCGATAATAATGCTAATCAATTACCTCTATTATGGTAATTGAACGGTCAGTAGCCAGGTTGTAAAATTTTTCCCCGACCATAACAATTGGTCTGGTAGGTTGAGATGGATCAACATAAATTACTATCCCTTTTTCATCATTGGAAAGTATTACTTCATTACCTATATAAAAATTAGCGATTTTATCGTAAAATAATTTAGAAATCTTGGGGTTGAGCTTACCAAAAGACTCCTGCCAGAGAATTTCTGCTGCCGTATAAGGAGACCTTTTACTGGAATAAGTCCGATCTGAGGTTACAGCATCGTATACATCAGCTACCGCAACTACAGAAACACAAAGATTTTTACTGTAACCTTTAGTTCCCATAGGATAACCGGAACCATCCGCTCTTTCATGATGCATAAGGGCAGCATTAGCAACGCTAGTACTTATCCATTCATACTGACTTAAGAGATTATACCCCTGTAAGGTATGCTTTTTTACCTCTTCAAATTCTATATCAGTTAACTTATCTGGTTTATTTAGAATATTATCTTCAATAAAAATTTTACCTATATCATGTAGCAGGCCTGCTTGCCCTAGCTCCTTAAGGGTTTCACGATCACATTTCAGCCATCGTCCCATAAGTATACAGAGAAGGGCCACATTGACCGAGTGGGTAAATAAATAGTCATCTTTTTCTTTCATTAATCGCATTTGGCGAAAAAGATCATTAGCTTCAAAAACCTGTTCCAGTAGTAAACCTGTAATATCGCTTATCTCATTAAAATCTAAAGTTTTACCCAATTTAGCTTCTACCATAAAAGATCTGACCACGTCAAGCGAATCACTATAAACATCTTCGAATGGTTTCCCCGATTTTACTATAGCTTTACTTTCCATAATAAAAACATCATCAATATTACGTACGCGAAAACTATCCAGATGTTCTTTTGTAATTATTGTCCCTTTCGGCAACAGGAGTGTAGAATCATAGCTAAATAGATCTTTTCCCAGGGTAACACCAGGTTTTAAGCTGTTAACCTTAATTTTAAGCATTATATATACCCCTTTTAAATATATCTAAACACACATAATTATGACTATTCTACAATTATCAATAATTTCCTTTTTATCCTGATATAAATAAAAATAAATTGGGCGAACACATTCATATTCAGTAATAAATAATAGCAAAAGAGCAACTTAATTCCGCGTAGAAACTTCAGTTTGCCGGCATGGGAAGTTAAAGTTTCCATTACCAAAGCGCATCCGGAAATTGAAACCTCCAGAAAATCTGTTTTTAAACTTGAGTAAATATTGGACTTATTGCTTGGTAGATATGGGGGCCTAGTTAAAAAATATCTTTGATGCATTCAGGGGAGATGCATGGTGTTAATTCCACCAGCAGGTTCTGGCTGGTCAGTTTGGTAGTCAAATAATCAACTAATAATGGAACCACCAGTGCTTCTGTACCTTGGTGACCGGCATCGATTACTTTAAGCCCTGCAGCTTCAGCATCTTTGGCCTCATGGTACTTAAGATCGCCGGTTACTAGTAAATCAATATTCTGGCCAATAACCTGATTCATCAGACTGGCACCAGAACCGCTTATAACCGCAACATTCTTTACCATGCTATCCAGATCCCCTACTACCCGCAGTGATTTAACTCCCAAGAGTTCTTTTACCCTAAATGCATAATCCTGCAGACTTGTTTTCTCAACCAAACACCCTTTACGTCCCAGACTGAACACCCGCCCTTCATTCTCCAAACGATAAAGATCATAAGCTACTTCTTCGTAAGGATGAGCCTGATGCATACTATTTAAAACCTTTTTTAAATCTTGTTCATAGATTACAGTTTCCAGACGAAACTCATCCACCTCTTCTAATTCTCCGGTTTTACCGATAAAAGGATTAGTGTCCTGGCCAGGTCGAAAGGTACCAGTCCCCTGGGTTCTAAAAGTACAATCCGCATATTTGCCAATATAGCCTGCTCCGGCTGTGCAGATAGCTGCCCTTACTTCCTCCAGATGAGTAGCCGGTACATATACCACTAGTTTAAATAGAGCTTCTTTACTGGCCGAGTACAAAGGCTCTATATCAACGAATCCCAGTTTCTCAGCCAGAGCCTGATTCAGGCCCTGCTCTGCTGCATCTAGATTAGTATGAGCAGCATATACGGTGATGTCAGCAGAAACTAGTGTTTTAATCATTTTTCCCAAAGGTGAAGCATAATTAATGTTCTTAACTGACTTAAAAAATAAAGGGTGGTGGGTAATAATCATATCCACCTGTTGTTCAACTGCCTGTTTTAGTACAAAAGAGTCCAAATCCAATGCTATAAGTATCCGTCCTACCTTTTTATCACCACTACCTACCTGTAAACCGCTATTATCCCAGCTCTCAGCTAAATATAAAGGAAATTCTTCCTCCATCAAATTCATTATATCTTTAGCCCGTACCATCATCTTAGAATCGCCTCCAGTTCTTTAATTTTACTATGGTATTCATCTAAAAGGGAAACATTCATAGTTTCAGCCTTTAATAACCCTAAATAAGCTTGCCTATATTTTTGCAAGTAAAATTTTAGATAACGGGTTCGTAATTTATTTTCACTCCATAGTAAAAGCGGGCCCATATCAATCTCTAGAGCTGATAGCCGATAAGGTTTATTACCCGGAGAGCTACTTATAGCTATAAATAATCGTCCATTATCTTCAACCAGTCTTTCTTCCAGTATAGGCCAGCCTTTTTGGGATAGCTTCCGACGTAAAGACCATGGTCGGCTCATGGGTTGAAACACATATCTTTTATAACTGGCTGCTTTCTGCCAATCCCGGGAGAGGATATCTACCATAGCATCCCCTCCCAGACCAGCTATAACAACATTTACCACCTCACCAGGTTCAAGTACCGTAAGCCCATTCCCCTGACGTACTTCTATCATTTCCCGGCCAGGACTATGCTTTAAGCCATCTAGAAGTCGCATGTAAGGCCCATCGCCTAACTCACTGGCCATAACCTGGGGGGCTAATTGCTTTTCTATCAGAAATTTAGCCAGCTCGCCATGATCTGCCCCAATATCGGCAGTAGGCTTACCCATTATTATCATTTCCGTAAGCATCAATAAGCGCTGGGAAAGCAAAACTAATAAACATCCCCCTCAAAATATTAACACATAGAGTCCGTGACCTTGCTAACATAGACACGGAATCCGCGCGAGCGCAGCGAGTCCGCGTCTATTTATTTTAAAAAACCCCGGCCTAATAATAGACCGGGGTTGGTAATGCATCTTTTTACTTCACCACTGGCAAATCCTTTATACTAGCAGCCAGTTCCTCATCGGAAAATTCTATATCTTCAGTTTCCCCGGCCAGGAATTTATCATAAGAATAGAGATCTAGATTACCGTGACCGCTCAGATTAAAGACTATGGTGCGGGCCACCCCTTCTTCCCTGGCCTTCAATGCCTCATCAATAGCTGCACGAATAGCATGGGCCGATTCCGGAGCCGGGACAATGCTTTCGGTGCGGGCAAAGAGCATAGCTGCCTCAAATGTAGGATTTTGTTTTACTGCTATAGCCTCAATAAGGCCATCGTGATAAAGCTGGCTAATTAAAGGGGCTGCTCCATGATACCGTAAACCACCGGCATGTATCCCCGAAGGTACAAAATCATGTCCCAGGGTATACATCTGCATAGCCGGAGTCAGACCAGCTACATCGCCATAATCGTAAGCAAATACACCTTTGGTAAGAGTAGGACAGGCCGCCGGTTCCACTCCCAGCAGGCGAATCTTCTTCCCTGCTAGTTTATCCGGTATAAAGGGAAAAGCGATACCACCAAAGTTACTTCCTCCGCCACAACATCCAATCACTACATCAGGATAATCATCCACCATTTCCATCTGCAGCTTTACTTCCTGTCCAATTATGCTCTGGTGTAAACATACATGATTAAGAACACTACCCAGAGAGTAGTTAGTATCATCCCTGGAAACGGCATCTTCCACCGCTTCACTAATGGCCATTCCCAAACTGCCGGGAGTATCCGGGTCTTTTCCCAGAGCCTGGCGTCCGGCGGCAGTCAAATTGCTGGGACTGGGTATGCAGGTCGCCCCATAGAGTTCCATTATGGAACGGCGATAAGGTTTCTGATAATAACTTACTTTCACCATATATACCATGGCCTCCAGCCCAAAAAGCTTACAGGCCAGTGATAGTGCAGTACCCCATTGTCCTGCACCTGTTTCCGTACTTATTCTCTTAATCCCCTGGACTTTATTAAAAAACACCTGAGGCAAAGCTGAATTTAATTTATGGCTGCCCACCGGGCTAACACCCTCATACTTGTAATAGATACGGCAATTGGTATCTAATGCCTTTTCCAGGTTATGCGCCCGGAACAGGGGTGAAGGTCGGTATTGTTTATAAAGGTCTCGAACTTCTGCCGGTATTTCTATAAACCTCTCGTTAGAAACTTCCTGAGCAATAAGTTCACGAGCAAATATAGGTTCCAAATCTGCTGGAGCTATTGGTTGCATAGTCTGAGGATGCAAAGGGGGTGCCAAAGGATTAGGCATATCTGCCTGGACATTATACCAAAATTTTGGTATCTTCTCCTCCGGCAGAATAATCTTGGTAAGCTCGGCTCTACTCATCTCAACTAATCTCTCCTCTCATATATTTAATTCAAGTATACGGAAATTAGTTTACCACAGGATTAGCTGCCCTGCAAGTAGGGCAAGTAGGGGGACAAGCAAGAACCTTCTCTACTTGTTCCCCGATTGACCAGAGTATCATGTAATAGTATAATGCACTCAAGACAGAGGGGAGCTGGAACAGTCCGGCTGAGAGTGGACGGCAGTCCTTACCCTTGAACCTGATCTGGGTAATGCCAGCGTAGGGACAAGAGTT
>DIRQ01000142.1:0-556 GCA_002424365.1 Syntrophomonas sp. UBA5432 | reverse complement strand
CAAATCCTGCCAATGGTTCCCCAGGACCAGGTCTATTCACTAGTAGACAAAGTAATAAACCTTATTCAGGCAAGTGGATTACCTCATGTCGTAGGACCAATGGAAACTACTATTGAAGGAGACCTGGATACCCTACTGGATTTAGTAAAAAATGCTCAGAAAGTTTGCGTAGAAGCAGGTGCCAATCGCATAGTATCAGTTGTAAAAATTGATTATAGTCCGGATGGAGTGACCATCAATGAGAAAATCAGTAAATATCGCTAATAAAACTGCCCCCATAGTGGCTTTTCTAATTTTGCTGGCCATATGGGAATTGGGGGTCAGGCTTTATCATATACCCAGCTATATACTAGCCGGTCCTGGCCAGGTTCTGGTTACCATAACTAAAACCTACCCTATGCTATGGTTTCACGGTAGTATGACCATGCTGGAAGCTATTTCTGGTTTTATACTAGCGATAGTCATTGCTTTTGTAATGGCATTCCTGTTGGACACTCTCTTCTGGTTAAACCGGGCTATTTATCCCCTCTTAATAATATCCCAGACTATTCCCCTG
>DIRQ01000126.1 GCA_002424365.1 Syntrophomonas sp. UBA5432 | reverse complement strand
TTGCCGGGACATCCTATCGCGCCGGTACTTCTTTTTAAGATAGTAATAGAAAAACTGTGGCATCGCTTAATTGGTTGTTTGGACGAGGATGTGATTACGGCTATGGTTGATTTTGATATGAGCCCATCACTGTACACGCATTTACTAGTGCAACTGGAAAAAGGGGGAGAGTTTATCAAAGCTAAACCTGCTAACTTGGCAAATCCAGCGCAAACCAGTGCCATTTCTCGGTCTAACGGTTACATATGGATAAAGGATTTGGAGGCAGGATTATGCCAGGGACAAATCGCTGAAGTATTTATTTTGTAAGCGATGGACTACAGAAAGGTGTGAAGAAATGAATGCGATAAATTACCGGCAGGACTCTATCCTAAAGGAGGTGTTGGATCAGTTAAAAGCATTGCTGGGGGAGGCTATAAACGATCTGACTATTGATAGGGTTGTTATTGGCGTCTTTTTTACCGGAGTAAAACTAAGTAACGGTCAGGGAGGGATTTGCGCCACTCCGGTTAAGGTTATGCCCGATGCTGTTTGCTGTTCCAGTTCTACCGGACGTATGCCCCGAGCAGGTACGTTAAAAGGTCGCCGGGCACTGGATATGGTAGAGGAAGCTATTCTTGAAGGAGATACCGCACTGAAAAAGGCACTGGCTATTGCTGTCTTAAGTGCCCTTTCTGCTACCTCCTGGGTAAATAATCCCCCCCAAGATTATGTAATCGAACGGAATACAGATCCTTTGGATATGGAATTTTCCCGGGATAAAAATGTGGCTGTAATTGGTGCTCTTGGCCCTCTGCTTAAAAAGCTAAAAACCGAGGGAGTTCCCTACCGGGTCCTGGAGATGGATACATCCACCTTAAAACCTGATGAAATGCTTCATTTTTGGCCTCCGGAAAAAGCAGCTGAAGCATTACCCTGGGCGGACATAATCGTTAGCACCGGGACTACTTTGATTAACGATAGTCTCCAGGATCTCCTTATGGCTGCCCGCCCGGAAAGTGAATTTATAGTGGTGGGGCCGTCGGCCAGTATACTTCCGGGGCCTTTATTTGATCGGGGTGTTACTTCTTTAGGTGGTGTTTTGGTAACAGATGCCGATAAGCTTCTGGATATTTTGGGTGAGGCCGGTGCTGGTTACCACTTTTATGAGCGTTGCGCCGAAAAGATTACCCTGTATCCTCGAAAAGATTAGTGATTAACCGAATCAAAAAGGGGATTTGGTATACTTGCAAACATTGATTCAATCAAAGGTTGGAGGAAATGAAAAGTTGATAAAACCTTATGGGGGGAATTTAATTACAGGGAATATTTACGCTTTGAATGCAAGTCTGGAGATTTGATGCTATCCAGATACTAAGAAAAGGAGAGGGGAAAACATGAAAAAGAAACAGCTTGGTTTGCCTTTGCTGATAATCGTCCTACTAGTCATCAGTTGTATATTCGTGGCAGGGTGCGGTAAGGACAAAGAGGTGGATAAGACAACCACTACCCGGACGATTGTGGACATGGCAGGCCGGGAGGTGACCCTTCCGCCAGAGATTAACAGTGTGGCTACAATAGGCCCTGGTCCGGTATTAAATAGTCTTGTTTTTGCGGTGGGTGAGGGTGATAAGATAGTTAACGGTCTCCCTGAATTTGCCCGGAATGAACGCTGGAAGTATCAGTACAAGTTTGCTCCCAATCTAGCCAATCAACCCGTGGTTCAGAACAACAATTACCAGCCTAATGTAGAAGAATTAATGAAGTTAAAACCAGATGTTGTATTTACCATGGATGAACAAATGGCCGCAGCAGTAGCCAATGCTAACATGAATGCTGTGTTTTTATCCTGGACTGAGCCCGAGGACGTAAAGCAGACCATTAATCTGGTGGGGAAGGTACTTAATAAAGAAGAATTAGCAAGTGAATATGTAAAATACTTTGATACAACAGTGGCAACGATAGGCAAAACAGTGTCAACTATACCTGAAGAAAAAAGACCTCGCATCTTATATGCCAATATGGCAAGCATGACGGCACCGCACGAAATTTCTGACTGGTGGATTGAAACCGCCGGTGGGCAAAGTATAGCCAAAGTTGATCGGGCTGGGCAGAACCTAGCCTTTTCTATGGAGCATTTATTGAAATGGGATCCGGAAATAATTATTGTTAGCACTCCACAAGATGTTAAGTTAATTAACCAGGATACTCGTTACCAAAAAATTACCGCGGTAGCAAATAAACAGGTTTATCCTACTCCGATGGGAGCTCACGTTTGGGCTCACCGTACAGCAGAACAACCCTTGACACTCATGTGGGCCGCCAAAACCTTCCACCCAGAGGTTTTTAAGGACCTGGATTTGGAGCAGGAGATAATAGACTATTATAAAAAATTCTATAATAAAACCTTGAACAAGGAACAGGTCAAGGAAATCCTAAGTGGCGGACCTGAGGTTTCCGATCAGAAGAAATAAGGTAGGATGTTTAACCGGGGATAACGCCTTATCTAGCGCTATCTCCGTGTATAATTAAACCACTGACGATATTACTTTTCTGTTACAAGGACCTGGTTTAACTAGCAATCATAACAGAGGAGGCGAACAAATATGCTGAAACCCTCAGATGGCAAGCCGTCCTACAGTTCCTTGCTGCCAATTTACCCCCTGCTGGCCCAGCAATGCGTGGATGACTACGGTTTGGACAGTGGTATTTGCCTGGATATTGGAACTGGTAATGGTTACGTGGGAACCGAAATCGCCAAGATTACCCACATGGATGTTTACTTTATTGACATTGAAGCCGAGGCTATAGATTTCGCCCGGCGTACGGTTACTCAGACTGATATTGACAATGAGGTGTTTTTCGTAGAAGCGGATGTTTGCACAAAACTTCCTTTTGCCGGTAATTTTGCCGATTTTATAATTAGCCGGGGCTCAATCTGGTTCTGGGAAGATAAAGTAAAGGGATTGGCAGAAATCTATCGGGTATTAAAAGTTGGTGGAATTGCACTTGTTGGCAGTGGCCTGGGACGTTATGTTCCCTTTACTATGAGAGCCAGGTTAGCGGGTGGACATAAAAACATGTTGCATAAACAAGGGAGAAAAAGACTTACTCTGGAGGAAATGAAAACACTGGCGCTTGAGGCGGGGATTCCTAGTTTTAAAGTTATGTTAGATGCTCCTGGAGATAAGGGAAGGTGGATTGAAATACATAAATATGTGTAAGGCTTAAAGGCATAGACGGGTAGTAATCAAATACCCGATGAGAATTTACTTCCTGGAAAGCATTTCTTGCATGGCGGGCAGCAAGCTTTCCGGGTGGTAGATTCCCAGTTTTTAATTCTTTTATACCTACCTGCAAATTGGCTGAGAGGAAGGCACGATAATAATACCTGCAGTAGGGACAATCCCGTAGGGAGGGATTGTCCCTTACTCCGGCAGCTAGGGTATCGGAATTATCGTTGGATGCTTACCATTTGGCCACCTGATTTAAAAGCTTTCATTTTCCCTCCTTGCTTAACAGCTCTCCAGGCCAGTTCCTGGTCTAATATAACCGTACTGGAGATTGTATCTACACCATAGTTGAAAAGCACGGGAGATATAGGAACACTGGGTCCCACCAATATAATTCGGGAATTTTTAGCCAAATTGAGGAGCCTGGGCATGGTTTTATTGATAAATGCCGTACCAGTTATAAATACCACATCTTGTTCAGGTAGGATATATTCACAGGCCGGGTCAGGATAATCATTATCCTGAGGTATTCTTTCCAGAACAGAAAGCTTACAGACCTTTCTTAATAAATCTACGTTAGGAAAATGGCCGATGACAGCTACATTTTTGTCCTTAATATCCGGTAAAAACTGGGCAAACGCATTGGCTGCTTCAGAATCCGCACTTACCTCAAAATCATGACCGGTAAGAGCACTTACTTGCTTGGGAGTATTAAGGGCGGAATTAATTGCCGCCAATCCCATAGAAGCCTCCAGCATAGTCCACGATTTGACGTCTTCAGCCAACTCTTTTAACGGCATACCAATAAGCTCCTTATATTCACCGCTGTTCTGTTGACCGCCGTTTACTGTCATAGCTGCGCCTGTGTCTGACTCTGATTTAACCAGAGTCCAATGCAGTCCCATCATACAATCAAGCACCGTCAAATCTTCAGGAATAGAATCTATTAAATCATTATAAATACTCCACATTACAAATCACCACTTTTCTTAGCGTTTTAGATAATAGGCACCATTTGCACAGGCTTTACATAAAATTCTGTCATTCATTAGCAAATCTCTGCCATCCATAACTGCCTCACCGCAGGCAGCGCATGTAACTTTGCGCGAAGGTTTACCAGGAAGGTCTTCCTGATATAACTTTACGGTTACCTCTTCGGTCCTGAACAAGTCCTCATCCGCTATCGAACTCCAAAAGCTTACCAAATCCATGTCGTCAGTTGGTTGCTTACTAGCGGCGGTAACGATTCTGATTCCCTTTTGGCTGTTCATGTCTACAAAGGTAGCGGCCATCTTACCATAATCTAACCACTTTAATCGTCTTTTACCGAGGGTACATCCGGTAACTGCAGAAACCGCATCGGCGATACAACGGTCAGCTTCTACAAAAACAATAAAATCTTTGTTTTCAGCCGGGTCTTCAATACCCAAATGGTTTAGACCTATTCTAGCGATTCTGGTTCCAAAGATAATGCCGGTGCATATGTGACCATGAAAAGCATGCGCCTTTTTTAGGTCTTGTTCAAAAGAGTTCTTGAGATACATGGTTTCGCCTTCAACTTTACCTTCCGGTTGGTCCTTCTCTTGCCGGGGTGTGGTTGCCTCTATCATTCCCTTAACCTCCTTTTTATCAAAAAATGCCTATCACTTCCTCCGGTTGCCGCTCTTTTTGATCATTTATACTAAGGTATCTTTTTTACAAATAAATTTGGGATTGCTTAAACAAGAGAAAATGGTTAAAGAATTTCATTTACCAGGCAGGAACACCTAGAGTTATATAGAATTAAACAAATAGCAACAATATCAAATAAATATTAACATAAATATGGGGGAATTACGACAAAAACAAACTTAAACTAGCTATAATGCATAACCTGGATTTGAATACGAAAACCATTATATTTATAGGGGGTACTTTGAATTCCATATCTATAATAATTAAAAGTTAATGTCTTCGAGCCTTCTATCCTAAAGCTTCAGGCCATGGATAATTGGACGAAGGGGCTTTAATTGCTGCCCAGAGGGTATAGTTGGAAACGGCTATGCCTCCCGTATTTGGAAAGAAGATATGGTATATCCTTTAACGGGTAGTAAATGATTTTGCTATTACCGTTAGAGGGCTTAATGTTAACAGGGAGACTATTTTTACCTGAATAGCATAACGTTAATGCCAGTATCAACTTTCCGATGCTGGTTTTTTTATTTCTTAGATGTAAGAGCAGATTTAGTGGATTTAAATTGGTATGGGAAAAACAAAAGTTGATATTATAAACGACCTGGTTGCCGGTTGCATGAAGATCCCGCTGGGATTTTTACCACATAGAGGGGAGGTGCTATTAGACGAAGAGCTAGACTTCTGCTCAGACTGCCAGGTAAATGGTGATATCCCACAGATGATACCCTGTACGCTTCTTTGATGGGAAGGATAGCTCGTATTAAGCCTTTTACCTCTTTCTTCCCCAAAAATGGGGAGTTGGTAAAAGGTCAAGGGGGTCGCCATATGGTCGTTTTAACTGCTTGCGTTTAACTCCATAAGAAAAATCAAGGGTAATAGATATTAAAGAATGATGTATAGGAGAGAAGATAAAATGAGAGGAAAGTCTTTTAGAAAAGTTGCTGTTTTAATGCTGATAGTCTTTACTTTAGGCGTTCTAGCCGGTTGCGGAGGACGGGAAAAAGTACAACAGGAAGCATTACCGGAAACTCGAACCGTAACAAACCTTGATGGATCTGAAATTGTAGTTCCAGTGGAAGTGAAAAAGGTGGCAGCACTTTTTGGACCTTCTTATGAGAAAGTCGTATTACTTGGTGCTGAGGATAAAATAGTTGCCAATGGGGATTTTCATATTGATGGTTGGCCCTGGTCTAATTGCATATACAAAAGGTTAAACGAAGTACCAGGTGTGCCCAATGCCCACACCTCACTTAATATAGAAGAGATTTTAAAATTAAGCCCGGACGTAGTCTTCTACTGGGATAACCCCCAGGAAGTAAAACGCTTGCAGGAAGCTAATATTGCAGTAGTGCCGGCAGTATCTGCCCCCGGGGGTCAAAAATTAGAAGACTGCAAAAACATGCTTATGGTTTACGCCCAAGTTTTAGGTAAGGATGAGGAAAAGGTAGCAACGGAATATGCTAAATACTTTGATGAAAAAGTCCGAATGATAAGTGCAGTTACCGCAAATATTCCTGAGAACGAAAGACCGAAAGTATACTTTGCTATGCAGAAACTACTTTGGACTGCCGGTAAAGCATCAGATATGCCCGAGCTTATAAAGCTAGCTGGTGGCAATTGTGTGCACCAGGACTTGATCGGTGGCGGTAAGAATGAGATTAACATGGAACAATTGCTTAAGTGGAATCCTGATTTTATCTTTGTTGATCATGCAGGTTCATCTGGTAATGCCAGTGCTGAAGAAGTGGTAGGTGCAATATCAGATGACCAGCGCTTCAAACAGCTTACGGCTGTACAAAAAGAACAGGTACGGGTCTGCCCTACGGGGGTTTTCTTTTGGGATGCCGGACAGCAAAAAATCCTGCTATTAATGTGGATAGCAAAAACAATACACCCGAATAAATTTAAAGACCTGGATATGCAAACAGAGTTAAAGGATTTCTATAAAAAATTCTTCCGTTATAACCTGAGCGATGATCAAGCCCAGAGAATTTTGATGCACCTGCCTCCTAATGATAAACCATAGTAATCAGGTAAAGCGAGCAATAGTAAACCTATTTTTAGCCTGCTTATTGGCTTTTTAATTAGGAAAGGAAACAAGATGCTATCAAATCTCTTCCAAGAAAACAGCGAAGTACTTTTTGACCGGGCTATGACTAGCGCTGGGCCATTAGATAGTGTTTTATGCTCCCCCGTCCCACTTAGTATTGAATGTAAGATGAGTCCTCCCTGCCGACATTGCTGGTGGAGGGCCATGTCTAACTATAATTCGGATTTTCAGCGGTTAAGAGAACCTAAGGAAGTCATTCGAAGGATAGCGGAGTTAGCCAATACTGGTATTCACCGCATTTTACTTCCGTCAGGATGGTTGGGTTATGAGCTTCCAGAATGGTTTTATAATTATGTCCATCGGGTAAAGGAAGAAATATATAAGTTAGATACTAATATTGAAGTTTTTGCTACCTGCGGACCGCTCTCCCAAAACAGCCTGAATTCTTTAAAAGAAGCTGGATTGGATGGGTACTGGTGTGGAATAGAAGTACCCAATGAAAAATTATTCCATAAGGTGCGACCAGGAGATAGTTTTAAGGCCCGTCTTGAGACTCTAAATTATGTAATGGCAGCAGGGCTCAAGCTCTGGAGTGGGTTTTTGTTTGGGGTGGGGGAAACTGAGGCTGATATAATATGGGGTTTGGAGCTTATGAAATCACTTCCACTGGATTCTTTTTCTCTTACCCCTTATAAACAGTATCCTTTTGTAGAAATGGAAAAGCTTCCTTCTGCTAACCTTTATAGCTGGGCTCGAACAGCGGCCATAGCCCGCATTTATCTTGGCACGGTTAATAGCTTTACCAGTCCGGATTTTATAACCTGGGGACTAAGGGCTGGTATTAATAGCTTTCTACCAGTTTTTCCAGAACAGGGTCAGATAGAGCTAGTTAGTAAAATGCGGAGTACTTTTACAAGGGACAAAATCTATTTAGGGAACTATTAAATAGTTTTCGGATTGGATCATCCCTAAGCAGGTTGCCTAACTCAGGGGGAGTGGAGGTGGAATTTTAACAGTTAGAAAAATAAAGAAGCAGGATTATGTGTTCCCTTCCGCTTAGCAAATATCGGAACGGGAATTAGGGTAGAAATCGACAGAAGCTATAACCTGGTATAAAACCATATATTGTCAGCGAAATTCGTTTTATAAAGATGGATTGAATTGAAGAGGAGGAATAGAGTTGAAAAGAACAAGGAATATCATTGTCCTACTGACCATTCTGGCCCTGGTGATGACCTGTTGCCTGGCCGGATGTAGTAAAGAGAAGCCGCATGAGACAGTGGCACCATCTGATCCCGGTGTACGTACTATTGTAGATGATGCTGGGCGGGAGCATACAATACCAGTTGAGATAACCAAGGTGTTTTCTACCAGCCCGGTAGGTACCATTTTATTGTATACTCTGGACCCAGACCTATTAATTGGCTGGAACTATGAATTGCGAGCAGGTGAAAAGGAATATATATTACCCGAATATCACAGCCTGCCCAATTTAGGGGGTTGGTATGCTAAGGCTACCTGCAATACCGAGGAGATATTAAAAATCAATCCCGAAATTATTATATCTGTGGGTGTAATAGACGAAATGGCGATTTCTCAGGCCGACCAGATACAGGAGCAAGTTGGTATACCAGTAATTCTCATTAATGGTGAGTTAGCCAAGTTTGATAAGACTTATGAATTTGCCGGGAAACTACTAAACAAGGAGAAGAAGGCACAAGAACTGGCGGACTACTGTAAGAAAGTAATAACCGATGCTCAAAAGAAATCTAAAACTATAGACCCGGATAAGCAGGTACGGGTGTACTATGCTGAGGGTGCCGCCGGTCTGGAGACTGATCCGCGTGGATCACGCCACGTCGAAGTTTTAGAGATGGTAGGAGGAATAAACGTTGCTGAAGTCGCCATGAAAGGCGGTATGGGTATGAGCCCGGTTTCGCTGGAACAGGTTCTTTCCTGGAACCCTGATGTAATTATTAGCTGGAACAGAACCCAGGGTGGTTATTTTGACAAAATAATGACTGATGCAAGTTGGAAAGGTATTCCTGCGGTACAGGATAAAAAAGTTTATGCGGTACCCAGTGGTCCATTTAACTGGTTTGACCGTCCTCCTTCGGCAAATCGTATACTAGGCATTCAATGGCTGGGCAATCTGCTTTACCCCGATGTATACAAATATGATATGGCTAAAGAAACCCGGGAGTTTTATAAGAAATTCTACCATTATGATCTTACGGATGAAGAGTTGACTTCCCTGCTGAAGGATTCAGGCGGTATATAGCAAGAAAATAGTCGTTAATAAGGAAATTATCTTGTAAATGACTTGGAGTTTTAGAACCTGATTAGTTTCTAGAGTGAGGAGTAAGGGGTAAGGAGCTGGTGGGTTTTAAAGGGGAAGATACAGGTTATGCGATTGGAGGGAGAAATAAACAAAGTTAAAAAAGCAGAAGCTTTTATAACAGAACAGTTAGGGGAGATAAAATGTGGAAATAAATGCGTTAGAATTCGATCGATTAGCCCGGGAAGTTTTTGCGCCGGTGTATCCAGTATTAGCCGAACAAATTATTAGCCGTACCGGAATTACCAGGGGGGGTTGCCTGGATATAGGTTGCGGGGGAGGATACCTGGGGCTGGCATTGGCTCAGATTACGGACCTGGAAACCATACTGTTTGATGAATCCCAGGATATGCTGAACCTAGCTCAGGGTTATATTAGTCAGAATGGTCTGGATAGCAGGGTTAAAACATTGCTGGGGGATGTACATGACATGCCCTTGGAAGATGAAAGCGTCAATTTGGTCGTAAGCCGGGGCTCCATGTTTTTCTGGGAGAACCGGGTTCAAGCCTTCCGTGAGGTTTACCGGGTGCTGGCTGTAGGTGGAGCAGGAATGATTGGTGGTGGCTTTGGTAATGCCGAGTTATTGCGGGAAATAGAAATTAAAATGCTTAAGAAAGATCCGGAATGGAAGGAAAAAAGACAGCAGCGAATCGGTCAAACGAAGGTAGAAGAATATCGTAAGGAACTGGAACAGGCCGGTATATCTTCTTTTGAAATAACACGGGACGAGGCTGGCCTGTGGATAACCATAAGTAAGACTGCTTAAATGTATTATACATGTCCCCAACTGCTATCAGGCCATTTCACCAGCTGGCGGATTTTACAGAGGCTAGAATAGTTAACATAAACTGGAACAAATGAATCGACAAATATCTTTTTTACAAATCAGCTGCACCAGGGCTTGACCATTAATGAAGAATGGTCTGAACAACATCAGAGTAACTAACTGGTACCCAATAAATATCATTAGCAAGTGAGCAAATAAGGGAATCAACGTGATTAATCACCAACATCAATTAACAATTGAATTTAATATATTACGGAGGGCAGTCTGCCCTCTATTTTTTTGGTAAATATTCACGTATAGATATACTTGTCGAATAATGATAGAATACTTACGTACTTACCAATAATACGGGTTTTAATTAACTGAATAATCTCCGAGCTGTACTGCCTTCAGTCACGGCTATGGTGTACAGCCGATGGGTGCAACTGGAAACGGCTGTGCCTCCCCTTTGGAAAGGAGAGCATTTATAACCGGGAACGGGCAAACAACCTGAAGTCTTCTTTTCGAGAGTTCGGGTTTTTTTATTCAAGTGGGGGTTCTGCGTCTACAAATAATATTTAGGAGGTTTTACCGTGTTGAAGTTTAGGCAGAGGTCAAGGTCATTTTTGGTTTTATCACTAGTTGTACTTTTTTGCTTATTCTTATCCTTACCGGTATTAGCTGAAGGTGGTAGTGGTGATGGTTCCGGTGGTGGGCATAATACCCCATTAGGGTTAGCTACTTCCAACCCTGCTAATGGGGCTGCAAATATAGCTGTTAATACCCAGATTAAGCTAACTTTTAACAAAAACATAATTAATATGTCGGTTAAGGACAATAACGTAAAATGTTTTGCCCTGTATAACAATGGACAGCAGGTTCCGATTAATGTGGTCATGGCCGATGACCAGATTCAACCGGAATATAAACGGGAAGTGACCATTGTTCCCCAGCAGGTTCTTCAGTCCGGAAGCAATTATACCCTGAAAATATCACCTGAGCTGCAGGCTAAAAGCGGTGCCGTATTAGGGCAAGAGGTAAAAGTAAGTTTTACTACGGCTGGGAAAAACGTAAACCCTACTACTCCTAAAGATAATACTGGAAATACCGTAAAACCGACAGAACCTGCAAATCAGCAGACTGATGCTAATAAGAACCAGGCTGTACAAAATCAAGTAATGGCTAATAATACAGCTGACAATGACAAGTTGGAAACAAGTGATAATCAAGTGCAGGCAGAGCAGGATGAAAATAAGCCCGAACAGGATAAAGTTATCAATACTGAGAAGTCCAGCACTGACGACAATAAGGCACAAACTGCTGACAAGGACAATGGTATAAGCAAATCGGTAATAGCCGGTATTGTAGTAGTCGTAGGAGCATTATTACTTTTTTATTTTTTCCTAAGACGCAAATAACTTAAGAATAACTTGAGGGGGATTTTCCCCTCAAGTTATTTCCAGGAGTGGGCACTATGCGTAAGAGAATTATTTACATTTTATTAATAATAGCACCCCTGCTATGTGTATTTGCCTCACTCTTTATAGGTAGGTATCCCTTATCCCTGCCTTTGGTAATCAAGACTTTATGGGGTCAAATAGCATTGGTTAATTATGATATTCCTGATATGTATCAGACCCTGGTTTGGGATATTCGAATGCCCCGGGCTATTCTGGGAGCTGCGGTAGGAGGTTGCCTGGCAGTTAGCGGGGCATCTTTTCAGGGATTGTTTCGTAACCCACTGGTGAGCTCAGGAATACTTGGAGTAAGTTCCGGAGCCGGATTTGGTGCAGCGCTAGCTATCATTCTTTTTCACGGAAACACTTCGGCTGTTTATATTTTTGCCTTTGCTTTTGCCATGCTGGCGGTGCTTTTAAGCTACCTTATTGGTCGGGTGTACAATACTACTCCTACTATTACGCTGGTATTGGGAGGCGTAGTTGTATCGTCTATTTTCTCGGCTTTAATTTCTTTTGCTAAATACGTGGCAGATCCGTACCAGCAACTTCCGACCATTGTATTCTGGTTAATGGGCAGTTTGGCTACGGCTCGCTACCACGATATTTTAATGGCTGGAATACCCATGGGTATAGGTATAGCAGGATTAATTGCTATCAGGTGGCGCATAAACGTATTATCCATGGGTGACCGGGAAGCTCATTCCCTGGGAGTGAACCTGGCGGTTGATAAAGGTATAGTAATTATCTGTGCTTCCCTGGCAACAGCCGGTGCAGTCTGTGTAAGTGGAATAATTGGCTGGGTGGGATTAGTTATTCCTCATATATGTAGGATGATAGTAGGTAACGACAACCGGGTGTTAATTCCTGCCAGCCTTTCCTTGGGAGCCTGTTTTTTAGTTTTGGTAGATAATGTGGGGCGAATTATAACCGGGTCAGAGATGCCCCTTGGAATTCTTACCGCACTAATAGGAGGACCCTTCTTTGTCTGGTTACTTAAGAAAACCAAAGGAGGGGGCTGGTAATATGAGCGTTTTACAGGTAGCTAATGCCTCTTTTAGTTACGAACGGCAGTCAGAGAAAATATTTGAGGACATAAGTTTTGAAGTAGGCCAGGGTGAAATATTCTGTCTTCTGGGACCTAACGGTTGTGGCAAAAGTACTTTGTTAGATAACATTTTAGGGGTTAACCATTTGCAGCAGGGGGAAATTCGGGTAATGGGAAGAGATACCCGTACCCTTAAGGCGGGGCAGATAGCACGCTATATAGCCTATGTACCCCAGAGCCATGAACGCACTTTCCCATACCAGGTAATCGATATTGTTAAAATGGGTCGAGCAGCATATACCGGTCGTTTCTCCTCCCCCTCGGCAAAAGATAAAGAAATTGCCAAAGAGGCGCTTGACCTGGTCGGCTTAAGGCATCTGCGTCATCGCCCCTATACCCAGTTAAGCGGTGGGGAAGGACAACTAGTAATGATTGCCCGGGCCCTGGCTCAGAAAACTCCTGTTATTGTCATGGATGAGCCTACCGCCCACCTGGATTTTAAACATGAGATGGTGGTAATGGAAACCATTGTTAAGTTGGTAAAAACCACCGACTTAACTGTAGTTATGGCTACCCATTTTCCCAACCACACCTTTTATTTAGAAAACAATGGTATTAAAACTACGGTAGCCTTAATGCATAACAAGCATTTCTTGGAGGTGGGGAACCCTACTAAAGTACTTAATGAACATAACATGAGAACCCTTTATAATGTTAATACCAAATTAATGACCTGTCCCCTGGATACCTCGACGGTATTGAAACAACTGGTTCCGGTTAGTACTTTGAACGGAACTAAAGAAGAGGAGAGAAATGCCTATGTTAGATAAAAAATATCCCCGGTTGATATTTTTATTGTTAATTGTACTGCTACTAGTAATAGGTTATCGTTATTGGCAGGAGCGCAATATAGCAGGTAATGAGAATATACCTGGTCAAACTAAACAGACTATAACGGTCGTCGACAATCTGGGTCGTAAGGTGCAGGTACCTGCCCATGTTGAACGGGTCGCCTGTCTTTATGCCTTTTCCGGGCATGTAACTGCTATGTTAGGTGAGGGGAATAAGATAGTTGCAATTCCCGACGGCTTAAAACGGGATGTATTATTAAATGAAATGTATCCAGAGATTGCTGATGCACTCATACCAGTTGCGGCGGGTTCAATAAACATTGAAGAATTACTGAAAACCAATCCTGATGTTGCTTTTGTCAAAAATAGTACGGCTTTAAATCCGGCGGAAGTGGAAAAACTGGATAAGTTTAATATTCCCTACCTGGCCGTTGATTATAATAGTATTGAAGGACAGCAGCATGCTATTATGGCCATTGCCCAGGCGCTGGGTGTCCCCGAAAAGGGTCAGGCCTACAATGATTACTACCAGGCCAGCATAGAACGAGTACAGAAGATAGTGGCAACAATCCCCGAAAATGAACGGGTTCGGGTTTACCATGCGGTAAACGAAGCAACTCGTACCGACACCCCGGATAGCCTGGCTGGTGACTGGACCAAAATAGCGGGGGCTATAAATGTATCGGTAGATCAGCCTTTACGCCAGTTGGAAGGGAAAAATTATGCCAGTCTGGAGCAGATTCTTTTATGGGACCCCGATGTAATTCTGGTAAATGAACCTGGAGTAGTTGATTATATAATGACCAATTCTCAGTGGTCACCCTTAAAAGCAGTTAAAGATAAAAAAGTTTACCAGATGCCTATAGGTATATCCCGCTGGGGGCATCCGGGCGGACTGGAAACCCCACTGGCTATTATGTGGACGGCCCAGTTACTGTATCCTGAACATTTTCAAGATCTGGATATAAGAGAAGAAGCGCGTAGCTTTTATAAGACCTTCTTTGATTACCAGGTATCAGACAAAATGCTGACCAATATATTGAATGGCGAAGGTATGCGGGGGCATAAAAATCCGCGGCAATAAGATAGGAGGCGGTTAAATGCAAATACTGGTATCCATTGACGATACAGATAATTTGGAGAGTAGAGGTACCGGAGAAATAGCATCACTACTGGCTAAACTATTGGAAGAACGGGAGTGGGGAAAAGCCCAGGTTATAACGCGCCATCAACTACTGGTGCATCCGGATATACCCTACACCTCACATAACAGTGCTATGTGTTTTGCAGCCCAGATAGAAGAGCAGCATTTTGAAGAATACTTGCAAGTGGCCCGGCAATTTCTAGCAAAAGAAAGTGCACCTGGATCTGACCCTGGCTTATGTGTGGTAGCCTTGGAGCAGTTAGAAGAAGAAGAGACATTAATTAAATATGCTTATAAAGCCAAGAAGGTAGTCTTAAAGAAGGAGGAAGCCTATGATGTTGCTTCTAAGACCGGAGCATATCTTTCCGAACATGGTGGCGAGGGGATAGGAGTAATAGGCGCACTGGCCGGAGCTGGGTTAAGATTAAGCGGAAATGATGGGCGCTTACGGGGTAAGCTTAAAGTAAATGCACCAGCCGGATTAATTACCTCTGGAGAGATTAAACATCAAAGTGGAGTAGAAGTGGTTCGAAGTACGGAAGGACAAATGATAGCAGAGGATGAAATAATCTGTTTGGGTGAAACCATAAAAGCAGTTATGCTTAATGGTAGAACTACTCTGCTAGTTTTCCCTAATGAAACGGAGGATGCTAAATGGCAGACCTGTACTAAAAACTATCTTAAGCGATTCTAAACTGGTCATGACCCTCTTGGAGGTGGCATATAATGTGGAAGGTTAATGATAAGGGAGAAAGAATGTTTTCTCTGGGGAAAGAAGCATGGCAGGAAGCAGTTGAGGCGGCGGGTCTATGTAAACATTTTAGTCTTGATGATGAAGATGAACTGGTTAGTGAGGAAGAGCGATCTTGTTATAACTGTCGCTACCGTCGCTGGACTCCAGAAAGCTTTGTTTGCCTAAAATAAATTAAATATTTTTGATTTAAACTAAAAATACAGAAGCAGCAACCATACTACCATAGCTTAAAACAACTGTATTCCTAATACAATTTTTTTGCAGTATAACAATTCATTGCCATTATCTGGTTTGACATGTATATTGCTTTCTTCTAGAATAATTATAAATATTTACTAAAATCCCGACTTTGACAGTTGAGAG
>DIRQ01000002.1:2662-9904 GCA_002424365.1 Syntrophomonas sp. UBA5432 | reverse complement strand
ATCCGGTGTATTAAAAGAACTGAGATGAAAAATATGAGAATTAATAAACGGCTGATGATTATAATGGTGATAGTGATGCTATTTGGTTTTTGTGGTGTAGCAATGGCTGCGGAGGGTTCAATTATTTGTACGCCGTCAGGGATTACTACTATAATGCCTTCAGAAAATCCGGTAACGGAAACTAACCCAGTATTGCCTTTGGGTGAAGACGTCCAGCCAATGATTACATCACCATCCGGAGAAGAAATTAGTTTGCCTGATAATTTAATTCCAATGCAAACTGAAAATAATGTTAAAATCGATTCTGTTGAGCAGGCCCAAAGATCTGGCGGTGGTGGATCTATAAGTTACAAATCGTCTACCCCTATTACTTCTTCTATTTATTATGCAAATTATTGGTCGTCTTTGGTTTCTTGGGATTTACGAAATGATCCATTATGTCAAAATGCAACTGTTACAGGTGTTCAGCTTAGATGGAGGACTATGCCTACCAGTGGATATTCTGGCATGGTAGTAGGTTTATATAAACAAGACGGATATGGATATTATGTTTCAAACGATTTTAGAGACAACAGATTTAATGGGCAACCAGCTGCCCAAATCTGGTATAGTAGGTTCGGGGTAACGCAATGGAACTCTCCTGGATATGCATTAACTTATGTTCCTGAATTAACAATTTACTTTACCTATTAATTAGCTGCAAATTTTTATATACAAACAGTTTTTCCGTATATTTATGAGATGTTTCCTGTGGCTATATATCACCTGGACTTATTTCATTTACGAAAAAGATTAATTTTGGTAGTTGACAGGGTTTATTTGTAGAAAGTATATTAAGCTTAGAGACTGTAATTTAGTCATAATTTAATAAGCTTGAATGATGGATATGGGAGAATGGGGCTAAAGCCATACCGAAGGAGCAAGTTATTTACCTGCCCGGGTAAATAATGAAACTCTCAGGTTATAGGACTATATCCGGACATACTCTGGAAAGTCGTAAGACACCGAAGGAGCAAACCTTTAAAAGGTGAATCTCTCAGGTTAATAGACAGAGCACGGGAATAATGAACTCCCGTGCTTTTTTAATTTCTGCATTATAATTGAAGTTTTAATGAGGAGGTGGATAAAAAAAGCTTTTTTTAGGCAAAATAAAAATTGAAAACTTATGGATGAAGGGTAGCGAGAGAGTGGATATTAAATCCCGCCGAAGGAGCAAGTCAGGTACTTATCTGGTCTCTGATGAAACTTTCAGGTTTAAAAGTATCGCACCTGGACAGGACTCTGGAAAGTCTGACGGACACCGAAGGAGCAAGCTTAATAAGCGAATCTCTCAGGTAAGCAAACAGGGGACAAGGATAATCTTGCTCTTCTGTTTTTTTATACCCGAAAACTTTTGGAGGATTTTAACAATGGATTTACAGCAGGTTTTGATTATAACTAATAACCCAATAGTTAAAAATATTAACAATGCTGAAATCTGTTTTGTTAGGGGGAATCAACGCCAGGTTTTATACCAGGTTTTAAACAAAGTTGCCGGGGGACATAGTCTTTTATCTCATCCCCTGGCGGGAAGCATTAAACCGGAAGATAATCCTTATCGGTCGGTAGTGTTAAGTATATCCATAACGGAAACCGATTTATCAACCCTTAATATGCTGGAATATTGCCTGGGAAAAGTGGAATCTGGAACCAGGGAGGGGATGGACTCCCGGCGACTCAACCATTTGGCCCGGGATTTCCAGATGATTGATAAAGAATTGTTGGATAACGCACTGCAGTCATTAAGTGAAAGGCAGGTGTAAGGATGGAACAGGTTTACGATTTGCTGGTATTAGGTGGAGGACCTGCAGGACTGGCAGCAGGTATGTATGGAGCTCGGGCGCGTATGAAGACTGCCATTATTGAGAAAGGAAGGCCTGGAGGCCAGGCAGCAACCACAGAGGATTTAGAGAATTATCCGGGGTTTGGCAGGGGTACTACCGGATCTGGACTTACCCAGGCTATGGCCGATCATGCCAGCTCTTTTGGAGCTGAATTTATCAAGGACACCATAGTATCCCTGGATCTCACATCATCCCCTAAAAAAGTTGTAGGTAAAAAAGGTGAATACCTGGGGAAAGCGCTGATATATGCTCTGGGAGCTGAACCACGTATGTTAAGGGTTCCCGGAGAAGGCAAACTTAGGGGTAAAGGCGTCAGCTATTGTGCTACCTGTGATGCTGACTTGTTTGAAGAATTAGAGGTGGCAGTAGTAGGCAGTGGTGATGCTGCTATTGAAGAAGCTGAATACCTTAGCAAATTTGCCGACCTGGTAAGCATAATTGTAATTCATGAAGAGGGTAAAGTTGATGCTAACCAGGTATCTTTTGAACGGGCGCAGCAAAACCCCAAATTAAAGTGGATATGGAATTCCATTGTTAAAAGTGTCAACGGCGAAGAACTGGTAGAAAGTATAACCCTAAAGAATATTCAAACCGGGGAAGAAAATAATTACCCGGTAAACGGCGTATTTATATTTATCGGTACTGTCCCCCTTACTGAAGTTCTGGCCAATCAGGTGCAGTTAAACCCGCAGGGTTACATTATTACCGATGAGAAGATGGCCACCAATAGGGAAGGCGTTTTTGCTGCCGGTGATGTCAGGGCCAAATATCTGCGGCAGGTAGTAACAGCTGCCAGTGATGGGGCCATAGCTGCAGTAGCTGCGGAGAAATATGTGCATGAAACGGAACTGTGGGAAAAAGAGGTTTTAAAGGCTCAAAAGCTTGTTTTGGTAGCCTATTATAACCCTACCGACATGAGTGGTACTGAAAAAGTTGGAATAGTTGATCGTTTCGTAAGGGCCAACAATGAACATTTCTCGCTGGTAAAAGTCGATGCTACCCGTAACGAACTGGTAGGAAGACGCTATGATATCAACCTGGATAAGCTGCCCATGCTTCATGTTTTTATTAATGGAGAAGTAAAACAGGAAATAGCAGAGATAAATGAGGCCAATCTGGAGGCTATAAACAAATCATTATAAGGAGTGAAACTATGATCGAAGTAAACAAAGACAATTTTGACAATGAAGTTCTTCAGGCCAGTGGAGTAGTAATGGTTGATTGGTGGGGACCCAAATGTGAACGTTGTTTGGAACTGATACCCCATATAGAAGAGCTGGCCAATAAATACCAAGGTCAGATAAAATTCTGTTCGGTTGATACTTCAGGTAACCGCCGCCTGGCTATAGGCCAGAAAGTATTAGGTCTACCTGCCATTCTCTTTTATAAAGATGGTCAGAAAATAGATGAATTATCTGGACAGGAAATAGCACCGGAAGATGTTGAAGCCAAGATTAAACAATACGCCAAATAAGAAGGGAGGAATATTAAGTGCAACTGGAACTAGGAAATATCCTGGTAAAGGATGTTCAATTTGGTCATAAAACCGAGTTAAAGAACGGGATCGTTTACGTAAATAAACAAGAACTGATGGAGAACATTAAAGATGATCGCCTGGCCAGGATTGAGGTTGACATTGTACGTCCGGGAGATGATGTGAGAATATGCCCGGTCAAAGATGTTTTAGAACCGCGAGTCAAGGTGGAAGGTGGGGGTCAGGTTTTCCCCGGTATTTTTGGCAACGCAGAAATGGTGGGAAGCGGTAAAACTAACGTTTTAAAGGGCATGACCGTACTGACCGTAGGCAAAATAGTAGGATTTCAGGAAGGAATAATTGACATGTCCGGCCCTGGTGCCGACTACACTCCGTTTTCCCAAACCATTAATCTGGTTGTCCTCTGTGATAAAGTGGAGGGACTGCCCCAGCACGAACACGAAGAAGCAGTTCGCCTGGCCGGATTAAAGGCCACTCGCTATATCTCTGAGATAGCTAAGAATGTAACCCCGGATGAGACCTTCACTTTTGAGACCAAACCTCTGGTGGAGCAGTTGGCCCAGTATCCCGGCTTGCCTAAAGTGGCCTATGTTTATATGCTGCAGACTCAGGGTCTGATGCATGATACCTACCTCTACGGTCTGGATGTTAAAAAGATTTTACCTACTTTTCTCTATCCCACTGAGGTTATGGATGGTGCGGTAATAAGCGGTAACTGTGTTTCCGCCTGTGATAAAAATACTACCTATCACCACTTGAATAATCCTGTAATTGCCGATCTTTTCGTTCGGCATGGTAAAGATCTGAACTTTGTTGGCGTGGTGGTAACTAATGAAAACGTAACTTTACTAGATAAGGAGCGCAGCTCTAATTTTACCGCCAAACTGGTAGATAGCCTGAAAGTAGATGGTGTAATTATCAGCGAAGAGGGATTTGGTAATCCTGATGCTGATTTAATTATGAACTGTAGAAAAATCGAAGCTCTAGGAATTAAAACGGTACTGGTAACAGATGAATACGCCGGTCGTGACGGCGCCTCGCAGTCTTTGGCGGATGCTAATCCATTGGCCAATGCGGTAGTCAGTGGCGGCAACGCTAATGCCATTATTGAACTACCACCCATGTCCAAGGTGATTGGCTACATTGAAGCCAGCGAAATCATTGCCGGAGGATTTGACGGGGCCTTGAAAAAAGATGGCTCTATAACAGTTGAGATTCAGGCCATAACTGGTGCCACCAATGAGCTGGGATTTAACCGCATGGGAGCACTGGAATTCTAAGATTTTTTGACACTGATTTACACATTTTAATTTTGGTTATAAGAGCGGGAACGGCAGATTAAGGGGAGTATCCTCACCCCTAACCTCTCACTCTAAGCAACTAATTAAGTTTACAATTCATCGTTGTTTTCTAGAAACCTGGTTACTATGTGTCTAATTAATTAAATGCGAAAGGAAGGAAAGCTAATGGATAAGAGTTTTTTTGCTGATAAAAAAATATGTATTCTGGGAGATCGCGATGGTATACCGGGACCGGCCATAGCGGAATGTATTAACACAATTGGCGGTGAAGTGCTGTTCACCAGTACCGAATGTTTTGTTTGAACTGCTGCCGGGGCCATGGACATGGCCAATCAAGCACGCATCAAAGAGACAGCCGAAAAGTTTGGTTCAGATAAGGTAGTAGTCATATTAGGCGGAGCGGAAGCCGAATCAGCCGGATTGACAGCAGAAACTGTAATTAATGGGGATCCCACCTATGCCGGGCCTCTAACCAATATAGCTCTTAAATTACCTGTATATCACATTTTCGAAATCAAAGACTTGATTGATCCCGAGGTTTATGATGCCCAAATCAGCATGATGGAAATGGTACTTGATGTTGATGCTATTAAAAACGAAATGGAAAGTATCAGGCAACAGTTTAGTTAAACAAAGGGGGTAGTAAAAAGTGGCCAGTATAAGAGTAGTCCATTATTTAAACCAGTTCTTTGGGCAGATTGGCGGCGAAGATAAAGCCGATATAACCCCATTTAGCAAAGATGGTCCGGTAGGTCCGGGGACAGTGTTGGAAAAGGCTTTGGGCGATGATATGCCGATTGTAGGTACCGTAATATGTGGAGACACTTATTTTAATGAAAATCTTGAAAATGCCACAGAAGAGGTTATTACACTGGTGGCCAGTTTCAAACCTGACCTGCTTATAGCTGGGCCGGCATTTAATGCCGGAAGATACGGTATGGCCTGCGGGGCGGTATGTGCTGCCATACAGGAAAAACTTAAAATACCGGTTGTAACTGGTATGTATGAAGAAAACCCCGGCGCTGATATGTATAAGAAGGAAGTTTATATAGTTAAAACCGGTAATTCAGCGGCGCAAATGCGTACCGCCGTACCTGCCTTGGCCCGGTTGGCAACCCGGTTAGTTAAAGGTGAAGTTATGGGCTCACCAGCAGAAGAAGGCTATTTAGCCCGGGGGATACGCAAAAACATTTTCCATGAGCAAAGGGGATCGGCCCGAGCAGTGGAGATGCTATTGAAAAAGTTAAAGGGAGAACCCTTTACTACTGAATATCCTATGCCGGTATTTGATCGGGTAAGCCCCCGGCCTGCTATCAAGGATTTAAGCAAAGCAAAAATTGCTCTGGTAACATCGGGAGGTATAGTACCTAAAGGAAATCCGGATCGTATAGAATCTTCCAGTGCTTCAAAATTTGGACGTTACGACATCAGTGGTATTAATGATTTAACCGAGGAAACCTTTGAGACTGCTCACGGTGGATATGATCCGGTTTATGCTAATAAGGATGCTGACCGGGTATTACCAGTGGATGTAATGCGCAAACTGGAGCGGGAAGGTAAGATTGGTAAACTGCACGATGTTTATTATGTCACCGTAGGTAATGGTACTTCGGTAGCCAATGCTAAAAAATATGCAAATGCTATAGGACAAGAACTAAAACAGGAGAAGGTCGATGGTATAATTTTAACCTCCACCTGAGGGACCTGTACTCGTTGCGGTGCAACGATGGTAAAAGAGTTGGAGGAAGTAGTAGATGTACCCGTGGTTCATGTCTGTACCGTGGTTCCTATTTCACTGACCGTAGGCGCCAACCGGATAGACCCAGCAGTGGCCATTCCTCACCCGTTGGGCAACCCCCAGCTAAACCGGGATGAAGAATTTGCCCTGCGTACCAGTATAGTGGAAAAAGCACTTAAGGCACTATCTACCGACGTTAATGAGCAGACAGTATTCTAGAATAAATTAGACGCGGATTTACGCGGAGCGGTAAGGATTCACGCGGATTTTAAAAAGCATCAGAATAAAGCGTTTTATTAGTCCTTTGAGGTATAACGAGCACTCCTCTAATAATTTAAAGCAAGATTTTTTCAAAAACTAAACTGCGTCTTCCCCAGAAGTTTCCGCGTCTTCCGCGTCTTATTATAATCCAAAGGAGGGACACAGCTTGACTTTTCCTGTAATAAAGGCAGCCGGATATATTCTGGTACATGCTCCCAACATTATGATGGAGCATGGTACTACTGTTACTATGGAAAGAAGCAATAATCCTGATTCGGACTATTTGCAAAAAACCGTAAAATCAATCAGAACATTTGAACAGGCAGTTAATTACGCTCCCAATCAGGTATATATAGGTAACCTGACTCCGGAGAAACTCCAGGAATTACCCCGGCCCTGGTACCAAAACCTGCTGACTAAAGATCGGGAAGGCAAATATGGGGACATTATACCAGAAAATGAATTTTATGCAGTTATGAAAATTGCAGACAGCTTTCAACTGGTAGAACTGGAACAGGAATTTGCCGCTCGGATTAAAAATATTCTGGCGGCAAAAAACATGTT
>DIRQ01000002.1:0-2330 GCA_002424365.1 Syntrophomonas sp. UBA5432 | reverse complement strand
GAAAATCTGGTTGCAAAAGCCTCGGGAGTACTGGCTTTAAAAAACCTGTTGAGTAAGAATCATATCGATGCTAGTCTGATTGATTATATTATTGAAACTTCAGAAGAGGCTATCGGTGATATGAACCAGCGGGGCGGGGGAAACCTGGCCAAGGCCATTGGTGAAATTGCAGAGTGTAACAATGCTACCGGTGTTGATATGCGGGCCTTTTGTGCCGGTCCTGCCCATGGAATACTAACTGCCTCAGCTCTGGTGCAGTCCGGCATTTTCAAAAACGTGGTGGTAATGGCAGGGGGGTCATCAGCTAAGCTAGGTATGAATAGCAGGGATCACGTTGCCAAGGAAATGCCGGTATTAGAAGATATGGTAGGGGGCTATGCGGTTCTAATCAGTGAAAACGATGGACAAAACCCGGTAGTAAGAACCGACATTGTAGGCAAGCACAAAATCTCTTCCGGTTCTTCCCCGCAGGCGGTAATACAGGCCATTGTAGTGGACCCGCTAGAAATGAATAATCTGAAACTAACTGATGTGGATGTATATGCCCCCGAACTGCAAAATGCGGAAATAACGGCTCCTGCTGGGGCTGGTGATGTACCCCTGGCCAATTACAAAATGATAGGAGCTATGGCCGTTAAACGTGGGGAAATAAGCCGCGAGGAACTTCCCCAATTTGCCACCCGTCACGGGGTAACCGGATTTGCACCTACCCAAGGCCACATACCGTCTGGTGTACCCCTATTAGGCCATATACGTGATTCTATTTTAGCAGGAAAGATGCAGCGGGCAATGATAATCGGTAAAGGCAGCTTATTTCTGGGACGCATGACTGATCTTTTCGATGGTATTAGCTTTATTGTTGAGGGTAATACCGGAGTTATTGATCCCACAAGAGATACTGGTGATGGCGAAGAGTTTAAACAGGAAATTAAAAACTTGCTGGCTGATGCCATACAGGAATTGGCCAGATCAGTGGCCGGGAGGTGAACCTCGGATGACAAAAGAAATAACTAATAAAATACTTTATGAGGTTCTTAATGAAACGGCCGAAATATTAAGAACGGGTAAAACAGCCAGAAAAATAAAGATAGGTCTCACTACCCTGGGCAGTGAGATTGCTCCCGCAGAGTTGCTTCGGGGTGCTGAAATAGCTATGCAGCGGGAACCTGGCTTGGAAGTAAGTATCATTGGTCCGGTACCGCCATGTAATTTACCAGTGTATCAGGCTGATGACGAAGACGAAGTACATGCCATATTGGAGAAACTTCTGGATGAAAAGGAGTTAGATGGAGTAGTAACCATGCACTATCCTTTCCCCATTGGAGTTGCTACCATTGGTAAAGTTGTAACCCCGGTTCGGGGTAAGGAGATGTATATAGCCAGTACTACCGGAACCAGTGACACTGATCGGATACAGGCTATGATTAAGAATGCGGTATTTGGCGTAGCTGCAGCCCGGGCGGATGGGATAGTTAACCCTACCCTGGGTATTTTAAATGTAGATGGTGCCCGTCAGGTAGAAAGGTACTTAAATGTCATGAAATCACGAGGCTACGATTTTAGCTGGGGTGAATCTCAAAGAGCAGATGGCGGGCAGATTCTGCGGGGAAATGATTTGATACTAGGTAGTGTTGACGTGGTACTTTGTGATACTCTAACCGGAAATATATTAATGAAACTTTTTAGTTCTTTTAATAGTGGCGGCGATTATGAGACTATGGGATATGGTTATGGTCCCGGGGTGGGAGAAAACTTTGACCGTCTAATCTGCATTATTTCCCGGGCTTCAGGTTCTCCGGTTATAGCTGGAGCAATTAATTATTGTGCATCGATGGTGAAAGGAGGCCTGCAAAAGATTGCTGCGGGTGAAATAAGAAAAGCCAAACAAGCAGGCTGGGAAATTCCTGCTGCCCCTACAGTTTTGGTAGATGCGAAAGAAGAAGTTACTCCTCCTCCTGCCAAAGTTACCGGAGAGCAAATTCCCGGTGTAGATATTCTGGAATTAGAAGATGCCGTAAAATCTTTGTGGAAAAATGAGATTTTTGCCTCCAGTGGTATGGGTTGTACCGGACCAGTTATATTGATTGCTGATGAAGATAAAGAAAAAGCTTTAGAAATATTAAGGGCAAATCAGTATTTATAGGTTAAAATAGAATCATTATCCGAAAAGGAGGGGAAATATTTTTTCCATGAAAAGTGACATTGAAATAGCTCAAGAAGCAAGAATGCAACTTATTATCGAGGTGGCCCGGTCAGTAGGACTGAGTGAAGATGATATTGACCTTTATGGTAAATATAAGGCCAAAGTCTCTCTTGATGTCTGGCACAGG
>DIRQ01000034.1 GCA_002424365.1 Syntrophomonas sp. UBA5432 | reverse complement strand
CTCCCAAAGTACGGTGCTGCCGTTAAACCCCGGGGGTGAAGCTGCAGTAGTTTCAGGTAATTATCCTGCTGCTGCCAGACTCCCATTTCCAAATTGTTTATAGCCTTACGGTATATAGCTACCGTTGGCAAAAGCTGTTCTGGTTCATAATATTGCCCATCCAGGCGCAGGTATCTTAACCCGGCTGCATACAGCTGCGGTAGATAAGAAAATAGACACAAGTGATAAGGATAATAAATGTAATTGCGGCAACGGGCATCACTGGTAATGGGGTAACGCTGACCATGCTTATCTACCAATGCATAGTCTTTTCTTTGACAATACCCGGAACAGTTCACTTCCTCTAAACCGCCAGTAACTATGTGAGCCGGACAAAAATCGCTAATAATGCCACAAAGGGGGCCATGTACCACCATCTCCACCGACTGTCCGGTTTGCAAAATTCTTTCCAAGCGGTTAAAATTCAACTCCAGCGAAGCGGTTATTCGTTTCAGACCACTATCCCTGAGAAATGCTGCGGTAATGCTGTTACTCAGGTTAAGTCCCGGGCCTCCGCTTACGGTAAATCCTTTATCCAACGCTAGCCGCAGGCTGCCGAAATCATTTACCAGCACCTCAGTAAGGTTTTGGGCCCTCATCCAATCCAACAATTTTTCTATGTCGCTAATTTCATCGCCACAAACTATTCGGGGAGTTTCAACGATTATCGTGGTATCCTGTTTTATATCCTGCTCTAAAACTTTAGCTATCTGTTTCTTATTCCATCCAGCACCATACTGTCGTATATATTCATAACCCAGGATAAATCTGTTGACGCCCGCATTCATTAAGGATATCAGTGCATCCAGATGGGCTACTTTTACCGTAATTGCTGCCGGACCTGCAACCGGCTTAATGTCCGAAAAATCAGTATAATTCTCGTCTTGCAACTTATCCAGAAAACGGGGAGCAGTAGAGAAAAAAGGTTCCCGTTCTCCACTCAAGTCTACCGTATTTAGCCTAGTTCTCCCGAATAAATTAGCGGTAGTAAAGTTTCTTACCCGTTTTTCTTGCAGTTTGTTTACATCTTCCGGGTCAGGTTGAGCATCTCCCGGGTTGGTAATAATGCGATCCAAGGCTTTTCTATATATCCCTACCAGAAAAGCCAGAAACTCTCCTTCCCGCATACGTCCTTCTATTTTAAAACTGCTAACCCCGGCTGCAACCAGTGCTTGCAGATGGGAGTGTAAACATAGATCCTTATGAGCCAAATAATAACCGGGTTCATTACCGGCATCGGGGACCCCCTCCAGGGTATACTGCCAGCGGCAGGGTTTGATACATATACCGCGGTTACCGCTTTTAGATGCAATTATATTACTCATCATACACTGACCGGTATGGGAGATGCATAAATCTCCATGGGCAAAATACTCAATATCTATGCCGGTTTCTTTATAAATCTGCGATATCTCCTGAAGACTCAGGTTTTTAGATAATATTACCCGGCTGACACCGTTATCGGCAAAGAACTTAACTGCCTCGGTACTACCCAGCCCCATCTGCACGCTGGCATGCAGCGGTACGGTTAAACCCAGTTGCTGATGTAGTTTGATAATAGCACTGTCCTGTATAATCAGGGCATCTACACCCAGTTCTTGCAGGAACAGGAGGTAATCGGCAAGTTCCTCTATTTCCTCATCATAATAAAGGTTATTTATAGTGAGGTACAAACGCTTATCCTGCTGGTGCAGGTATTCCACGGCATCGCGTAATTCCTGGTCAGAAAAATTAAAACCGGGCTGAAGCAGGCGCATATTAAATCTCTTGCCGCCAAGGTAGACCGCATCCGCACCGGCAGCAGCAACCTTCTCCATGGCTTCCCATCTACCCGCCGGAGCCAAAAGTTCGATTTGAGTATTATTCATTGCTAAAACTAACCCTTTCTATTAACCTTCTATGCCCGCAGGACACACCTTAAAGAGTACACAAAACCACAACTGTAAATAGATGTATTAGATTGACAGAGTTAGTAAGTATCCTCACCCCTAACCCCTTACCTCTCACTCTTTACTCTAGATAATTACTTAAGTTCGAAATTCAAAGTCATTAACAAAACAACTTTCTATCAGCGCCTATTTTGTACTATATCATCCATAATAATTGTATTATTAAGCGTCTAACCATTTCTACAGCCAGTACCGCGATAAAGGGTGAGAAATCCAGTCCCCCGGCAGAAGGTATAATTCTACGGAAAGGACTCATAATGGGCTCCGTAACATCATAAATAAACCGGATAATCGGTTGATAGGGATTATGACGTACAAATGAAAGTAAACAGCGGGCAATTATTAAATATACCAGTACCTGAAATGCAATGTTGATTAGGCCAATTAATTGATATTTCAATGACATTATCCTCCCCGTTAAACATCGCTGGAAAGTTCAATAGACCTATTATAAGCCATTTCTACCGCATCAAAAAAGGCCTTGCGTACACCATTTTCCTCCAATTTCCTTATCCCTGCGATGGTGGTACCTCCGGGAGAAGAAACGTCCTGACGCAGAACTGCAGGATGCTCGCCACTCTGCTCCAGCATCTCCAGGCTGCCTTTCATAGTCTTAATAACCAACTCTCGCGCTATATTAACATCCAGTCCTATCTGTAGTGCGGCATTTATAAAGGATTCTACTACCAAAAATACATAGGCCGGCCCGCTGCCGGAAACGGCAGTGACTGCGTCCATATATTTTTCATCAATCTTTATGGTCGTACCTAAAGAATCGAAAATACGCATGACTACATCCACATCGTCATCAGTAGCTTTATTACCAGCAGCGACTGCTGCTATTCCCTGACCCACCAGACATGGGGTATTGGGCATGACCCTTATAATCGGTAGTAGATTGTCAGTAGCTGTTTCCATGCTGACCAATTTGATCCCGGCAGCAATAGATATTATTAGCTGCCCCGGATGCCATTGGCCTCGTCCCAAGTTCAAGACTTCTTTTATCTGGTAAGGCTTGACCGCCAAAATTACAGCATCACATTCTTTCCATAAGGTTTCGTAATCTACAACCTTAACTTCATATTCCCGGCTAAATGTCAGGGCCTTATCCTGATTTACATCAGTTACCAATATATCCTGGAAACCAGCCTTATCCGCACTTAAACCTTTTACAATGGCGTTAGCCATTTTGCCACAGCCTATGATTCCCAGGCATGTAGGCACTAGCGCTCACCTCCAAAAGGATTGACCAATCCCGGTTTGCGGATAATACCCCGTACGTCTTTAGCAATCTCAACATTATTAGGGGCAAAGACAAAAACGTTCTTCCCCAATTGCTGGCTGTTCCCATCCAGAGCGTAGGTAGTCCCGCTGATAAAATCAATTATCCTACGGGCTTCATCCGGCTGGGTATTTTCGAAGTTTAATATTAGCTGTTTTCTACTTTTCAAATGATCAGCTAGTACTTGAACCTCCTCAAAACTATCTGGTTCGCAAACCACTACTTTCATAGTCTTGTTACTATGTATACTTACAATATTAGCTGTCGTCTTTGGATTTTCCTCAACATTTCCCGGTAAAGAAACATATTCTTCCCTTACTACCTCTTCACTTTCCAGTCCCAGCCATGCCCATACTTTGCTGAATACACCCATTATTTTACCCTCCTTGGATTTTGTCCTGCGCATATCTATATTAACACGATAAACGTGCCTAACCCATACAAACAGTGAACAAACAGTCTGCCCCAACAACTCCCCACACCTAATCCCTACCCTTGACTGGTAAAAATGGCACTTCCGACCCGGATTATATTGGCCCCTTCTTCAATTGCAACCTCATAGTCCTGAGACATTCCCATAGACAAATGGCGTAGGTTAACATTATTATATCGATTGTTGCTCAGTTTTTCTTTAATTTGATATAATTCTCGAAAAACCGGCCGCGCTTTCTCGCTCTGATCTAAGAGAGGAGCCATGGTCATAAGGCCCTCTATCCGCAATGCCTCTAGTTGGCCCAGTGATTCCAAGAAACTTTCTACCTCATCAGGTTTAATACCGGCCTTCTGTTTCTCCCCGGCAACATTGACTTGTAAGAGACATGACACCGTAACACCCTGTTGTAAACCTCGTTTATTTAGTTGTTCAGCTAAATTCCAACGATCCAGGGAATGTATTAATGCTGCCTTACCTACTACGTCTTTCACTTTATTGGTCTGTAAACGTCCGATGAGATGCCAGCGAGCCTGAGGAAGTTTTTCTATTTTATGGTTAAATTCCTGAACCCGGTTCTCACCAAAATCAGTTATGCCCAGTTCATAGGCACGGCGTACAGTTTCAATACCTACGGTTTTGCTTACCGCCACCAACTTAATATCAGCTTCAGTACGTCCGCTTTTAGCAATAGCTGCTGCTATACGTTGTTTTACTATTTCAATACTTTCCTGTAAATCCACTCTTATCATCCTTACACCTTACCACTTTTTGTAAAACATCCGCGGTTTCCGCGTGAATTAAATTCTATTTTCTTATTACACTACCAGGAAACTAACCCCGAAAGTAGAACCTTTACCATGTTCACTTTCCACAAAAACCTCTCCTCCGTGGGATTCCACAATATGTTTAACGATTGCTAATCCCAGACCAGTTCCTCCCTGGTGTCGGGAACGGGCCTTGTCCACCCGATAAAAACGTTCAAACACTCGGGGTAAACTGTCATGGGGAATACCCATACCGGTATCAGTCACCGTAGTTATAACTCGGCTGTCCGACCGTAAGGAACGAATTATTACCTTCCCCTCGCGAGGCGTGTACTTAATAGCATTATCCAGTAGGTTAATAAGAACCTGGTTCAATAAATCTTCGTCAGCGTATATTAATGCTAAATCCGGTTCACAGATAAACTCAACATGCAATGATTTCTCGCTTATTTGCGGACCCATAATATTCATTACACTGCGAATGGAACGAATTAAACATACCGGTCTGGGATTGATAATACGTTCCTTAGATTCTATCGATGACAGAGTAAGCAGATCTTCAATAAGACGACTCAAGCGCTCTGTCTCTGTATCAATAATACTTAAAAAACGACGGCATATGGCGCTGTTCTCCATAGCTCCATCTAAAAGCGTCTCTACAAAACCTTTGATTGAAGTTAAAGGGGTACGCAATTCATGCGATACATTACCTACAAATTCTGACCGCATCTGGTCAAAGTTTCTGGCATCAGTAACATCTCGAAATACAGCTACAGCACCTTCGATATCCCGGTTGTCACTTTTTATAGGCATAACATGTACTCGATAAATTTGCGTACGTGGTTGGATTAACATCTCGGCAAATACTTCGTTACCTCGGAGTAGGACTTCTCCTATCATGGAACTAACTTCATCACCGATCTCCTCCAGAGTGCGACCCTGTAATCCGCCCTTACGTACCAAAAACAGATTCTCTGCGGCTTTATTGGCCATAATTATAACACCGTTACGGTCAAAGGTTATGATACCGTCCATAAGGCTGGTCATAATTGCATCTATATGTTTATTATCTAGTATTGCTGCCATTGAAATACACCTTCTAAAGTATTGCGGGTTAATAATCTTCCGCTTTTTCTAGCCGTTAGAGCTTCCTTCGATAAACCGGTAACCTACACCTCTTACCGTTTCAATATAAAGCGGGAAACTGGAATCATCCCTAAGTTTTTGCCGCAGGTGCCTGATATGAACATCAACTGTCCGCGTATCCCCGGAATATTCATATCCCCAGACTTTCTCCAACAGAGCTTCACGGGTGAATACCTTACCTTGATTGGAAGCCATCAAGGTAAGAAGCTCGAATTCTTTAGGAGTTAACTCCAGTTTTTCCTCACCCAAAAAGGCTTCATATTTGTCGGGAATTACAATTAAATCTTTTACTACAAATATCCTCTTACCAACTGCTTTCTCAGCCTCCAGAATCTTTAAAGCCCGCAGACGAGCTTTAACCCGGGCCACCATTTCTCTTGGACTAAAAGGTTTTTTAATATAGTCATCCGCACCCATTTCCAAACCAAGTACGGTGTCGAATTCTTCTCCCTTGGCAGTCAGCATAATTATAGGAATAGTATTATAATTAGGGTCCTGTTTTAAAGTTCGGCACACTTCCAAACCATCCATGCTAGGCAGCATTATATCCAGCAGAATAAGGTGAGGGTTTTCTTCTTTAACCATTTCCAGGGCATGTATACCATCGAAGGCTACTACAACCTGGTACCCTTCTTTCTCCAGGTTAAATTTAACCAGTTCTACAATATAGGTTTCATCATCAACTACAAGTATTTTAGGGCTATGCATGGTATATCACCTCAATAATTTAGACCTATAACTGCAGCCATGCGACCAGTTTCCCCCTGCTCCCGGCGGTAGGAAAAGAAAACTTCCGGATTGCAGACCGTGCAAAGCCCGCAATCAATAATATTCTCAGGTCTGACTCCATTATCTTGCAACATCAACCGAATTGTAAGCTGTAAATTCCAGGTATACTTATTATATACATATTTAAGTATTCCGTTTTGCCCGGGAAACTCCTCTTTCACCTGCTTAGCCAAGTCCTCGCCAATTTGAAAACAGCAATTGCCAATACCAGGGCCGATAAAGACTTCTGTGTTTTCAGGAGAACAACCAAATTCTGTTTGCATTACCCTTAAGGTTTGAACCGCAATTTTCCCCATAGTCCCTTTCCATCCGCTATGGGCAATGGCTATAACTCTTTGGCTAGGATCAAAAAAGTATATAGGGATACAATCTGCATAAAAAGTACTAAGCATTATACCTCGTGTTCTACATACCATAGCATCGTAGCCGGGCAAAGAAGTGTAATATTCCTGCGCTCCGCGCCCCTGCTCGTCTTTACCCACGATAGCCACAGAATTACCGTGTACCTGCTCGCAACATACCATATCTTCTGGAGTAAGTAAGAATAATTTTAGAAACCGGCGCCGATTTTCTATTACATCAGCCTTTCTGTCCCCAACATGTAGGCCAAAGTTCAAAGTGTTATAGGGAGGCTGACTGACTCCTCCCAGGCGAGTCGAGAAAGCAATATTAACACCTTGCTCAACCCAATGCGGCAAAGTAATGTAGCGTATACCATCTTTATTTTTCCACGCAAAGCTGGGCATTTGTTCTCCCTCTCTTTTTAGTTTAAAATATTAGATGCAGGAGGTGGTACTAATGTTTTACCCCGGTTACCAGAGATTAGTCAGGAGATACCAAAAGGAAGATTACAGCGGCGGTAATAAACCGATCTCAGACTCCTGGGTTACTATTGAAAAGGTCTACCCTCCACAAGATATGGTTATCAATAGTTTGCTAGAATCTTATGGTATCCCGGTTAAAATTCAGCGCCGAGAAATATCGCAGTTTCCTGTCAGTTTTGGACCTCTGGCTGAAGTTGAGATTTCCGTACCTTCAGACCGGGTAGAGGAAGCCAGAACCCTGTTGCAAGAGGCAGTGGAGGAATCTGACCAATTCTAAATAAACATAAGAAATCCGTGTGAGCGTAGTGACATTTATTTTGGACAGATTTACGCAACGTTAATCACCTGTAATTACTACTCATACTCCCTGGAACTTGGCCGATAGCCCTGCATCAAGTATTACTGTATACCGCCTACTTGTTTTTCAGTTGTTCGATAGTCTTAATAAAACTGTTTAAATCGCCGAACTGCCGATAAACCGAGGCAAAGCGAACATAAGCTACTTCGTCCAGTTTTTGCAGCTTGTCCATAATTTTCTCACCAATAACCTTACTGCTTACTTCACGGTCAAAATTATCCCTTAGCTCTCTTTCAATATCAGCTACTACAGTTTCCATTTCTTCCGAACTTACCGGCCGTTTTTCACAAGCTTTGCTAATACCCTTCAAAATTTTTTCCCGGCTAAACTGTTCACGATTCCCACCATTTTTCACGACTAGTAAAGGTCTTTCCTCTACCCTTTCATAAGTAGTAAATCGTCTTTTACAAGTAGTACACTCGCGGCGGCGACGTATAGTAGAACCATCTTCACTGGATCTGGAATCTATTACCCGGCTTTCATACTCTTGGCAATAAGGACAGCGCATCATTCATCACTCCCATACAGGGTCTGCCCTTATTATGAACAATAGCTGTCATTTGTTCAACTTTCCTTTAGCAATTTAGAAATTATCATCATCCAAATAATACTCCCTGCGCTTATGGTCGTCCATTTCCTGAACTACTGGTACCTCAACTAAAATTACGTCTCTTCCTATACGAATAATCTTTTTCCAAGGGATAACAATCTCCTCACGTCGGGCAAAGATACTAAATCCTCGCAAGCGCCCGGGAACAATAATAGCAATAACTTTTCCAATTTCGAGCTCAAGTTCAATATCACAAATATGACCCAGTTTTTTGCCATCAAGAATATTTACCACATCTTTGGCTTTTAAATCAGATACTTTAACCATTTCCCCCCCCCTTTGCTCAATTAGTGCTGGTGAATATTATTAATATATGAAATGAGTTATTAAAATGTGCCTACTGTACGTTCTATGTATTTTTGATATTTCAGGTGAAAAACAGAGATATTATAAGATATTTCAATTATTTAACTACTATGGACATGTTTTAACCCTCTCCTGCTCTAAACCTTTTTGATTATTAATACGATAAATTACCATAGTATATTAACGGGCTGGACTCAACTAGAGGGGCCCGGGGTGGTATTGATTGATGGAAATACCACCAATATAAGTTTCATAAGAGGAGGAACTACAGTATGATGAGGGCCCTTTATACTGCGAGTACCGGAATGGGCGCGCAGCAGTTGAACATCGATACCCTGGCTCATAATATGGCCAATGTGAACACCACCGGATTTAAGAAACAAAGGGTTGAGTTTCAAGATTTACTGTATCAAACTATTAGACGACCAGCTGCAGATGAAGACCGAAACGAACCGGTGGGCCTGGCTGTCGGATTGGGTGTAAGACCTGCCGGCACTACCACTCTTTTTGCTCAGGGAAACCTCCAGAATACTGAAAATCCTATGGATGTAGCTATTAATGGATTGGGATTTTTCGCGATTCAGGTACCCGGTTATGAAGAACCACTATATACCAGAGATGGGGCTATAAAAATCGATGCCGCCGGTCAGTTAGTTACTGCTGACGGCTATTTGTATTTGGGGCCAGAAGCACTTGAGGAAAATTATCTTGATGTTTCCATAGCTGCTGATGGTACGGTTAGCTACTTACTGCCTGATTCAACTGAACCACAAACAGCCGGTGAACCATTACAGATATTTAAATTTACTAATCCGGCTGGGCTGCAAAAAATTGGTAAGAATCTTTATCAGGCTACCCCTAATTCAGGGGAACCGGTACAGTGGGAACCAGAATCGGATAGTACTATTTCACTAAGTTCAGGCTATCTGGAAATGTCTAATGTTCAGGTTGTGGAAGAAATGGTTAACCTCATTACAGCCCAGAGAGCCTATGAGTTTAATTCCAAACTTATTCAGGCCTCCGATGAAATGCTACAAACTGCAGCTAACCTGAGGAGGTAGTAATTTATGATAGTCAGCAATTCTTCTTTTATACCTAAGACTATGAGCGTAACCCCCTCTTACGGGGAAACAGTAGAAAAAAAAGATTTTTCTCGTTGTCTGGAAAGCGCTATTAATGAGAAGAATAATAAAAAGCTGTATTCAGCCTGTCAGGAACTGGAAAGCGTATTTTTAAACAAGGTACTTGAGTCTATGCGCCAGAGTATCCCTCGCGGTGAGTTTACCGGACATAGTTTCGCTACTGATACTTTTGAATCTATGCTTTATATGGAATATGCTCGTTCTATAAGCAAGACTGGGTCACTGGGTATTGCCGATGCTATTTATAAGCAGCTTACCAGCCAAATATAAATCATTTAAAATCAGATTATAGGCTTCATAGTATTCGCTATATTTTGCGTTCTCCGCGAGGTATAGCGATTATTATTAATACGGATATGGAAATAGGCGTTGATAAGTAGAATTGTCGTGTAAATACCCTTGAATTAGGAATCCGACTAATTATCTAGAGTGAGACGTGAGGATTGTAGAGGTGGACCCCACGGTACTCAGCGGCTATATCCAGACAATATTTTCAAAATAAGATTGGGATGAGTGCCGGGCTACCCTGCCTAGCACTATATTGTTTGTTCAACGATGCCCCTATTTTTATTTGTGGTTACGTGTGGCTACTAAGTTACCGTTTGGGAGGATATCGATTAATATGAAATTCAATTTAGAGGTGCTAGAAGCGCTATTTGATAAAATGAAAGTCTTTTTTAAAAGTGAAACCATCATGGGTAAGCCCATTGAGGCAGGTAATTTTATATTGATACCCCTTTTAAGCATATCATTTGGGGCAGGTAACGGGTCTGCTGGGGGTGAAATGGCAAAAGGCGCAGGGACCGGTGCCGGAGGGAAAGTGGTACCGGTAGCCCTGATTGCAATTCGGGATAATGAGATAAAACTATTCTCTCTTAATGGAAAGAACTATTTTGAGGAAATAAACACACTAATGCCTGAAATTATGTCATCAATTAATACAAAGCAGGATAACTCTCAGAGCTCCTAACTTTCTCTTTGTTATTGCTGTTTTTGTTGTTATTGTTGTTCTTCTTATCCGGCTTAGTCTTTTTTTGCTGCCCAGGTGGCTGGGACTTTATTTTATCAGCTTTACTCTTATCTTTTTTTGACTGGATATCTTTATTGTTTTTACCTGATGATGAATTAACTTGCCCCTTTGAACCCGACTTTGCCTCTTCTGATGTATTCGAAGGTTCCTTTACTTTAATGCTGCTGCCAGAAATCTCCTGGCCATAATGGTTTCCGTTAACTTTTTGGCTTTTCCAACCCTTTTCACCCTTATTAGGTTTGGCCTTGTTATCAATTACTATCAGTTTATTACCTTGTCTGATAACCTTAATCGTTGAAGTTCTAGGGTTATTCTCTACACCATTATGCTTAAAAGCGGCATCTATTTTAGAAAGTAATTTTTCCTGACGTGCTTTATCCTTTCCGTTGGTAGATAACGTAAGACTTAGCTCAGCCTCTTCTTCCAACATCCCTGGAGTACCCACCTGTTTTTGTACAATATTGTTTACGGCTTGCTCAATACTTTGACCTTTGAGCTGCAAATTTGTAATAGTGTTTTGCCCTATGTCATCATTGGTTTTTATGCTGATTACCCGATCCCAGCGGTTTAAACCCAAGTTTATGCCAGGTGTTATATGTGCCCAGGCACTTACCCGGCAAAAATCTAAACTACCCAGTAAAATTACTAAAAAAATAGCTGCTGCTGCGACATATTTAACTATGGAATAATTACGCAAATTAAATAATTGCCCTACTGCTACGGATTCCCTAGTTTTTATTTTTTTATACTTCCCTCCTGGAAGTAAAACTATAGCCCAACCATCCCCGGCTTCAAGTATCAATCCCTGTACTTCAGCCATTTCTATTCTCCTTCCTCTGTGGCTCTATGTATGCTTTCAAAGTCGGTAAGTCGTAAACCGCCACCAGAACAGAAGCGATAATGTATTTTCTATATCTGTCAACCGTTTTGCGATTTACGGCATACTTTCTTTCCAATAATTTAAGGGGAATTGTTTTGTTTTTTAGTAACAGGCTAATAACTTCCTGATCTCCTGCTATTAACCAGGCAATAGCATGGGCTTTTTCCCTGGCTCTGGCCTGTTTTGGGCCGTTATCTACCAAATCCACAAAATCAATATCGAACTCACTAAGCAAGGTTCTAAATCTATTTATTTCCTCCTGTCTGCTTATGTCTTCTAATATTTCTTCTACTTGATTTTCTTTTATTGCAGCAATTTCACTGTATTCTTTTTGCGACAATACTGAAATCGGAATCGGACGGCGTTTTTCCCGACGCTGGTAGTCAATAATCCGACTACGTACTACCTGGGCTAAATAGAATAAAATACTGCCCCGCTGTGGATTATACTTTTCAAACGCCTCAATTAAGGCTAGTCGTGTAATACTGGCCTCTTCATCAAACTCATCTATGTATTTCCCACAAGTTTTGGAACTTACGCGCAGACAAAAGGGCATAACATTGCTATAAAAATCGCTTAGTGCTGCCTTATTACCAGAGTGGTAGTCCTGCCAGGTATGTCGTGCTATGGTCTCCAGCTCATTGCTTCTGGATACTTGCATTATCTATCCTCCTGAGGACTCTTATGTTAATATCACCATTCTTTTCTTACAAATCATTTAATCTAATTATAACCCGAAGTTTATAAATATTTTTTGATCCTTTGTTTATATATTCGTTAAGTCCTTTATAAAACCGGGGTCAATTGTGATAAATATATTTTATGGCCCCAAAAGTTATTTTTATTACAAGGCAGGAATTTTAAAATTTTTATAGAACGTTTGTAGAACGATTGAAAATATATTAAGTGTTTTACGTAAATAAGTAAGCAAAATACTAAAACTAAATTTAATATATTAAAAATCTTCGAGCTTGCCGCCCTAAAGCAAATTGCTATGGACCCCAGGCCGCTGGGTACATTTAAGGACCCGAAGGGTGCAGAGGGAAACGTTTGCGCCTCCCGTTGGAAAGAAGATTTAGGTATTGCAGACAGTTTAATCCCTGTTAATAATATTTTCTGGTTATAGTTTTGGGGATTAAGAGGCTGTACCCGTTTATCAATTTTTAGATGGGTGCTTTTTGCGTGTAATAACCTCATCATTTAATGCCAGGATCTTCTTTTGAAGGGATCCTGGCATTTTTGTAGTGTAAATTTATCCCAGGTTACCCGGCAACTTGCATTAGCTTTAATATATGGCTTTCATTATAGCAATAGCTTTTCAAGCCAAATTACAGGAAAGGAGGGATATGTGGATGGATTATAAGGAAATCATAGCCAGTTATGCAGATAAGCCCGGGGGGATAATTGAAGCTTATCATGCGGTACAAAAGGAACTGAGCTACCTGCCGATGGAAGCAGTGGCAGAAGCAGCCAGGGTTTTTAACTTTCCTGCCAGTACTGCTTATGGAGTGGCTACTTTTTACTCCATGTTTTCTGTTAAATCCAGGGGTAAAAACGTAATCAGAATATGTGAAAGTGCACCCTGCCATGTAGCTGGTGCTGCTGAAGTAGTAGCTGCACTGGAGAGAGAACTGGGTATTATGATGGGAGAAAGTACAGCTGATGGTAAGTTTGCCCTGGAATACACGGAATGTGTAGGACAGTGCCAGGCAACCCCGGTAATAACCATTAACGGTAAGCCTCATCTGGATGTAAGTCCAGCCAAGATAGCTGCCATCCTGGCAGAATATAAATAGTAAGAAAGGAGGTCAAATAATGGCCGAAGAGATGCGAATCGTACTGCGCAATTATGGTAAAATCGATCCCTTAAAGATTGATGACTATATTGCCCAGGGCGGATATAAATCCCTGAAAAAAGCCAGCAGTATGGATAGAGAAGCACTCATTGAAGAAGTTAAAAAATCTAATTTAAGAGGCCGGGGTGGTGCTGGCTTTAATTGTGGGCAGAAATGGTCTTTTGCTTACAGAGCCAATGCCGATGAAAAATACGTAGTCTGCAACGCCGACGAAGGTGAACCCGGAACTTATAAAGACCGTTTAATCATGGAAAATGACCCCCATACCCTTATCGAAGGCATGGCTATATGTGCTTATGCTATTGAAGCAGCAAAAGGCTTTATTTATCTACGTGGAGAATATCCCCAGCTCATCGATACTTTGAACACTGCTATAGGACAAGCCAAAGAAAAAGGGGTTCTCAAAGGTTTTGATATTGAGGTAAGGAGCGGCGCCGGGGCTTATGTCTGTGGTGAGGAAACTGCCCTTATCGAGTCTATCGAAGGTAAGAGAGGCGAGCCTCGTTTCAAACCCCCTTATCCCCCTTCGGAGGGATT
>DIRQ01000052.1 GCA_002424365.1 Syntrophomonas sp. UBA5432 | reverse complement strand
CCCCCCCCTTTAATAACGAATACTGGAATAACCATAAGAAGGGTATCTATGTTGATATCGTTTCCGGAAAACTCCTGTTTAGCTCACTGCATAAATATGATTCTGGATGCGGTTACCCCAGTTTCACCAGACCCCTTCATGCAGAAAACATAAAAGAGAAGGCTGATTACAGCCATGACATGATAAGTACAGAAGTTAGAAGCAAAGGAGCCGACTCCCATCTGGGACACGTATTTAATGATGGTCCATCACCCGGGGGCTTACGCTACTGTGTTAATTCCGCCGCCCTCCGTTTTATTCCCAAAGAAGAATTAGAAGAGGAAGGATATGGTGAATATTCCTACCTGTTTGGAAAACCCTAATTTTATGCATTAAAAGTCCTTGTTTTGCTATCAAACCCATATTTGTTATGGGTAATGTCAACCGTAGGACTAACCCCCTGACGGCTTGTTTCTAACTAAGCTAACTTTAATCTGTTCGGCATTAACCCTTTCCACTTTACCCCGAATGAGTTCCCCACACACATCGTGGGGAGACTGGAAGCTGACTTCGATATAGTTGTCACTGAGGCCAACATAATCCTGCTCTCCAGTTTGTTTTTCAACTAGCACGGTTAGCTCCTGACCCACCTGACCGGCGATGAAATCTTTATGCTTTCGCTCAGCCAGGTCCAAGAGTTTCTGGCTGCGGACTTGTTTTTCCTGGGGTAATACCTGTGGTGTCATGGAGGCAGCTCTGGTGCCGGGACGTCTGGAATAGGGAAAAACATGTAAATCCATAAAGGGCAAACTGTCTATAAGGTCGTAAGTGTCTTTAAAATCCTTCTCATCTTCACCAGGGAAACCTACCATAACATCTGTGGTAAGGGCTACACCAGATATGCGAGCGGCGATTCCCTGCAGCAGGTCATGATAATACTCCCGGCTGTAACGCCGGTTCATAGCCTTAAGTATACGGTTGCTGCCGCTCTGCAGTGGTACGTGAAAATGGCGGCACATCCTGGAATTACCGGCTATGAGATCAATGAGTTCCTGACTGACTTCCAGGGGTTCCAATGAGCTCAAGCGCAGGCGATAGTCGCCTCCTATTTCAGCCAGGATTTTATCCAGGAGCCGAAAAAGATCCCAATTATCCAAGTCTTTGCCGTAAAAACCGGTATGAATACCAGTTAAGACTATTTCCCGATAACCTAGCGAAAGCAGTTGTTCAATTTCCTCCAGGACATGTTCAGGCAACTTGCTGCGTACAGGGCCTCGTGCCCGGGGTACAATACAATAGGAACACCCACTCTCACACCCGTCCTGAATCTTTACAAAGGCCCGGGTACGTTCGTGCAGCCGGGAGTATAGTACCGGCCTTAGTTTTCTATCTTTATCTAATAAATGCTCTACTATTATTGGTTTTGGCTGCCCCGGGTCTAATTCTTCGATTATATCGGCCATGTTTTCTTTATCCAGATTACTTACGATAAGGTCAATTCCTTCAATACCGGCCAGCTCTTTATCGGAAACCTGAGCCATACAGCCGGTAACCGCCACCAGAGCATGGGAATGGCGGGCTGCCCTCCGTATAATAGCCCTGGATTTACGGTCACTAACATGAGTGACGGTACATGTGTTTATGAGATAAACATCAGCTTCGTCAGTAAAATCAACTATTTCATAGCCCCGATGGATAAATTCTTCTTTTAGTTGTTCCGTTTCCACCTGGTTAACCTTACAGCCTAGGGTGTAAAAGGCGATTTTATTCAAGTATTTATACTCCTTTCGGAAGCACGAGTACCGTCAAAATAGTATTGTTAGAGAGCCTGGACAGTATGAAAAAATAATAGTCCAGGTTTAGAGTCGAGATTTTACATTTTTGACTAGTTGATAAACGGAACCCATCATCAAATCCTGAGGATAGTAAGGTATATCTACCTTTATATACGTATTGTAAAGTTCCATAGTGATGGATTCGTCACTCTGCCCATTATTAAGTTTTTCCTTTATTAAATCAAAAGCTTGTATTGCCGCGTCTAAAGCCCCAGCGTAGAACTGCTGTACCTGTTCAGCGCCGACTGGCACCTCCCCATGGCCAACCCCCAGCACTTCGGTGGGATACTGCCTCAATCTCTTAATCGTATCCCGGTAAATATCATAGTCCTGGAAAAAAACCGGAGACATTATACCACTGGGAGTCTGGTAACCACCAGCATCAGAAATAAACATGACCTGATCGTTAGGCAGATAAGCAGCCAGAGAGCAGCTACTATGCCCAGGGGCCTCAATAATCTCTAGCTTTAGGCCATCATCTACAATAATAGTATCCCCTTCACCAAGGGTAAAGTCTACCTTAACCCGATCGATTTCAAGCGGTCCCGGAATAGTTGGCAATAGCTGTTTTTTAGTGTAAGCATCGATAATTAAGGCATCGGCCCTCTGCAAAATCGGCTTTAACTTTTCGTGTGACAACATTTTATGGGTAACCTGACTGGCTACCACCTGAGCTGCCGGGAAAAGGTCTTTTAACATTGGAATGCCGCATACATGGTCAAAATGAGAATGCATGACCAGAATGTATTTTATATCCGGCTTGTTTTCGAGGTCTGACCATTGCCGGGCAAATATGCTTACCCCTGCACTGGTACCACATTCTATAAGGGTCGCCTCTTTTTGCCCTACAATGAAGTAATTAAAATTACCATTACCCAGAACCATTACATTATCTGTCAACCTTTTCATTATACTCCTCCCAATTTTACTTAATTAACCCTTCATGTCTGGTAAAAATCCCCTGAAGGGCATACGCAACCTTGAAAAAAATGGTGTATCGGGTTACCCCTTACCCCTTACTCTAGACAATTAGTCAAGTTCTTAATTCGGAGTAATAAACAGGACAACTTTGTTATCAGCGCTTATTTTCTTACTAGTCTAGTCCAGCTTTTGACTAATTCTTGAAGCAGCTATTTTATTCCTGCCAACTGTAAGACATAACCACACATTAAAATAGCAATAGGGGTGCACCTTATTCGAATTAATTTAAATAAAATAAATTCAGTGTTTTTCATTCAGTATGTTCAGTGTCTACTTTCTTATTTAAGCATATGAACTTACCGGGGTTAGTCAAAAGCAGCTTGCCCAAATTCAGCTATTAATAGCTTGGTATAACACTTCTTTATACTCTTGTTATAAATAAATCGGAGAAATTGCAGGGTTTTTTATGTTCCTGTCGTTATTATTAATGTATGGGAAGGAGGTGGTCAAGGTTTGCCATGATGAGGTAGAAGGTTTTCTGGCCAGGGATCCGCAAGCATTCGAAGAATTGATAAACCAGTATAAAGCCTATGTTTTTGCTATTATTCTACGTTTTATTAATGACCCGGATGATGCCCAGGATATTGCCCAGGAAGTGTTTTTACAGCTTTACCGTTCTCTTCCCGAGTACCAACCTGACCACCTGAAAGCCTGGATAGGGCGAATTACCACCAATAAGGCCATTGATTGGAAACGTAAACAAGCCCGGCAGACGGCATTGGTGGACAGTGATATGGAAAGGCAAATAATACCTGGTGTGATGGATATGAGCCCAGAGCAAATGCTTCTCCAACAGGAAAGGGAGTCACATATGAAAGACCTGTGCCGGAGCTTACCTCCCCGATACAGCCAGGTAATGATTAAATACCATTTTGAGAACAAATCCTACCAGCAAATTGCCCGGGAAGAGGGTATTAGTTTGAAAACGGTAGAGTCACGTCTCTATCGAGCGCGCAGGCTTTTGCGGGAACGATGGAAGGAGGGAGCAGAATGAAGCATTTCAGCAAAGAAGAATGGTTGGCTTATGGGAAGGGACAGATAAACGAAGAAGAAGCTTTAATGGAAAATCACTTGCTGAATTGTGATACTTGTTTGCAGTTGTTCCTGGAAGGTATAGATGCTAATGCAGTGGAAGAAGCTAGGACACTTATCCCCCCTGACTTTACCGTACGGACCTGTGATTTGATTAGAGCAAGTTCAAGGAAAGAAAAGGTGCAACCGAACCGCTTCCCTCAAAAAGGGTTTTTAGCCTACTATGCAGTTGCTGCAGTAATTACGATTATGCTAACCGGTGGTGGGGTATTTCAATCATGGAGTGAGCACACCCGGATGAATTTACAGCTTGACCCTGCCGTACAGACTGCCAGCAAGTACGAAACCATCCTTTTTAACTGGCCGTTTCGTCTGCAGGAAAAAACCACTGACTGGCTCAAAACTGTAGATTTAGAAAAATACAAGGAGGTTAAGTAGTGAAAAAGAAAAGTAAGTTCCTGGTATTCATTTTATCTCCGCTTCCTGGTCTCAGTCATCTTTACCTGGGATGGACCAGACGGGCCCTGGTCTTTTTCGGTGTTTTCGTCGGGCTTTGTGTGGGAGCTATTACTATGGGAAATATCGGCTATCAGACCAGCAACATGATTGGCCCCCTTATCGTTTTTGTTATATTATTACTCTGGTTTATTGCCCTGGCTGAAGCCCTGAGCCTGGCAGAACGAAATACACAACTTGGCGCTGATGGCGATGAAACCAGGATATTAGATACTGAGGAGAAGGGATTACTTTTCATCAGCGACCGGAAGCTAATAGCGCTGGCCTTTTCGGCTATTCCGGGAGCAGGGCATATGTACCTGGGGTTAATAAAACAGGGGGCCCAATTGATGGCCGGGTTTTTCTTGATACTGCTCGTATCCAACTGGCTGCATCTGAACATTTTAGCTTTTGTCATACCAGTTATATGGTTTTACAGCGTTTTTGATATTTATCATCTGCTGGAAGACGAGGCAGAAGTGCAACTGGAATCCTCCACCCTTTTCGACTGGTTTTCCACCCATCCAAGCTGGCTGGGCTGGGGTTTGATTGCCCTGGGTTTGCTGGTTATTATACAGCGCATTGCCGGTCCGGCTCTGGCTTACTTATTAAGTGACAGCATACGTAATTATATTGAAACTGCTTTTATAGCCTTGATACTGATAGGCGGGGGTATTAAACTCCTGCTGGGCAGTAAGGTGAAAGAAAACAAGGGAAAAGAAGCAAGGATGGCCGCAAAGCAACATGAGCAAGAAATAGCCATCGACTCCGCCGATAAGCTTGATGAAGAAATAAAGGAGGATTTGTAATGAGACAATGGAGAGTAGGCACATTTTCAATGGGGTTGCTCCTGCTTTGCACCGGCATCGGCCTCCTTTATGCCCAATTTCAACCAGCCCCGGTGGTGAGCAGCATCTTAAAGTGGTGGCCGGTAATCTTCATTATATTAGGTGTTGAGGTATTGTTACAGAGCTATCTTATGAAGGATGAAGAGAGCAAAATCAAGTATGACCTCTTAAGCATTTTCATTATCTTTTTCATTGTCATCACCGGTATGGGGCTGCAGGTTGCAGGTAAAGTCGGATTAAGCAGCTACATCCAGGAAAATATCACTTCTAAGCAGTACTCTTTACAAACAAACCAGGAAATAGCTTTGGGTAAGAACATTCAGAAAGTAGTTATTGAAGCTGAGAATGGGCCGCACTTAAAAGTTAGGACTGGTACGGGGGATTCCCTACAATGCAATGCCAGAGCGAGCATAAGGGCACAATCTGAAGCCCAGGCCCAGCAAGTACTGCAAGAAAATACTCAGCTTAATACTCGAAGAGATGGTAATACCCTCTACTTGAACCTACGTTTCTCTACAGCCAACAACTGTTATGGTACTGCTTATTCTTTGATCCTGCCGGAAAGACTGGCAGTGGAACTGGAACACCAGGATACCCCCCTGCAAATTACGACGGGACAGATAACCAAAGATTGGCTTATCCGAGGAAATGGGGATTTGGATATCACCCTGGCCCCGCAATCTAATCTTACGGTGTATGCCTTGTCTCCTCGGCCCCTTTCTTTAAAGGGTAATCTGAACTGGACTACCCCGGACGGGCAACCTTTAAAAGTTAAACTGCCGGAAGTTGATGGACCGCAAGAAGAGTACCAGGAAACGACTAGAGGTAATCAGACTATCAATAAGGAAGAAGCTATTCAGGCTCAAGCCAAACTGGGCTCGGGACGCTATAAGATGACGATTATTCATCAAGGGCGGGTAATAAGCGTCAACCAGCTTCCCTGAACACAAATTATGGTAGCGTAATAATATGTATTAGAGGTGTCAAGGTATCAAAGAACCGTCCCTTGACACCTTCGCTATTCTAAATCCCCATATTCATATAGTATGATGCTGGCAGCAACCAGGCCAGCAGTTTCAGTTCTTAGTATTCTCGGGCCTAGGGAGACGGTATATATTCCCTGCTGACTGGCCCTTTCAACTTCCATGGGTGAAAAACCGCCTTCCGGACCGATAAGTATGAATATTTCTTGCCCACCTATTTCCCTTAACTGCTTTGTTAATAGTGATTTTAGGCTGGTCTGGTCCTCATTCTCATATAGCATAATGGCAGGTTTGTCACCTATTTCCTGGAGTAGAGAGGTGAAATTCATAATCGGCATTACCTGCGGGATTAGATTACGACGGCATTGTTTACAGGCTTCGCGGGCAATGGACTGCCAGCGCTGTACCCTTTTTTCAGCTTTATCTTCCGTCAGCCTTACTACGCTACGGTCAGAGCTTACCGGATAAATAGCACATACACCTATCTCTACTGATTTCTGTATTATAGTATCCATTTTTTCGCCTTTAGCTATACCCTGGGCCAGGTATAGTTTTAAAGCCGGTTCGCTTTCACGCAAACCAGTATGTATTATTTGCCCGGTTAAAATACCATTTTCCCTGCCTACCAACCGGACCTGGTATTCCCGTCCGCTTCCATCAAAGCACACCACTATATCCCCGGTATTAAGGCGTAAGACTTTTTCTATATGCCGGGCTTCTTCCGGGTCTATACTTACAGTATTTCCTTTTATGTTCTGGGAAGAAATAAAAAAGCGGTGAATTTTGATAACACTCTCCTGACGGAGCAAACAGGATAACCTGGTTGACAAGGGTGTCAACCCGTTGTTTGCTCTATGCTTTGCGGGCGGCAACACCTATCCAGTCTACGTCATTCAATACCTGTTCTATAATAAAACCGTGTTTATGCAGTTGTTGTTCTACTCCGGGCCAGCGGCTGTCTACTATGCCGGAGCCGAAGAAATAGCCTCCGGAGGGCAGTACTTTTGCCGCTTCGGGAATAAGATGGATTACCACTTCGGCCGTTATATTGGCCAGTATCATATCGGCTTTTTTGCTATGCAAAACCTCTACTATGTCTCCCTCTTCAACTTCGATAACATCCTGTAAACCATTTAACAGGATATTTTCCCGTGCTACTTTGACTGCCACATCATCAACATCCATAGCAAATATGGAACGGGCACCCAATTTGGCTGCACCGATAGAAAGGATACCGGAACCACATCCGGCATCTACTATATATTCCCCACCTTTGACATACTGGTCAACAAAGCGCAGGCAAAAACGGGTCGAGGCATGGATGCCGGTTCCAAAGGCCATGCCCGGGTCTATTTCAATTACAACCTCCCCATCCTGCGTAAGGTAATCTTCCCAGGAAGGTTTAATTACCAGCCGGTCACCAACTTTAAACGTATGGTAGTATTTTTTCCAGGACTGCTCCCAATCCTCATTTTTTACCTCATCTATAAAAACCTTAAGTTTCGGGTGGTTAAAGTTATCCTTTACCGCTTCCAGACAGGTATAAAACTCGTCCATAACCTCTTTATCTTCATGAAAATAAGCCTTAACCACCACAAATTCATGGTCCAGGAAATCTGGTGATACCGACCTGGATTCCCAGTTCTCGGCGTTAACATATTTTCGAGCTGCCTGGGGGTCTTCAATGACTACCCCGCCTGATCCCAGACGATGAAATATACCGGCAATAGCTTCGACACATATGCCTTCGGTAAGTACGCTGATTTCTTTCCATTTCATATTTGCACCTCTATCAACTTAGCAAACAACACGACCGTCCCCTTGTTTGCCTTATCCCATTGCATCTTTGAACTTATCAAATATTCCTTTCTTACCGGCCTTTTCCTCTTCGTTATCATCATTAAAGGCCATAAGCAGTTCCTTCTGCCTCTTACTCAAGCGTTTGGGGATAGTAACTTCTATTACTACCCTCAAATCTCCCTGGCGATGACTATGCAAGTGAGGTATTCCTTTACCCCTTACTGTAATAACATCACCCGGTTGAGTTCCTTCGGGGATATTAAGCACATGGCTGGCTCCTCCTAATAAAGGTATCTCCACCTGCGCTCCCAATGCAGCCTGCACAAAATCAATGCTCTGAGTGGCAATCAGATTATAGCCGTCTCTTTGCAGACGCGGATGCGGTCGTACCAGTATGGTTATATAAAGATCCCCGGGTGGGCCACCCCGAATACCCTGTTCGCCTTCATTTTGAATTCTTAAGCGGGAACCACTGTCCACACCGGCGGGAATTCTAACCTGAATCTTTCGAGTTTTTCGAACCTGACCATTACCTCGACAGGCAGAGCAAGGCTTTTCGATAATTTTCCCTTCACCATGGCACCTGCTGCAGGGACGTACGGTTTCAAAGCGTCCAAAAGGCGTGCTCTGTACGCTGCGTACCTGACCACTACCATGACAATCAGGACAGGTTTTAACATTGGAACCAGGCTCGGCACCACTACCGTTACATTTATCGCATTTTTCCACCCGAGGTAGTTCAATATCCTTTTCCATACCAAAAACCGCGTCTTCAAAGTTAACCTCCAGGCGCATCTCCAGATCCGCACCCCGTTGCGGTCCGGTACGAGTACGCCTTCCGGTAGCGCCGGTGCCGCCAAAAATAAGGTCAAAGATATCACCAAAGCCACCCATGTCGCCAAAACCTCCGAACCCTCCGCCGAATCCACCAGCGTTACGAGTTGGATCAAAGGCATCATGCCCAAAGCGGTCATAAGCTGCCTTTTTGTTGTCGTCACTGAGTACTTCGTAGGCATCGTTTACCTCTTTAAACTTATCGGCCGCATTGGGATCATCCCGGTTTACGTCAGGATGATATTTACGCGCCATCTGCCGGTAAGCTTTTTTTATATCTTCCGCGGTAGCATTTTTTGATACTCCCAGAACCTCATAGAAATCTCTTTTTGTGGCCATTATTCCCCACCTTCCTGAAAAACAGGGTAACCCGGAAACGATAGAAGCTTCCGGGTACTATCCTCCTCCCAAGTCCAGGGTCCCTGTATATTTTATGCCCAAACCAAGGGTAAATATTTTTAATCTCTAAGCTATTAAATTATAGTTTAATAAATGCTGGCCTGGCAAGGGTTTCACTTTATTTGTCATCATCGGGAATATTATAATCAGCGTCAAACACCTCGTCGGAACCCGGCTCCTGCTCCTGTTGATTTATATTTTCATACATTTTAGCCGTAAAGGCATAGACGGCTTCGGTCAGGGCTTCGGTTTTGGCTTCGATATCAGCCATATCGTCCCCCTGCAGAGCTTGATTAAGTTCTTCTTTAGCAGTCTCAATCTTACCCTTGGTTTCCTCATCTATCTTATCCGCAAATTCTTTCAGGGTCTTATCAGCCTGGTAAATCATACTATCAGCATTATTCCTGGTCTCAATTTCCTTCAGGCGTATTTCGTCCTCTTCCGCAAATTTTTCGGCATCTTGAACCATTTTTTCTATTTCATCATCGCTAAGTCCGCTGGAGGACGTAATGGTAATCTTTTGTTCTTTACTGGTTGCTAGATCTTTTGCAGCTACGTGGACTATCCCATTAACATCTATATCAAAGGTAACTTCTACTTGCGGTACACCCCGAGGCGCAGATGGAATACCGGTAAGCTGGAAGCGACCCAAGGTTACGTTATGCTGCGCCATTTTCCTTTCACCCTGCAATACATGAATATCTACCGAAGTCTGATTATCAGCCGCAGTGGTAAATACCTGGCTCTTGGCCGTTGGTATAGTAGTATTGCGGTCAATAATTCGCGTAAAGACACCACCCAGAGTTTCAATTCCCAGGGATAATGGGGTAACGTCCAGCAGCACAACATCAGTAACATCCCCTGATAGCACCCCGGCCTGAATAGCCGCACCTACAGCCACTACTTCATCCGGATTGATGCCCTTGAAAGGTTCTTTACCAATAAAATTCTTAATAGCATCCTGTACCGCTGGTATTCTGGTAGACCCTCCCACCAGTATGACTTTATCAATCTGGGTGGCCTTGAGACCTGAGTCTTTTAAAGCCTGACGCAAAGGCCCCATGGTTTTTTCCACCAGATCAGCTGTCATTTCATTAAATTTAGCCCTGGTCAAAGTACGCTCCAGGTGCAGAGGACCATCCTGGGTAGCAGTTATATAGGGGATATTTATATCGGTAGTCATTACCCCAGATAACTCATGCTTGGATTTCTCCGCTGCCTCTTTTAGACGGTGCATAGCCATTTTATCATTACGTAGATCAATGCCGTTTTCTTTTTTAAACTCATCAACCAACCAGTTAATGATTTTATCATCAAAATCGTCCCCGCCTAAACGGTTATTCCCACTGGTGGCCTTTACTTCAAACACACCATCCCCGATCTCCAGTATGGAAACGTCGAAGGTTCCTCCCCCTAAGTCAAAAACCAGAATGGTCTGGGTGTCATCTTTATCCAAACCATAAGCCAAGGCTGCTGCAGTAGGTTCGTTTATAATTCTTAAGACTTCCAAACCGGCTATTTTACCCGCGTCCTTGGTAGCCTGACGCTGGGAGTCGGTGAAATAGGCAGGAACCGTTATTACCGCCTGGGTTATTTTCTCACCTAGATAAGCTTCAGCATCAGTCTTCATTTTTTGTAGAATCATAGCTGATATTTCCTGGGGACTATATTTTTTCCCATCAATATCAGCTTTATAGTCAGTCCCCATCCTTCGCTTTACGGATAATACGGTTCTCTCAGGGTTGGTAATAGCCTGCCGCCTGGCAATGCGTCCTACCAATCTCTCATTAGCTTTGGAAAAACCAACTACTGAAGGGGTAGTACGTTCACCCTCGGCACTAGCAATAACGACTGCTTCACTGCCTTCCATGACAGCAATACAAGAATTGGTAGTACCCAGGTCAATCCCGACAACCCTACTCATTTACAACACCTCCAGATAATTATAGAAAGATTTGCTGTTTATTATTTGCTAACCTTCACCAAGCTGGGTCTTATAACCCTGTCATGAAGGACATAACCAGTCTGAAATTCCTCAATAATAGTGTTTTCAGGGTGCTCATCGCTATCCTCTACTATCAGGGGTTGATGATACTGGGGGTCAAAAGCTTGCCCCAAAGCCTCTATCGGCTCTACCCCTTCGTTCTTAATTATTTCCTGCAGACTCCTGGTAATCATCTCTACACCCTTGCTCAAGCCTTCCAGATCCTTGCTGTTATTGAACTGAGCCAGGGCCCTTTCCAAATCATCAATTACCGACAGCAGTTTTTGAATCAGGGGAAGAAGAGCAAATTTGCTGTATTCCTCCTTATCCCGGGCTGCCCGCTTTTTAAAATTTTCCAATTCTGCCAGGGATCTGAGGTAGAGATCGTAATGTTTTTGGTTTTCCTCTTTGCTCTTTTCCAGCTCATTTTTCAGGGCAGTGATTTCATCCACTTCGTTTTCCAGATCCGCTTCTTCGCTCCGTTTTTGCTCATCAGACCATATCTTTCCCTGCTTTTCTTCCATTTCCATACCCATGGATATTAATCACCTCTATTCCATGATATCTATATTGTCAGGGTCTAATCCATCGTTTTTCATTTTAATGACTGTATTTATGCGTAAAATAGCAACCGCCACTTCCCCGGCAGTTTTTATAGCATAGCGCTTTACCGGAGCCGGGTCAAATATGCCGCTTTCCAACACATCTATTAGCTTACCACTGTTAGCATCAAATGATATGCTATTCTTATTTGTTTTCTTTTGGGCAGCGATTATGTTTCCCAGTTTCTCCAGGGGGTTAAAACCGGAATTGCCAGCCATACAAGTAAATGGTTTTAAGAGAGCTTCGCGCAGTGCTAGTACGCCATAAGAACTCATCCCTCCAGCTTCCCGAGCCAATTGCTCAAGTTTACCCGCCAGCCAAATTTCCAGAGCTCCTCCTCCAGGAACAATACCACCTCGCAGGGCTGCCTGTACGGCAGATGCCGCATCCCGGGCCATACGTTCCCTTTCATCTACAACCTCCCCGGTGGAAGCGCCTACAATCAGGGTTGCTAAATTTTCACCCTTGCCACCATAAATACAGGTATGCTTAAGTTTCTCATCCACTTTTACCATCTGGGCATAACCCAGGCAACTCTTTAAAGTCTCTACCGACCGGTTCAAGGCACTGGCCTTAACCTTTCGGGCTCCACTATGCTGGCAAAGCTTTTCCAATTCCCGCGAAGAAACCCTTTGTAGAGCCATTATCCCGGCTTCGGTAAGTATCTCTTCACCCAGACTATCTATGCTCCTATCCGCTACCACCAGGTTCACTCCTAGTTGGATAAGCTGGGTCAAACCCTCCTCATATTGTTGACGAGCCTGCATATAATACTGAAAACCGGATTCGGTTTTCATGGCTTCCCGGTCCAAATCCTCAGGCCGCAAATCGTCATCGACAACTAAAATGACCGCATCTTCAATGAAAGCAGGCATTTCCTTATTCAGTGGTTGCTTGTTTAACAAGACCCCTTTAAAAACCTTATTCTCCGTGCCTTCGCGGGCATTAATTGTATCCGCTAATTTAAAATCGACATCCAATAGTTTATCGATTCCTATCAGCCTTGCACCTTCCACTACCAATCCGGCCAAATCCTGCTGCTGCCGCCCGGCAATATTAGCAATGTTAAAAAGCCTCTCATCTTCAATGGATTCAATTTTAAGGCTGGTTTCTCCTATTTTATTTAGGACCACCTCAATACCACGGTTGATTCCTTCTATGACCCGGGTAACCGGTACCCCTTTTAAAACCTGGGCAGTTCCTTCAGTCACCAAGGCCCCAGCAATAATGGTAGCAGTGGTAGTGCCGTCACCTACTTCCACCTGTTGGGCGCGAGCCGCATTGATAATCATTTGAGCCACCGGGTGGGTGACATCTATATATTTTAGTATGGTTACCCCATCGTTGGTTACCACCACGTCACCGAAACGATCCACCATCATTATGTCCAGACCCCGGGGGCCAATAGTACCCTCCACGGTTGAAGATATAATCCTGGCCACACTGGTATTGGTTAGCAGAGTTTGAAATTTATCGTCTTTTTCCTGATTACCGGCAAGGAGCTTATCTGGCATAATTACCTCCTGACTAAAAGCGTTTTCTTATTATTTCTTCAATGATTTCGCGAACTGAATCCAGACTGCCCACAGCCTTCCAATACTCCATACGTACCGGACCCATTAAACCCATTTTCCCCTGTTCCCCCTGGGTCTGGTATCCCGCAAACACCAAACTCATTTCTTTAAAATCTTCAGCCTGGTTTTCCCGCCCAATCCTTATATCCACTTCATCACCTAAAGATTCCGGCAACATGTCCATGAGCTGGGTTTCTTCTTCCAGAAAAGCCAGTATTCTTCTTAACTTATCTACATCCTTGAACTCGGGCTCGTTCATAATGTTGAGGGCTCCGCTGATGATTACCCTTTCTTCATTGGAATTATCCAGCAGACTCTCTATAGCTTCCAGGGCGCGGTCAATTACCTTGCGGCGTTGCTTTAGTTCATCTCTTAACTGCTGCAGGTCACTGCGCTGTATCTCTATTATTTTTTTTCCAGCCAAAACCTGATTGAACATGTGGCCAATTAACTCCAGTTCCGAAGCGGTAATTGACTGCGGTACTTCAATATTACGATGCATAACCACACCCAAGTCAGTGACTAATAACACCAAGGCCTTGCCCGGTTCAATAGGGATAAGCTGGAGGTATTTAAACTTACTCAGGCGAACTGAGGGAACAATAACAAACGAAGTATATTTAGTTGTTTGGGCCAGAAAATGACCGATTTTTTGCACCAGTTCATTAACTTCGTGGAAACTATCATCCAACAGGTGCAACAACACCTCAGTCTCATTATCATCCAGATTCTCTTGTTCCATCATACAATCGACATAATAGCGAAAACCCTTCTGTGAAGGAATACGGCCAGCAGAAGTATACGGCTGTTCCAGGTAACCCATGTCCTCCAGGTCGGACATTTCATTACGGACTGTGGCCGCACTTATTTTCAGGCCATGTTTTTTAACTACCGCTCGGGAGCCAACTGGTTCCGCTGTTTCCACGTAGTCCCTAATAATTGACTCCAGAATCAATTTTTTTCTTTCATCCAGTGTCATTATCCTCACCTGCCTGTTAGCACTCTCTCGCATTGAGTGCTAATCAGTATTTACTAAAAAATAGCACCTGTTTTATCCTTTGTCAAGCCTGTGAATTAGGTAATAAACTGGTATAAAACCTGATTAGATAGAAAATAACCGGCTTTAGTAAACTTAAGGTGACCATTTACTATATTCAATAATCCGTTGCTTCTATAGTACGCAATTATTTCTTTATATTCGCTGGTAATATCTACCCCAAAGCGCTGTTTAAATTTTTCCAGGTCAATTCCTGCACACAAACGCAGACCTAGTATAAGACCATCAATCATTAATTCCCGTCCTGACATATGCTCTAATTCATCAATCGGCCATTGCTCACCGGTCGATAGCGCATCAACATACTGTTTCAGGTGGGGTTCATTAACATAACGACTACCTTCTATAAAACTTACCGCCCCGGCACCCAGACCCAGATACTCTTCCGCTTGCCAGTATCTTAAGTTATGGTGACACTCATACCCAGGTTTACAGAAATTAGATATCTCATAATGCTCAAATTCCTTACCTTCCAAGTATTCCATGGCCTGGTCAAACATATACCACTCATCATCCTCATCTAGCATCTTAAGCCAACCATCCGCCACATCTTTTCCCATAGGAGTTTCCTCCTCGAGCTGCAGCAGGTATACAGATAAATGAGAAGGACTACAATCCACCGCCCGCTTAAGACTCTGCATCCATTTGTCCAGGAATTGTCCCGGTAAACCATAGATTAAATCCAGGTTAAAGTTTTTCCAACCCTGAGCATGAAGTAGTTCTATAGTTTTCATAACCGCTTTAGCGTTATGAACTCGCCCCAGCAGTGCCAATTCATCATCAAAAAAGCTCTGCACTCCCAAAGATAGGCGGTTTATTCCCACTTCCTCCATTTGTGCCAGCTTAACATTATCCAGGGTAGCCGGGTTAGCTTCCAGGCTGACTTCGGCACCAGGTAAAAGGACAAATTCATTGGTGACGGTTTGCAGGATAGATTTAAGTTGGCGCCTGTTAAGTAGGCTGGGGGTACCTCCACCCAGGTATATGCTTTCCAGTTGTACTGATGGCATTTGTTGCCCCCGCACCTTAATTTCATTTATTAGAGCCTGAGTGTATTTATCCAGATAAGATGAATCCTGCAAAGGAAGAGAAAAGAAATCACAGTAATTGCATTTCTTAATACAAAAGGGGATATGAATGTACATCCCCAAAGTGGTTGAATTATTAATAATACTAATCACCCTTTAATCAGGAAATCTAGTCATCTTCTATATTCATTACGGTCATGAAGGCGTCCTTGGGTACTTCCACCCGGCCGATTTGCTTCATTTTCTTTTTACCCTCTTTTTGTTTCTCTAACAGTTTTTTCTTGCGGGTAATATCTCCACCATAACACTTGGCTAGGACATCCTTGCGCATTGCTTTGACACTCTCCCGAGCAATTATCTTGCTGCCTATGGCTGCCTGTATAACCACTTCATACATCTGCCGGGGTATAATCCGACGCAGTTTATCAACTATGGCACGGGCCTGGTAATAAGCTCGATCGTTATGGGCAATAAAACTCAAAGCATCTACTACTTCACCGTTTAACATAATATCCAGTTTAACTAAATCGGAAGCTTCGTAACCGATAATCTCATAGTCCAGAGAAGCATAGCCCCGGGTACGAGATTTCAAGGCATCAAAAAAGTCGTATAGTATTTCTGATAAAGGAAGTTTATAGGTAATCATTACCCGCTGCGAGGTAAGATATTCCATGGTAATAAAACTACCCCGTTTCTCTTGGCACAATTCCATAATCGCTCCCACGTAATCATTAGGAGCCATAATAGAAGCTTTAACATAGGGCTCCATAACCTGCTCCGTTTTTTGAGCCGATGGCCAGTGAGTGGGATTCTGCACATATAGTTCACTGCCATCAGTTAATAGTATCTTGTAGACTACACTAGGGGCAGTAGCCAGCAGGCTAAGATCATACTCTCGTTCCAGCCTTTCCCGAATTATTTCTAAATGCAGTAGGCCTAAAAATCCGCAGCGAAAACCAAATCCCAGGGCATCGGAAGATTCCGGTTCGTAGAACAGGGAAGCATCATTTAGTTTTAATCTATCCAGGGCATCACGTAATCTCTCGAAATCATTATTCTCCAAAGGATAAAGTCCGCAATATACCATGGGCTTAACTTCCTGGTAACCTGGTAATGCCGTATCCGCAGACCGAACAGACTGGGTTATGGTATCACCTACTCGGGTATCTTTAACATTTTTTATACCCGCCGCCAGGTAACCAACTTCGCCGGCGCTCAATGATTCAACTTCAGTCATATAAGGGGACAGTACTCCGATTTCAGCCACTTCAAATTCCTTGCCGCTGGACATCATCCGGATAATGTCTCCCTTGCGTAAACTGCCAGAAAACACCCGGATATAGGATATGGCTCCCTTATAGGAATCAAAATAGGAATCGAATATCATAGCCTGCAAGGGGGCGTCTTCATCACCCTTTGGAGGTGGTATCTGCTCCACTATCGTTTCCAGAACCTCTTCTATTCCCGTACCCAATTTAGCCGATATAGGCAATATCTCTTCATTATCCAGACCTAGTACATTTTCCATTTCCTGTTTAACCAGGTCGGGCTGGGCACCGGGAAGGTCAATCTTATTAACTGCTCCTATAATCTCCAGATTCAAATCCATGGCTAGATATACGTTGGCCAGAGTTTGAGCCTCTATTCCCTGAGAAGCATCAACCACCAGCAAAGCACCTTCACAGGAGGCCAGGCTTCGGGATACCTCATAGGTAAAGTCTACATGTCCCGGAGTGTCTATCAAATTCAGGATATACTCTTCTCCGTTGCGAGCCTGGTATTTCAACCGAACCGGCTGTAGTTTTATAGTTATGCCCTTCTCCCTTTCCAAATCCATCTTGTCCAGGAACTGCTCGCGCATCTCCCGATCACTTAAAGCACCGGTAAATTGCAGCAAGCGGTCAGCCAGGGTAGATTTACCATGGTCGATATGGGCTATTATACTAAAGTTTCTAATTTTGTCTTGCAATGTATAACCTCCGAGAAATTTACGGGTACAGGGGACGGTTCTCCTCTGTCACCTAATTTTGTTCTAATTGAGAACTTCATTAATTGTCTAGAGTGAGGAGTAATGAGTTAGGAGTAGGATACTTCCCTTACGCCTTAAAATTACAAACTCATTCTAATGAGATTTCAATATATATCAAAAGGACCGCGTGTGCCCTTCAGGGTATCCCCATGATATATCTTATAAATGAGATTTCAATGTATTATAGTGGTTTTTGTCACGGATTCAATTATACCTGATTATTTTTTTCACTTCAATTGAAGGTCCGGGCAGGATTTGTGAAAAAATGTTAGCCGGGTCAACAGAAGAGATAGGCGGGGCACTGGATTTAAGCCTGACCGGAAAAACGTTTCCTTATCATATTTAAAACCAGTTCACTTTCTTCCAGTTTAAACAAGTAGATAAGAACTGCGTAGAACAATGCTCCTATTATAATACCGGTGCTAACGCTTATAAGCAGGTTAAGCTTGAAGGCCAGTCCCAGAGTGCCCATAAGATAATTCATAGTTTCCCGGACTACCCCATACATTAAGAGGGAAGCTCCTGTGGAAATAATAAAACTAAGCACTATTTTGTTTCCGCCCAGTTTTCCTACTTTAAGTCTTAGTATGCTCAAAAGTAGTACCAGATTTAATATACCGGCCAGCGAATAGGCCAGAGCCAGGCCCTTATACCCCATAGGCCCGGCAGATAGATTAATAGAAAGAAAAATATTGCAACCAATAGTAATAGCGGCAACAATCACCGGGGTCAAGGTGTCTTTCAAAGCATAGAAACTACGATTTAATAGTTGAATAGAGGAATAGGCAAACAGCCCGAAACAATAAAAAAACAAAGCTTCATTAGTTACAGTTGCCATAGCTGATGTAAACTCACCCTGCTGAAAGAGTAGTTTAATAAGGGGTTCTCCAATAGCCATAAGCCCTAGGGAAGCCGGAATAGTTACCAGAAAAATGGCTCTTAAGCCCAATGAACTACTGCGTTTGAACATCTCCAGTTCTCCCCGGGCGGTAAGGGCAGTCATGGTAGGAAATATGGCGGTTGCGATGGAAACAGCAAAAATACCAACAGGCAGGTTCATAATCTTCTGAGCCAGATTAAGAGCACTTATGGTTCCAGCCCCCAGGCCAGAGGAAAGATGCTGGGTAACAAAGAGGTTAAACTGAACTACTCCCAGACCTGCCAGTACCGGAATCATCAGAATCATAATCTGGCGAAAGCCTTTGTCCCGATAGTCAAAGGAAAAGGTGTATTTCACCCCTACTTTGCGCAAAGCTGGTATCTGAACCGCAAAATTTAAAATCGCCCCAATGACTACACCATATGAAAAAGCGGCTATCCCCAATTGTTTTACCAAAGCCACACCAATAAGAATAATAAAGAGGTTATATACCAGGCTGCCTATAGCCGGGGAAGCAAAGTGGTTATAGGAATTCAAAATACCCATGGCAAAACCATTCAAAGCCATAAAAAAAGTTTGAATAAACATTATATGGGTAAGAGTTACAGCCAGGTCAATATACTGGGCAGGCAAACCCGGAACCAGTAAGAGCACCAGGGGACGGGTATAAACATAGGCAAATACGATAAGTATCACCAAGAAAATCATAGTATAGTTAAAAACTATACTGGCTGATTTCCAACCTTCATCCTCGCGGTTGGTAGCCACACAAGCTGAGAAAACCGGGATAAAAGCTGAACTCAGGGCTCCCCCGACTAATAATATATATAGAAAGTCAGGAATAGAGAATGCCGCCCGGTAAGCATCAGTTATGTAGTTTGGGCCAAATATGGTGTACATGGCCACTTCCCGGCCATATCCCAGAATCCTGGCAATAATAACGGTAACCATTAAGAGTATTGCGGCTCGGGCAATATGCTTTCCTGTATTACTCAAATTCTCAACTCATTTCCCCTCATTCGTAAAGAAAAACAGCATCAAAGATTATCCAAATTCTTTTTAGGTAATCCGTTATATCATTAGAAAGTTCCCTGGCCTTTTTCCCGATTCGATAAATATCAGTGCCAAGCCTGTCCAACGAATACTTATAACTACTACCAAGCGCATCTATCCTTATGTTTCCCTGCTGGTAGTTCAGATTCAACACAGCTTGGCGCTCTTCCCGGGTTAGGCTATTTATACCTTGATTGCTAATGTTTAGTCCCATTATTACCAAACAGATAAGTCCGGTGATTATAAGTAGTTGGCGCAGTTTCATCTAAGCGTTTCCTCCTCTAGAACTTCTAGTAATATCTCGGTGAAAAGTTGTCCGGCATATTTGGCTTCATTAAACGAATTATAATCACTGCCAACCTCCAGTAATAGAGCATGGTCAAAGAATTCCTGATTGTACGTACCAGACTTGGTTCTAAACTCTTTTATTAATCCGGGATATATCTCTTCACCCTTCCGGTACAAACTTTCGGCAAATGCCAGGTTACTCTCCCAACGAGGATGTTCTTTACGTTCATCGGTCCCTACTATAATAAGTATACGAGCGGCCTTTTTACCTCTTACATTAATAGTGTCCGCACTTTCTTTCCCCGGTATGCTGTCCCGATGAACATCAAAAAGTGCCACCAAGTTTTTTTTCGAATCAAGAACTTTTTTAACTGTTTCCCGAGAATTAGTATAGCTCTTATCATAATCAGGATAATCGTGAATAGTATCAATAAAATCCGCCTGCATTCCTGCCGACTGTAATTGTGCACTAATCACAGTAGCAACATCGTTTACCAGGCCTTTTTCTCCATCAGAGCGTGCCTTACCGCTGTCTGGAATATAAGTTTCAGTACTATGGGTACAGTATAATACTACCCGGAAGTCTTCTAAAGATTGATAGTATTTTATTTTCGGCCTATCTTCTTCCTTATAAAAAGGGATATCAGCCAGGCTTTTATTTGTATTTATATGTTGACCCCGGGATGAAGAAAGCTGTAAATTAGCTGCTATAAGGTTTTCTGGAATTTCTCGCCGAAGTTCAACCAACCAGCTGTCAGCTTTAGCATCATATCCAGCCAAAGCTATACTGTTTAAGGCAAAAAGATTAATGGCCATTTCCGATGTAATCCCTATATCTAACGGGAACAGACTAAAACTATATTTATCTATCCCTTCCAATCCGGTTCTATTTATACTAGCAAAATCGATCCCTACCCCGGCTATTATAACAATTAAAAATAGCTGTAGAAAAACAATATTTTTTAAAAAATTTATAAAATTATGCCCCTGCATCCGGTCCACCTCCTCGCCTAACCTACATATATCCCAGGGATAAAACGCTAAAAGTGAGAAGCGAGTACAGCAAAGTAAGGGATGTATCCTCACCCCCCCTCACCCCTTACTCTAAACAATTAATCAGGTTCTAAATTCTAAGTTATATACAAGACAACTTTTTTATTGGCGCCCATTTTCTTATTAACCAGCCATGAGTGCGGGACTCGCAACCACTTATGAAAATAAACGAGAGCGGTATCTTGTTTAATTATATTTTTAATAAATTCAGCTACCTTAATAGCGACCATAGGGAGCATCTGTGTGCCCTATGGGTATGTAATTCATATTTATCCCCCTTCGGAGACACGGATGTACCTATCGGTACAATTTAGGTAGCAGTGTATTCAGTGTCTATTTTCTAATTAAGCTTATGGTAGTGGCAAGATGAATATTCCCTCACCCTTTTATTGCATTTTAAATCTGGTAATGCTATAGTATTTCTGTTAGCTTTGAATTCGAGGAGGTGAAAGTGTGGCAAAAAGTAAAACTCCGGCAAAGAGAGCCAGAAAGGCTGAAGAAAATCGGCTTAGAAATAAAGCTTATAAGAGTAGACTGAAAACAGCTATTAAAAAGTATGAGTCGGCTCTACAAGAAGAAAATCAGGAAACTGCCAAGGAGAATCTCTTAGAAGTAACCTCCCTCATCGATAGAAGTGTAAATAAGGGAGTTTTGCATAAGAATACGGCAGCCAGGCGTAAATCCAGCCTGGTAAAGAAATTTAACAGTGTAGGTCAGTAAAAAAAAACCTGTCTTTAGGCAGGTTTATTTTTTACTGCATATTTCAATTAGAAGACCTTCCATAATAGTTTTGTCGTTTTGACTGGTACTTTTAAACCTGATATCAGCATCCAGGAATTGTTTAAATAAGTATTGTATTTCATCCCAGCTAAAATTACGAGTCTGGCTCATCAGCTTCTTGACCGCAAAATCTCTCATCCCGGTTAGCCGGGATATTTCTATTATATCAGTCCGGTTTTCCTGGTAATACTTGACTTTACCCAGGGAATTAAACTGGCGCACTATCATGAATAATATAAATACCGGGTGTTCCCCTTGTTCCAGTAGTTGATAAAAAGCTTGAAATGATGCTTTTAGATTTCTGTCTAATAAAGCATTAGTAAGTTTGAAAACCTTAATTTCATCTTTACTGCTGATTTGGTTTTCAATATCCTTTTCGCTAATTGTTTTATCCTCTGATACCAGGGAAAGCTTTTCTATCAGGTTATACAAATAATACATATCCTGTCCGCTTTTTACCATCAAACTGAGTCCCATGGTATTAATCTTACGCCCCCGAGCAGTAAACTCAGCCTTAATCCAGTCAGCCAAGTGTTTTGGGTTGGCAGGCTTGCATTCAATAACTTTAGCTTTTTTATCTAACAGTTTTACCAATGCATTACTACTATTATGTTCTGCAGCAGTTATTACCAAGGTTTGCCCCGGGGTTTCTCGCTGGAAATAGCCCTGTATAACCTTGAGGATTTCTTCGTTACGACTCAATTTGCGCCCCGATTTGCCCAGCCAGAAAGGCCGTTTTATAACTACCATTCTTTGTAGTGAAAAAAGGGGACTGAACTCGAGTTCTTCCAATAACCGGGGAGGGCTTAGTTCATCTCCATCCAGGTAAAGTAGTTCTACTTCTTCCCCGCTTTCTTCCTGCATTTTAGAGTGTATTTCCTTTATTTTTTGGTCTATAAGGAAAGATTCCTCTCCCCAGATAAAGTAGTTGTTACTGCCAGCCATATACTTACTCCTTATCCTAACCTCTTAAGCCTTACTACATTTATGGTAATAATAACATATTTACAGTAGGCAGGAGAAAATACCCTTTGCAAACACTTTACCACCTGAGCCATGCTAATAGCCTTCGAAAGCTGTATCCGCCATTAAAAAGCATTAGCACCAGTGGCCTTTTTCTGATCTGCAACTCACGCCATAACCTGATAAAAAACAGCAGAGCCAATAGTGCCGATAATAACTCGGAAACAGAAAAGGCCAACCATACACCCTGGATATTATAATAACGGGGCAAGATGATTATAAGGGGAAGGAAGAACCCCACCTGGCGCAATAGTGATAAATGCATGGCAGTAGCACCTTTACCCAGTGCCTGCAAAACAGAATATAGGATAATTATCGGTCCCATCAAAGGTAAGACCAGGGTTGCCAATCGCAGGCAACTTACACCCATTATCAACAATATGGGGTCAGAGGAAAAAAACTGCATCACCCACAGGGGGTAATATTGAACAATAAACCAACCCCAACCAATTAATAATAAAGATAGAACTGTTGCTTTAACTAGGGTTTCTTTTACCCGATCATTTTTTCCCGCACCGTAGGCAAATCCAGCCACAGGTGTAGCTCCCTGGGATAGGCCATAAACAGGCATATATATGATGGAGCGAACATGCATAAATATTCCCAGGACTGCCAGTGCCGTACAGCCATAGACAGCCAAGACCCGATTTAAAAAAGCCATGATAAAAACACTACATATTTCCATAACCATGGTAGGAAGGGCTACCTGGTAAACACCCAGCACTACCTTCATACTAGGTCGAAAATGGCTTATAGCCCAGCTCAGGTAAAAGCGTTTTTTTATAATGACTAACAAGATTATAATAGAGGTCAAAAACTGGGCCAGGACGGTTGCAATTGCTGCTCCCTGTAGCCCCATTCCTGGTACCGGTCCGAAACCAAAAATAAACAGCGGATCAAAGGCAACATTTAGAGCTGCACCTGATAAAGCCACCATCATAGGTAGAAAAGTATTTCCTTCCCCCTGGATGATACTACTTAACACGATGGGGATAAAGGTAAAGACGCATCCTTTTAAGATAATGTTAAGGTATTGTTTGCAGAGTAAAAAAGTCTCCTGATTAGAACCGAAAACTAACAGCAGTTGATCCAAATACTGCCCGCCAACAAAAAGAAACAGTAATCCATAGGTAATTCCAATTAATAATCCATGCCAGGCAACATTATCTGCAAATTTAATATTACCCTGGCCCAATGTTCGGGATATAAGAGAGGTAAGGCCCACACCGGTGGCTGAGGCCAAAGAGGTTATTAAGACTTGTATAGGAATGGTTAGAGTAATAGCGGCCAGGGCTTTGGCCCCCAGACGAGCTATAAAAAAGGTATCAACCAGGCTGAAAGCAGAATAGGCAAACATTCCAACCATAGCCGGTAAGGATAGTTTTATTAGTAAGCGGCCTACACTCTTGTTTAGCATATAATCATTTTTTATATTATCGCCTCCCCACCTGCAATTTGGGGATAACGGTATCCAGCAAAATCCCGGGAGCCAGGCCCGGGATTAACCAAATATTTATTCAGCATCGCCCACCGAGTTGGTAATGTCCGCAGGAGTAGATTGCAAGCCGGGATTACTACTACTATAACTAGGCACATTGCCGGATAAGTTGTTTTCTATTTGTTTTAACGCCCGGAATATTTTAAATATAACTATAATAAGTTCGCAGTAAACCCTTACCACCAAAGGTCCCAGAAAAATACAGAGCAAGCCACCAACTACTCCGTCGTCGTTGAAGAACATCCCGATGCCACCAATAACACAACCAATTACCCCAATCCAAAAAACAATTTTTATAATGACTGGAGTTATCATGGTATCAAAACTACTAGCCTTTTTTAACCATTCTGCCAAGTAATCACCTCCTTAAATATGCGGGAATGTGCAATTGCATTAATTATATGGCATAATAACAAGGAATTCGACTATAATCTGGCAATGCATCCCCTTTTTGATATTATGCTTTGATATTTTTTCTTATTCCGATATATATTAATGAGGACATAGACATAACAAAGTTGTCATTTTTGAATTTAGAACCTCATCAATTGTTTAGAATGAGAAGTAAGGAGACAGTTGCCATTAGGAACGCAGATAACAAATAAGCTCCATACAAGCTTAGTAAAATATCAAAATAGTGTTCCAGAAAGGAAATAATTAATATGTCTATACTTATTAAAAATGCCACCATAGTTACTATGAATGAGAACCGAGATGTTTTTGGCGGGGATTTGCTAATAGAAAATGATCGTATCAATCGTATAGGTAAACTGGATAGGTATACTGCTGATATGGTAATAGATGCCGGTAATCAATTGTTACTACCGGGTTTTATACAAAGCCACGTTCACCTCTGTCAGGTGCTTTTCCGTGGTATGGCTGATGATTTGGAATTGCTAGACTGGTTGCAGCAACGCATCTGGCCCCTCGAATCCAGCCATGATGAGGAATCCCTCTACTACTCATCAGTCCTTGGTTGTGCTGAGTTGCTGCGTGGAGGTACTACCTCCATAATTGATATGGCCACCGTAAACCACACGGAATCGGTTTTTACTGCGGTTAAACAAGCAGGCATTCGTTACCTGGGCGGTAAATGCCTGATGGACCATGGTGAAGATGTACCTCACAACATGCTAGATACCACTGACAAGGCTTTGCAGGAAAGCCTGGAACTTTATCAGCGCTGGAATAATTATGATAATGGTCGTATTCGGTACGCTTTATGCCCACGCTTTGCGGTATCTTGCAGCGACACCCTGCTACGGGAAGTAGCTTCATTATCCCGGCAATATCAAATACCGGTACATACCCATGCCTCGGAAAACCGGGGGGAAATTGAACTGGTGGAAAAAGAAAGGGGCATACGTAATATTATTTACCTGGATAGCCTGGGTCTATGCCATGACAGGCTGATATTGGCTCATTGCATTCACCTTAGCCAAGATGAAATGCAAATTTTAGTAGATAGCAAAAGCAATATTGTCCATTGTCCAGGTTCTAATCTAAAACTGGGTTCCGGTATTGCCCCCATCCCTCCCCTGCTTAATCTGGGAGCAAGGGTTTCATTAGGAGCTGATGGTGCACCCTGTAATAATAATCTCAGTATGTTTATGGAGATGCGCCTGGCTGCTCTTATCCAAAAACCTTTCCACGGTCCCCGCTCCATGCCCGCTCAAGCCGTAGTGGAAATGGCTACCCGAGGTGGGGCTAGGGCTATGGGATTGGAAAATGAAATCGGCAGCCTGGAAGAAGGTAAAAAGGCGGATATGGTACTTGTTAGCCTGGATGGATGGCATACCCGGCCCCAAAATGCTGCCGGTGTCTACTCCCAGCTGGTTTACCAGGCTCAGACCAGTGACGTCTCCGCTACTATAGTAGATGGTCACTTGCTTATGAAAGATGGCCACCTCTTAAGTATTGATGAGGAAAAAGTAAAAACCGCAGCCGAGGCCTCATTGCAAAGAGTTTGCCAGCGCACCGGACTGTGCTGAGCCACCGGAAGAATAAACTGATACCCTGATGAAAACCGTCCCTTGACGCCGTGTCACCCTGTACCAGACAGTTATTTATTTTCTTTATACCTAATGTAACTTGCCTAGCTATTAGAATTGTTATTTTTCCTAGACTCGATTTTAAATTGATTTAACGAGGATATCAATTGTGCAAGCTTTGAAAACCCATAGTTTCTTGTATCAAAATCCGGGTAACGTTTATTTAGTTTCTTCCCAACTTCACTTAAAGACAACCAACCATCTTCGCCCGAACTGTCATTTATAATCGCTTAATAGATTTTATTAATTCCTTTTTACTTGTCATGGCTTTTTTTACTTCTTGCTTTTCATTACTTTCGATTGAACTTAATGATACTTCTGCAAGCACTTCTAGATATTTGAATTTTTCACATGCTGAAATAAATGGCGTCGGCGTTTTTTTCGCGCCCATTCCAATGCAGACAGTTATAATGTCCTGGTTGGGCAGTAGTCACTTTTATGAAATCTTTTCAGCCCTGGCGGTGTCTAATTAGTGAAAGGAGGTTAGGATTTGAATTCTATTCCGGTACCGAATAGAAACAGCGCTACAGATATAGACGAGCTGGTATACGAATATGGCGACTCACTGTTTAGAATGTGCTTTCTATATTTGAAAGATGTTCATTTAGCCGAGGACGCTGTGCAGGAAACATTTCTGAAAGTCTATAAAAACTACCCGCAATTCAAAGGCGATTCCGATATTAAGACTTGGATTATGAGAATTGCGATAAATGTCTGCAAAAACTACCGGCGAAGCTTCTGGTGGAAGCATGTTGATGCAGCCAAATCGTTGCAGGAGATTGCGTTTAGTGCCGATCCGGAATCACTGCAAGATGATACTCTGGTTTTGGAAATTATGAAGCTGTCTCCCAAATACAAAGAAGTCATTCTCCTGTTTTATTATCATGACATGCCGATCCGCGAAATTGCCAGGGCCCTGAATATTCCGGCATCCACAGTAGCGGTTAGACTGAAGCGGGCCCGAGAACAGTTGAAATCCAAATTGGAAGGATGGTATTACGATGAATAACCAGAAAACCATTCGCGAGGTGATCGATTCCCGGCTGGCAAGCTTAACCCTCGACGATGAATTTTCCCGCCCAACCATTAATACCGCGGTTAAGCCGGGATTAATGAGAAGACCTTTAGGGATAGCAGCAGCGGTTTGTCTGTGCATAGCACTGGCGCTTCCGGTAATGGCAGCTACCATCCCCAGTTTCAACCGGCTGGTTTCCTTGGTCAGTCCGCAAATAGCCCAGAAGTTGCAGCCGATAGAACTGGTCTCGGTAAGCAATGGCATCAAAATGGAAGTTGTAGCCGCCATGAATGATGATGATACGGCGGTTGTATACCTGACCATGCAGGATTTAACCGGTAATCGCATTGATGAATCCATGAATCTCTTGGGTGGTTTCAGCATTTCCGGCGCCAATATGTTGACAAGTGAAATTGTAGACTTTGATGCAAAGACCAAAACGGCTACCTTGCGCCTGATGGGCAGTGGCGGCGACAAGTTGGAGGGCCAAAAAGTAACTGTTCGCGTCAACTCCTTTATGAGCGGCAAACATGTATACCGGGAAGTTGACCCGGGCGTAGACTTAACTGCTCTGCTTCAAGATCCTGAAACAACTGCATTGGCTATGAACAACTCCCCCGGCGGGGGCGGTGAGCTGTATCCAAGCGGAGACGGTGCCCGATGGACGGTTTCTCTTCCCCAGGCTCCTGAAACAACCGTATTTGATATGAATAACTCTCCCGGCGGGGGCGGTGAGTTGTATCCAATCCTTAGGGAACAAGGCACAATAGAAGTTTTAAAAAAGGATGCACTTCGCATCCCCTTACCTGGAATCAACTTTGCCGAGATATCCAATATCGGCAGAGTGGATGGCCGGCTGCATGTGCAGGTCAGGTGGAGCCGCGACGGTGTTGAAAACCACGGATATCTTTATCTGACCGACGCTACCGGAAATATCATTTACCCCAGCAATGTTTCCCTGAACCACAAGGTGGAAGGTACCTCCAAATATGAAGAAAACATATTTGAACTGGATAAAATGGATTTGGCCAGGTTCAAGCTAAAGGGATTTTTTGTTGCCTATGACCGGCAAATCGAAGGAAACTGGCAAACCACATTCAAGATTGAGGCGGTCACCAAAGCGCAAGAGGCCGCCTGTAATATAGAGGCGGGCAGCATGAAAATCACCCGTGTCGCCATATCTCCGCTGGGAATTACCGTAATGGGAAGTGGAAAGCCCCATGGCGCAGATACCTCGGATAACCTCGCTATTGCCGCTATCATGACCGACGGCAGCAGGGTTGATGATTTCAATACCACCAACACTTTAAATGAAAACGGGAAGATTACTATAAAATACATGCCCGGGTCTCCACTGGATGTCAAGAATGTTGGAGCAGTTGATATCAATGGCACTACCATAGATTTCAAGCAGTAACAAACAAATAAGGTGTCAGGAGGACCGTCTTGACACCTTTGATGTGCTGAGTTAAGGATAATGTTAAGGGGTGCAAAGCACCCCTTTTTTTACCTGCTCTTTTATTAACCTGGCTCAATTGTTGGACAATCTAGCATACCGGTGCTAGAGCCGGTTTGGCACGAAGAAAGAGAGTGACATTTTTAAATATTTGCCGGGGGCCAAAAGCTTTAACAAATACGTTTTCAACACAGACATCCGCAAGTGGGGACGTTTCTTGCCTTGCCTTTGCAGGTCCCTGCGATGGCCTCTAACAAATAAGCCGCAAATTAATATACTGGAAAGAGCAGGCTAACACTACCCGGACCCGTTTTCTGCCTAACCCTCCTGCCATCACTACAGAACGTAATAGCGCCATCACGATCGGTTCTCAGGATTTTAATGTTCTTTTCCTCCAATGCTTCCAAAACCAAGGGATGAGGATGCCCGAATATATTATTTGCACCTACACTAATTACTGCCCATTGTGGCTTACTTTCTTCGTAAAAAGACGGCAACACTGAGTACTTACTACCATGATGGGGAATCTTTAAGACAGTCACCGGTACTAATTTTTCTTTCTCTACTAATTCCTGCATAGGTTCAATACCTATATCACCAGTTAGCAGGGTGGAAAACCTATCATAACGAATATCCAGCACCAAGGACTCTTCATTAGCATTATCCCGGGTTTTAGCCCCTGCCGTGGGGTGTAAAACCCGAATTTTCATCTTTTCTCCAGTGTTTACCTGTTCCCCACTAGCCAGGGGTATAATGGGAATCTTCCTAACCTCCGCAATTTTTCTCAGGTTCTGGTATTCCTCTGCATCAACCATTGTTGCCGGTACAGCAATGTAGCGTGCCGGTATCTCCTTTAAAACTGTTTCCATTCCCTGCAGGTGGTCGGTGTCCGGGTGGGTATTTATCGCCAGGTAAAGCTCTCGTACTCCCCGGTAATATAGATAAGGGAGCACCTTGCGGGTACCAGGATCAGAGAAATCACTGCCTCCACCATCAATCAGTATAAATTTTCCCTGGGGGGTTTTAATTAGAATACTATCCCCCTGACCTACATCGATAAATGTCACCTCTAATCTCCCGCGATTATATATACTTCCCGGTAGACAGATCACTGTAACAAAAAATGCAATCATTACCAACCCGGCTACCAATATTGAGGAGCGTTTTTTATCACCGGTAGCTGTAAATACGTATATAGAAAGAAGTAAACCAGCATAATAGAGCACTATCAATACTGGTCCTGGCGTTATTACCCGTAAATAGGAACCGGGAATATTTACCACCAGTTCATTTACTACCCGAATAAGGTCTATACACAAACCTGCCGGATAAAGGAATATAACGCTTAATCCTGGTAGCAGTCCACCGGTTATTAAGGATAAAAACCCCAGGATAACTGCTCCTCCGGAAAGATAAGTTATTGGAATATTAGCCAGTAAGGCCAGGGGGCTAAAAAGGTGGAAATGGTAAGCAGTAAGAGGTATAACTGCCAATTGAGCACAAATAGGTACCAGCAGAAGATCACCCCACCTGCTGCTGTAGTTTAGTCTTCTTCTTAGCAAGGGGAAGAGATAAACTAAGCCCCAGGCAGCAGCAAAAGAAAGTTGAAAGGAAATCTGCAGCAATGAATTCGGGTTTATCAATAGAATAACTATTCCCGCCAGACCTAGGCTATTGAGCATCCGGTTGTCCCGCCCGCTATAGAAAGCAATTAGACCTATTGACCCCATTATTACCGCACGCATTACTGGCACCGGCCAGCCTACCAGGGTAGCATATATTAATAGTAGTATTATTCCAGATATCACCCGCGTTTTTCGGGAGAGCCCTAGTAAAGAACAAACCCAGGCGCAGAGCAGTAAGAGAAAACCTACATGTAGCCCGGATACCGAAAAAATATGCACTACGCCGGTTTTTTGGTAATCGCTATACTCACTGCTATCAATACCTTCTATAATTCCCAAGAGCATACCCAGCAATATGGCCGCTTCATCCAGGGGTAGAACTTCTTTAATCAGCTCTTGGCTGTTTTGACGGTAAGAGTTTATCCATCCCTGAAAGCCGCTGGCTTGCCTGCTGATAGAGAGATCTTTTTCTTCTTTAACTGAAAAAATGTAATATATGCCATTCTTCTCCAGGTATTTACAGTAGTCAAATTCTCCCGGGTTACCAGCCCGGGCCGGCTGTTTTAATGAACCCTTGATTTCTACCTTATCGCCCTTTTGCAAATGGGCGGCAAAATTACAGTAGACCTGAATATTTCGGGAATAACGATTTTTGCTGTCCGTGCGGATTGCAAAAGTAGTCTTTTTTCCATCATAACGGGGATAATCTTTTACTACGCCCTCCACCTGAGCTGGCTTTATTTCCGGCAGGTGTTCCTGTGCGGGTGCGGTAAGCAAGGAAAAATAGAGGACGCCAGCCATAATTACCAGCACTCCGGTAAAAGCTTCCCGGGAATAACTGCGGCTGTAAACCGCAACTAAGAATAAGCCGGTAATAAGAAGAAAGACCACTATCCATAAATGATAATTGGCCAATACTATAGCTATAGAAAAGAATATACAGACTAAAAACCAGAAAGGAAACATATTTTTCCTTACCCCTCACCTCTAACCCCTTACAATTAAAACATTATTGGCGTACGCTTATTTTGTTTTTGATAGCTTCAAACCTTTTATCCCCGATACCGCTGACATTTTTGATTTCCTCTATATCTTTAAATGGGCCGTTACTGGTACGATAATCTACTATCCGCTGCCCCAGAGCCGGGCCTATACCGTCTAACTTATCTGCCATTTCCTGAGCAGAGGCAGTATTAATATTAACCATATCTGAACTCTGATGGGATATAGCATTGGTGTAAGAGCCACCAGCATTTATGGCTACTGGTAGCTCGGGAATCTCCCCCTTCGCGGGAACCGGTATTGTTTCACCATCGATCAATGGACGAGCCATTTCCAGGTATTTAAGTTCAGCTTCCGGCAGAGCTTCAGCCATCTCCACTGCCTGGTATAAGCGGTCACCTTCCTGCAGTCGATAAACTCCGGGGTTTTTTACGGCACCAGTAATATATACTTGGATAATCTTGCTCTCCAATTCGTCCGACCTGGTCTCACCAATTTGATCAGAGGATTGCAGTAAGGTTTCCTCTTCTGCCTGTCTATCGTTTTTAAAGTCAGAATATATTATTCCCGCAGTAAAGGCCACAAGAAGAATGAAAACGGCCAGAGCTATCCAGCGTTTGTCCAATTCCATAATTTCCCCTCCAGCAGCTTAATTCTACATATATTACCAATATCCTCCATTATGGCAATGACTACATGTGAATATCCGGGAATGGACACAGATTCCCTAAGGATTAGCACAGATTGTAAATAATAAAATAAACGCTAGGAATGACGTACCCACAGGGCATCCAAATTGCTTAATGATTAACAGGCCCATAGGGTATTCGGATGTTCCTATAGTCCTCCTGAGCTAAGGACACCCTCACACCCTTCTCCTCACTCCTCATACCTTATCCTTTACCCTTTACCCTTTTACCCCTTGCGTACAGCTCTAAGCGAAGAAAACACTTAGTAATTGTTGACTTTGAATGTTTATTCCCTTATAATTGCTAATGTGTTAATCGAATAGCCGGCTGAGAACCGGAGTATTAGACGGGCGCTAACAGAGAGCCACCGGGTGGTGGAAGGTGGTATAAAGCCAGTTGAACTCGCCGGGGAGCATTGCAGGTGATATTTAGCCTGTAACGGTAAAAATCCGTTATCGTTTTTAAAGTGGGCAGTATATGTGGGGCTATGGCGCAGTTGGGAGCGCGCTTGAATGGCATTCAAGAGGTCGTGGGTTCGAATCCCACTAGCTCCACCATTATTATATCTGTCAATAAGGGTGGTACCACGGGAATATCAAACTCTCGTCCCTGCGGGGAAGAGAGTTTTTTTGATTTCTGTTTAAGGAGGACATTGGTGTGTACAAACGTTACGATTTTAAAGCCATTGAAGCCAAATGGCAAAACATTTGGGAAGAGAATAGTTTTTTCAAGGTTTACGAGGATAACAACAAACCCAAGTATTATAACCTGGAGATGTTTCCCTATCCTTCCGGACATCTGCATATGGGACATGTACGTAATTATGCCATTGGGGATGTAGTGGCCCGTTTCAAAAATATGAATGGATATAATGTACTTCATCCGATGGGATGGGATGCTTTCGGCTTGCCTGCAGAAAATGCCGCCATTCAAAATGAAGTCCATCCTGCTCGCTGGACCTATGGCAATATTGAAAAAATGAAACGACAGCTTAAAGGCATGGGGATCAGCTACGATTGGGATCGGGAACTGACTACTTGTAAACCGGATTACTATAAGTTTACCCAGTGGATGTTTTTAAAGCTGTTTGAACATAACCTGGCCTACAAGAAAAAATCAGCAGTTAACTGGTGTCCCTCCTGTCAGACCGTACTGGCCAATGAGCAGGTAGTAGAAGGCTGCTGTGAGCGCTGCGAAAGCGAAGTGGATAAAAAACAGTTGGAGCAATGGTTTTTCAAAACCACCGCCTATGCCCAGCGTTTACTGGATGACCTGGAAAAATTGCCAGGATGGCCTGAAAAGGTTAAAACTATGCAGCGTAACTGGATTGGCCGCAGTGAGGGATGTCAGTTTTCGCTGGCCATAGACGGCGGTAAAGAAACTTTGAGTGTATATACCACCCGTCCAGACACGGTTTTCGGGGTTACTTATATGGTACTGGCACCGGAACACCCTCTGGTGGAAGTGCTTGCGGCCGGGAAAGACCAGGAAGCAGAAGTTAAAGCCTTTATTAAAAAAATGCAGTCTACCAGTGATATAGCCCGTACCGCAACTGATACGGAAAAGGAAGGGGTATTTACCGGAGCCTATGCCATAAATCCCATGAACGGAGAAAAAGTTCCGATTTGGATTGCCAATTACGTTTTAATGGACTATGGCACTGGAGCTATTATGGCCGTTCCTGCCCATGATGAGAGGGACTTCGAATTTGCCCGTAAATATGATATTCCCATTCGAGTGGTAATAAAGAGCCCAGAATCACCGGCTCTGGGAAAAGAGATGGTGGAGGCCTATACCGATGATGGGGTTATGGTAAACTCGGGTGAATTTGATGGCCTCACCGTGGAAGAAGGCCAAGAACGCATTATTGCCTATATGGAGGAGCATAGGATTGGCCAGGGAACTATCAATTACCGTTTGCGCGATTGGCTCATATCCAGGCAGCGTTACTGGGGAGCACCCATTCCAATTGTCTATTGCCCGGACTGTGGTGTAGTCCCGATACCGGAAAAAGACTTACCGGTACTGCTGCCGGAAGATATTGAGTTTAAGCCCTACGGTGAATCTCCTTTAAATCAATTGGAGAGTTTTTATAAGACCAATTGTCCTAACTGTGGTAAAGAGGCCCGGCGGGAAACTGATACCATGGATACCTTTGTTTGTTCTTCCTGGTATTTTGACCGCTTCTGCAGCCCGCATGAAATTGATATACCTTTCAGCCGGGAGGCCGCAGATTACTGGATGCCGGTGGATCAATACATTGGGGGTGTGGAACATGCTATTCTGCACCTGATGTATGCCCGCTTCTTTACCAAGTTTCTGTATGATATAAATATGCTCTCCTGTGAAGAGCCTTTTACCAACCTGCTAACCCAGGGCATGGTTTTAAAAGAAGGGGCAAAAATGTCCAAATCCAAAGGTAATGTAGTCAGTCCAGAGGACATAATAGGTACTTATGGCGCTGACACTGCCCGTCTCTTCATCCTTTTTGCCTCTCCGCCGGAAAGAGACCTGGAGTGGAGCGATCAGGGAGTTGAGGGAAGCTATCGCTTTTTAAACCGGGTATGGCGGATGGTAAATGAATACGCCGATACCATTAAAGAAGTAAATATTCCCGATAACTTCGCCCAGCTGGATGCCGATGCCCGTAAATTGCGCTATAAAACTCATGCCAGCATCAAAAAGGTAAGCGAAGATATTGGGGAACGTTTTAATTTTAATACGGCCATAAGTGCCATAATGGAACTATCCAATACCTTGAGCAGCTACAGCGATAATGAAGAGCAAGACCTCCCGGTAGTAAAAGAGGCTATCAATGCTCTCTTGCTGCTGTTAAGTCCGTTTTCACCGCACATCTGCGAAGAACTCTGGCAGTTATGTGGTAATGAGGAAGCTATCTGTTTGCAAAAATGGCCAACTTATGACCCTGCTGCTTTGATTCAGGATGAAATAGAAATCGTGGTGCAAATTTCCGGCAAGGTAAGGGATCGGATTACTGTAGCCACTGGCCTTTCTGAAGAAGAATTAAGGGAAATTGCCCTGGCCAGCAATAAGGTACAGCAATTAATTAAAGATAAGACTATAGTAAAAACTATCGTTGTTCCTGGGAAGCTGGTAAACATTGTGGCCCGCTAATACAGAAATCGGTCTTGATAACAAAGTTGTCTTGTAAAATTGCTTCAAATTTAGAACTTGATTAATTGCCGAGAGTGAGGGGTTAGGGGTGAGGATACTTCACTATCCCTGACTCCCATGATGGTCAATAAGTTGAGGTACTGGTGATGTCATGGTATGTTTTTTACACCTCCTGGGGCTGGGCAGCGGTTTTAGGTGAAAATAGAACTGTAAAAAGGTCAGTTCTGCCCATCCTCAATCTCCCGAATCTTCGCGAATATATAGAACAAACAGGGTTAGATGCCCGGTTTGTTGTATTACCTGATTATTCTTTACCAGTAATAAATAAATTCTGTGCCTACTATGAGGGTGCCGTCATTAATGATTGGGATGTAGAGCTAAGCATGGATGGTCTCCCCCCATTCAGCCGTAAAGTTCTGGCATTCGTCCATACCATTCCTTATGGTAAAACCCTAACCTATGCCGAAGTAGCCCGGTCTTTGGGTAAACCCGGAGCGGCCCGCGCGGTAGGTCAGGCTCTGAAACGCAATCCCCTGCCCCTGATTATTCCTTGCCACCGGGTAGTGGCCAGTAATGGCCCAGGCGGTTTTACCTCACCGGGCGGCATTGCCACCAAACTGGAGATGCTGCAGTGGGAAAGGAAAAACCCTAAGAATTATTAACCGCTACTTGCCGGGCATCACCCCAGAGGTTTTCCAGGTTATAATATTCTCGTTCCTGCTGGCGGAAAACGTGCAGTAAGACCGCATTATAGTCCAATACCGCCCATAAGCCCTGCTGGTTCCCTTCCCGTCGTAATGGCTTGATATCCTGGTCCAGCAGTTTCTTTTCAACCGTTTCTACTATGCTTTTAACCTGTATAGGATTCCTGCCACTGGCCAGAACGAAATAGTCTGATATAACGGTTAAATCCCGTACATCAAGAATAAGTACATCAAAAGCCTTTTCCTCCAGGCAAGCCTCGGCAATAAGCTGTGCTAATTTTTCGTCTTCCAAACATAGCCCTCCTAGATATCTTAATTTTCTAATTAGCATCCAATAAACTTTACTTCTCTTAAAAAGTGGTTCCTGACCTCTATGGTTAAAGGATGTATTATCCTTTGCTGGTCCAGGCAATATTTTATAGTAGATTCTAGACCAAACAGCATTCCTTCGTCAAGGTCGCGCCAAGTTATACATTTTAGGCGTTCTAGCCCCGGAAAATCACGTCCCGGCTCAATCATATCAGCAAGGTAAATAATTTTATCCAGTTCACTCATCTTTAGTGCACCCAGGGTATGATTTTTGACCGCCCGCAAAATTTCTTCATCATCAAGCCCCAATTCTGTTTTAAGAAGAAAAGCACCCACCGGAGCATGCAGCAGGTCTGGTACCAGGCTATCCACCTCGTGTTCGAACAAATTATTAGTGGTAGCAATGTTAAGCAACTCAGAGGCAGCCATTCCCTTGGCATAGTCGTGCAAAATTCCGGTTAGATAAGCTTTTTCCGGGTCAACACCATAATTCTCGGCCAAACCCCGTGCTACTACGGCTACCTGCAAGGAGTGCTGCAAGCGCCTGCTGGAAAGGCGGGGTTTAATAATAGCCACGGCTTCCTGTTCACTTAACATTGTTTTTCTTCTCCTTTTTACCGGTATAATCCCTGGTCCAGAATGTATCGTTCCACTTCCAAGGGTAAAAGATACTTTACTGGCCTGCTTTCAGCCACTCTCTGTCTAATATCAGTGGAGGAAATATCGAGCCCCGGTATAGGTAGAAACTCTATTCGTTCCCACAATATTGGGGGAAGATTTTTCAGTACCGGATCACTACGTTCAATTACATATCCAGGTCGGGTTACCACCACAAAACGGCATAAACCGGATAATTCCTGATAATCTTTCCAGGTGTCCATCATCAGCAAAGAATCGGCACCCATTATAAAATAGATGTCACTACCGGGATAATGCTCTAAAAAATACCGTACGGTATCAATGGTATAAGACTTTCCTGTTCTTTTCATTTCCAAATCAGATATTGCAAAGGCAGGATTACCCTGAATAGCCAGCTTAACCATATTATAGCGGTACTCACTATCCAGTACCTCCTCTATTTCTTTGTGAGGCGGGCGGGCTGCCGGCATAAAAATAACCCGGTCCAGTTTAAACTCATGACGGGCAAATTCAGCAGCTATGAGATGCCCGTAATGAACCGGGTCAAAAGTTCCACCCATAATACCTATAGAATCAAACCTCTGCATAAAATCTCATACCCCTTATCCTTCAATAATACCCATAGCTCCATAAAAACGCAAACAGTACCAGCAGTTACTATATTTAACGAGGGTAAAGTGCTTGAGCTTTATGCTTTGCCGATATAAAGAAAACATCTATAATGGTATTATCGACGATTCCGGGGGTGGAATATGCAAAAAGAAATAAAGCTAGTTTTTCATAACCAGGGCCTACGCAGCTATATTGAGATTGATCTCTGCAGGGAATGCCCCCGTCAGGATGATAAAGGCTGCTGTGGTTTTTACTCACCAGTTTTTTATAGCACAGATTTTGCCTACCTGCTTAAAAATGAACCAGGCTTGATTGACAAGCTACTACACTTAGACAATCTAACTATATTGGATGCATCGGTGACTATAAATAATAGTATAGATGGCGATAGCTACCGATGCTATTTTCATAGTAAAGATGGTGGTTGCCTTCTGGCTCAGCATCTGCGCGAATCAGTCTGCCGCCATTTCGTATGTCCAGGTATTGCTTGGGAACAGGAAGAAAAACTACATTCTTGGAAAGAATTTTTTGACCGCTTATCAGATTACGAAATTGAACTAAATAACCGTATTGCTGCCCGCTTGCAGGAAAAAGGCTTAACTCTACGGGATACTAGTAAGCATGAGCAGCTTTTTGAGGAATTGCTGGCTATTTTTGAGCAGGAAACCAGTATACTGCCTGATTTCTTCAATAAACAACCAGCACAGGAAGAGGTTTTTATAACCAGGGAAATAAACTATGGTCAGGATTGGCCTTTATAAGTTATAATTCGAAGTTAGATATAATATTAAATTTGATTAAGGGCGGGAGGTATGTTTTCAATGAATTGGGATGCCAATAACAGTATACTGGATAGCGTGCTTGGCGCCATAGGCAGGACACCTTTAATACGACTAGGCAGAATATCAGCCAACATTAACGCCGACATTTGCATAAAGCTTGAATATGCTAACCCTAGCGGAAGTTTAAAAGACCGGGTAGTCCATAAAATAGTGGAAATGGCTGAACAGCGGGGAGAACTTAAACAGGGCATGATTCTTCTGGAAGGAACTACTGGTAACACCGGAATTGCTACAGCCATGGTTGGAGCGGCTAAGGGTTACCGGGTAATAATTGTCATGCCCGAAGGAATGACTGAGGAGCGGAAAAAGACCATTCGGGCTTATGGGGCTGAACTGGTATTAACCCCTGGAGCTGAGTCTGATGTTGATTTGGTTCTGGTAGAGGTGGAGAAAATAAAACAACAGTATGGGGATCAAGTATTTGAAATCGGTCAGTTTTACCGTCAGGATAATCTGAACGCTCACATTGAAAATACGGCGCCGGAAATTTGGGAGCAAACTGCAGGTAAGGTAGATGCTTTCGTAATGTGCCAGGGTACCGGGGGAACGGTGACCGGTAACGCCAAATTTTTAAAAGAAAAGAATCCGGGTATAAAAGTTTATATATCAGAACCGGCCGAATCACCGATCCTGGCTCATGGGATTATTGGTCCACATAAAGTACAAGGAATTGCCGACGGTCTTATACCGGAAATATTGGATTTACAATATGTTGATGGCATTATCCTGGTAAGCTCAGATGAATCTATGGAAACCGCCCGAGAAGTAGCCAGAAAAGAAGGTGTCTTCTGTGGAACATCCTCTGGCTGCAATGTTGCTGCAGCCCGTAAATTAGCCCAAAAATACCCTGAATTAAAGTGTATTGTTACTATTGTGAATGATAATGGCCTACGCTATCTTTCCTCGGAACTATGTGGTGCCGAGGTTAAGCGGGAGCTGCTGGAGCGCGACTATGCTTTAAGCCAGGAAAACCTGGATAAACTGGCATCATACCAACTGGAAGTAATAGAATAGGTCGAATTTACTAGAAAAAACTAGTAAAAAACGGAAGAACCGGTTAGACCGGTTCTTTTTTATTTGAATAATTTTATTTTATATGATATCAATTGGTTAATATAGGACGTTTTTAACAACTATTTTCATTTAAGCTTTCTTTTCGGGAAGAAAGGAGGTAAGGGCATCCCATATTCATTCTGAGTTCCGAACCCGGATTATAGATGTTTCCGTACAGTGGAAGGAGAAGCACTTATTATGAAAATAAACAACATGAAAACTATTACTAAACTTATCGGCGGTTTCCTAATACTGGTCTTATTGATTGCCGTTATTGGATTTTTTAACTGGAAAGATGTATATAGGGTACAGCAAGGGATAGAGGAAATCTATGCCCAGATATTACTACCAAATAGACATCTAAACACTATAGACCAAGCTTTGCTAGATTCTAATGTAGAAGGTTTAGAGTTTATACTTGTAAGCGATTTGGAAGAAAGGCAAGCTCTTAAGCAGTCTATCGCGAAAAACCTGACTGTAGCGCAAACAGAATTGGAGGAATACAAGGCTTTTAATATCACAGCAACAGAAAAACAGGAAATTGATAAACTAGAACAAGCAGTTCAGTCTTATATCAAGGAAGTCAATACATACATCACCTTGATTGAAGATGAAAATTATGATGAGGCTATGGTTTTGTTGGGCGGTAGTATTACCGAAGATGTTAATATCATTAACCAAGCTACTGACTCCCTGAATCAATTAAATGAAAAAGCAGCTGAAGAACTGCATATTAATGCCCAGGCAATATATTCTCAGACTACTATAAAAACACTTGTTTTTACCCTGCTGGCAATACTACTGGCAATAGGGGTTGCGTTTTATTTGGCTAATAATATTGGAACTCCCATAGCTGCAGCCGCAGAATTTATACAAGAGATGTCACAAGGAAATCTTACCCGCAGGGTATCCGAAAAACTTTTAGAGCGTCGCGATGAGGTAGGAATTCTAGCCCGGGGATTAGACGAAATGCTTCGTAATATCTCCAGCCTGATTGTTAATATTACCACAGCCGCCCGCAATGTAGGTGAAAACAGTCAGCAGTTATCTATGGTAGCTCAGAATGTAGTTGCTACTACTCAGGAGTCCTCCGCAGCTACACAAGAGGTTGCAGCCGGATTAGAAGAGGTTTCTGCTTCTACCGAGCAGATGACTGCCTCCGGTCAGCAGATTGGCGCAGCCCTGGAAGAAGTAGACCGGGAGATGAATAACAGTAACCAGGAGGCCCGGGATATTCAGGAAAAAGCTATGGGAATCCAGCAGGAGGCCCAGCACTCCACTGAGTCTGCCCGTAGTATTTATCAAAATATTGAGACTAAATTACTCAAAGCTATAGAAGAAGCACGGGTGGTGGAGGAGATATCCAGCCTAGCAAGTAATATAAGTGCAATAGCCGACCAGACCAACCTGCTGGCATTGAACGCTGCTATTGAAGCTGCCCGTGCCGGGGAACAGGGTCGAGGCTTTGCAGTGGTTGCTGAAGAAGTTAGAATCCTGGCTGAACAATCGGCTACTACTGTTTCCAGTATTCAAAGTCTTACCGTACAGGTAGAGCAGGCCATTGCCAACCTGGTAGAAAACTCCAATGAACTGCTCAAGTTCATCGGTGAAACTATGCTTAAAGAATTGGCAAATATAAATGAGATTGGTAAACAATATGCTACTGATGCCAAATTCTTTGAAGATTCGACTGGTAAGGTGGCAGAGCTAACCACAAATGTGGTCGCCGCTTTTAATGAAATTAACCAGGCTATAGAATCAGTTGCAGCTACCATGGAACAGAGTAGTGCCGGAGCCCAAGAGGTCGCCCGTGGAGCCCAAGAAGGCAGTAGCGCCATGGTAGATGTAAATGAGACGGCCTCGCGCCTAGCTGAGATGGCAGAGCAATTACAGGAACTCATAGGTAAGTTTAAAGTTGATGTGACTTAATTTAAAGTAATTTAGAAAAAAAGCCCCGTTATGTTGAACTGCCCCTGTCAAGTAGACAGTGGGGCAGTTCATATTTCGTATAGCGGGGCTTTTTTTAATATCTATTTGCGTAATAAAGCTAGAACAGTTGTAGTCCCTTTCTTTAGAACCTGTAAAAGCGATTTTCGTTGCGTATAAAGTATATAGCAAGCAATAACCAGTAAACCTATGAGTATAGTAAGACGTTCAAAATTATTGCTAATAAAGCTGACTGCCTGTTCACCAATTGCCATAATCAATACGGCTTCGCTGAAGAAGCGTAGTCCCCGTCCTAACAAAGAGGCTAACATAAATGGAGGGACACTCATGGTAAAAATCCCAGCCGATATGGTAAACACTTTATAGGGAATAGGAGTGAGTCCAGCCAGAAACATGGCCCAGGCCCCGTAACGAGTAAACATTGATTCTACCTTTCCTACAGCCTGGGGCGAAGCAAAGCGGTAAAGCAAAGGGTGACCAATTACCTTACCCAGTATATAACCCAGATAGCCGCCGGCAACTGAAGCCAGGGTACAGAGCAATGCATAAACAAGGGCTTTACCCGGGCTGGATAAACAAAGCGGTATTAGTAATAAATCGGGCGGAATAGGGAAAAAGGATGATTCAGCAAATGCCAACACCAGTAATCCCCATAATCCATAAGCTTCAAAAAAGGCCAGCATGTTCTCTAACAATTTCTTCTCTCCTCAAGTTGCCACAACTTTCTCACACTTAATCTTACCGTGTATGCCCATCCCCGTAAACGATAAATTTAGTTGTGGTTAGCTCCTGCAAACCCATAGGGCCGCGAGCGTGAAGCTTCTGGGTGCTAATTCCCATTTCCGCGCCAAAACCAAAAACATTACCATCGGTAAAACGAGTAGAAGCATTGGCATAAACTGCAGCTGCATCTACTGCCGCCATGAAACGTCGCACATTGCTATAATCCTGGCTGACTATAGCCTCACTATGGCCGGTACCATGAGTATTAATATGCTTTATGGCCTCTTCTACACTGTCTACTATTTTAACTGTCAGAATAAGATCTAGATATTCTGTATCCCAATCCTCTGGAACAGCAGCCTTTACATGACTGACTATCTTGCGGCTACGCTCACAAGCCCGAATTTCCACTCCTGCATCTTCCAGTTCCTTAATCATTGAAGGCAGAAAATCCTGGGCCACTGCGGCATGAACCAGCAGGGTTTCAGCGGCATTACATACTGAAGGTCGCTGTACCTTGGCATTAAAAACAATCGGGTGGGCCTTGTTAAGATCAGCATATTCATCTACGTAAACATGACAATTGCCCATACCAGTCATGATATAAGGTACAGTAGCATTATTCATTACTGCCTGTTTTAGTCCCTTCCCTCCACGGGGAATTAAGACATCCAGGTAGTCGTTCATCTTCATCATAAACACTGCTGCTTCCCGGTCCTCACTGTCAACCAGCTGTATAGAACCTTCCGGTATGCCACATTTAACCGCTGCATCTGCAATTAGGCGGGCAATCACCCGGTTGGAATTAAGGGCTTCCTCCCCGCCCCGTAACAGTATGGCATTACCAGCTTTCAGACATAGTCCGGCAGCATCAGCAGTAACATTGGGACGCGACTCATAAATTATACCTACGACACCAATAGGTGTGCGAATACGTCCTACCTCCAGCCCATTAGGGCGGCGCCACATTGCCAACACTTCCCCCACCGGATCAGGTAGAGCCGCTATTTCCCTTAAACCTTGAGCCATATCCTTAACCCGGACCTCATCCAGGGTCAAGCGTTCCAGCAGAGCTGCAGTTAGTCCCTGTTCCCGGCCATTTTCTAAATCCACCTGATTCGCTTTTAAGAGTTCCAGAATGTTTGCTTCCAGGGTATTAGCCATAGCCATCAGGGCATCATTTTTAATAGTAGTAGATGCAGTAGCCAAGTATCGTGCCGCTGTCCGGGCCTTCCTACCCTGCTCCAGCATCAATGCCTGTAAATTACTATCCATACCTCTCTCTCCTTTACCGTTACTGATGTTCCACCCATAAATTGTTGCGATGGATTACTTCATCGTAGTCTTTACCCTGTAGGATCTTTTCTATCTCCGAGCTTTTTTTGCCGGCAATTAACCTGATTTCATCGGAGTTGTAATTTACCATACCGCGGGCTATTTCCCGTTTATCATCTACCGTAACCACAGCAACTACCGTACCCCGGTCAAAATCCCCTTCAGCGGCAATAACGCCAGAAGGCAGTAAGCTTTTGCCTTTTTTTATTAGCGCAACTTCCGCTCCAGCATCAACCAATACCTGACCCTGAGGTAGAGTACCAAAGGCAATCCATTTTTTCCGCGCTTGCATTTTTTCTTCCCGCGGTATAAACAGAGTTCCAATCTCCTTACCGTCCATAATCTGACGAATAGCATTTTCGCTGTTACTGTTGGCAATTACCATAGGAATACCTGCTGCCATACATATACGAGCCGCTTTTAGTTTAGTCAACATGCCCCCGCTGGAAAAGCTACTACCCCGGTTTATAGAGTTCTCCTCCATCACCGGAGTAATTTCATCAACCTCGGTCTGGAGACAAGCATCTCGGTTTACTCGAGGGTCTGAATCATATAAACCATCAACATCTGATAAAATTATCAGCAAATCAGCATCTACAATACTAGCCACCAAAGCGGACAGGGTGTCATTATCACCAAATTTTATTTCCTCTACCACTACGGTATCATTTTCATTAATAATAGGAATTACCCCCAGGTCCAGTATAGCTAAGAGTGCATTGGTAGCATTTAAATAACGAAGGCGTTCGTCCAGGTCTCCCCGGGTTAACAGCACCTGGGCTACCGTTTTATTATATTCAGAGAAAAGTTTTTCATATAGCTGCACCAGGGCCCCCTGACCTATAGCTGCCAGAGCCTGTTTTTCCGGCATAGTACGGGGAATCTTTTTATACCCCATACGGATTGCCCCCACTCCTATTGCGCCGGAGCTTACCAGTAAAACCTCTAATCCCCGGTTATGTAAATCAGCCATTTCTCTGACTAGCCGTTCAATCCTTTGTAAGTTAAGCTGCCCATTACTGTAGGTTAAGGTACTGGTTCCTATCTTAATTACTACCCGACGACAGGCCTTTAGATTCTTACGCCTGCTCAATTTTTACCCCTCCCAGGATTTTATTCATTATACTCAAACTCGAAGTCATTGATTTTCACAGTATCTCCCGGCTTAATCCCCTGTTTGCGCAGAGCTTCCTCTAAACCCATCTTCTCAACAATCCTTTGAAACCTCTGTAAGCCTTCATCTGTAGCAAAATTAGTCATAGCCAAAAGTTTTTCGATTCTTTTACCGCTGACTTCAAATATACCGTTTACTCTTTCAATTCTAAATACTTCTTCTTCCTCGAAACGCCTTATTACCGGTTCTTCTCCACTAATAACAATATCCCGGGGTACAGTTTGCAAGAGACGGTAGGTCTCCTCTACCAGAACATCCACCCCCAAACCGGTGATAGCAGATATAGCGTATACCAAATGGCCAAATTCCGCCTGTAAACGCTCGTAATTTTCCTGGGCCTCGGGAACGTCCATCTTATTAGCTATAATTAAATAAGGCCTTTTCATTAGATCAGGCCGATACAGTTCGAGTTCCCGACGCAATACCTGGTAATCCTCAAGCACATCTCTTCCCTCAGTCTGAGCCGTATCCAGCACAAAGAGTAGAACCCGGGTTCTTTCTATGTGGCGTAGAAATTCATGACCCAGCCCTGAGCCCCGGTGAGCACCTTCGATTAGACCAGGTATATCTGCTACCACAAAAGCTTCTTTACTCCTGGTCATTACCACACCCAGGTTGGGTACCAAAGTAGTAAAGGGATAATCTGCAATTTTAGGTCGGGCTGCAGATATACGTGAAATTAATGTAGATTTACCCGCATTGGGAAAACCCACTAACCCTACATCGGCCAGGAGTTTTAATTCCAGCTTAACCCACCGTTCCTGACCTGGTTCCCCATTCTCAGATAACGAGGGGGCTTTATTTTTAGAAGTAGCAAATCTCGCATTTCCCCTACCTCCCCGTCCGCCCCGGGCGACTACTACTTCCTGTCCGGTCCCGGTCAGGTCGGCAATAACCTCACCCGTCTCATCATCGCGAATTACGGTTCCTACCGGTACCTTTACGGTAAAGTCCTCGCCCCCGGCACCGTGCATATTTTTCCCCTGTCCATGTGCACCACGCATAGCCTTGAAATGCCTGCGGTATTTAAAATCCATTAGCGTACTGAGCCCTTCATCGGCTACAAATATAACATTGCCACCTCTGCCCCCATCGCCTCCAGCAGGACCGCCCATGGGCACATATTTTTCCCGGCGAAATGCTACTATACCATTTCCGCCATCTCCACCGCGCACATATACCCTGGCATGATCAACAAACATTATTTCAACTCCTTGACACTTACCTCAAGCGTTCCAACCTGGGGTTGCTCCCATTCAAACAACATGGTAGCCCCCGCCTCAGATTCAAACAAAGAAAGGTTTATAATCGCATCATCGTCCATACCATTAAACTCGGGCAATAAGGATGTTAGACTGCTAAAAGGTTGGTTTTGCTTTTTTAAAATTGCCCAGGAACTAATCCGTAGCTCTTTATACTTTAATATTATGCCCAAATCTCGTGCCATCAGCAGCTGCTGGTAAAAATATAAAGCGGCTTCCGGCTCCAGCCTTTCGAAGATATTACGTTCTGCTGCCATTTCTTCTACTATATCCAATATGTAGCTTTTAGCTTTTTCAGGCCGGTTAAGATCAATATAGCCCAGAATTACCTGGAGATAGTTGCCAAAGTCGTGTCTTAGCCTTCTTAATGTAGCTACCATCTGTTCCGTTTCCATCAGCTTACCCCCTGCATTACCTAATAATAGCAAAAAACCTCGAAAACCTCCAGAATACTGCTTGAATTATAAAAGGTCTAAAAAGCAAAAGGGAAAGCAACGCTTTCCCCTACTTTAACCTTTTAATCAGTTTTCAACTACATACTAACACTGTCCAGCGGATATACGCTGACCTGTTTCTTATCTCTGCCTTTTCTCTCATATTTAACTGTTCCATCGACTACGGCAAACAGGGTATCATCGCTGCCGATCATGACGTTAGTACCCGGGTGTATTTTGGTTCCCCGCTGTCTTACCAGGATATTACCGGCACTGACTACCTGCCCATCAGATCTCTTGACACCCAGCCTTTTTGACTTACTGTCTCTTCCGTTTTTTGAACTACCAACACCCTTTTTATGAGCGAATAACTGTAAATCGAATTTAAGCATTTTATGACCTCCTTACTTCCAGTTTTATGAAATTACTATAAGCATCCTTCATGGCCAGCATTCCTGCTTCCATGGTAGAAAGTATAATTTGGGCTTTTTCCATGTCTTCCTGGTCCAGTTCAGCCGGAAGATAACATTGCAGCCATCCCTCTTCCACCTGGTATTCAGGTTGTTTACTTAAATTTATACATAATCCCAAGAGGGTGGTCTGAGCTACCGCCGATACTCCGGCACAATATATATCCTGCCCCGCGGGGGCAAAACCAGCATGGCCTTTCACCTGAAAAGATACTATTTGATTGCCCTGGTAGTTAATCCTTACCTCAATCATTAGGCTTCAATCTTTAATACCTTTATTCTAGTGAAGGGCTGCCTATGGCCCTGTTTTTTGCGATATTTCTTTCTCTTCTTATACTTGAAAACTACAACCTTCTTATCTCTACCCTGTTCCACAACCTCAACTTCAACCCGGGCATTGCTCACCAGTGGGTTGCCAACCTTAACATTACCATTCTCATCATTAACCATGAGCACTTTATCAATACTAAAACGATCCCCGGGTGCGGCTTCTAGTTTCTCCACCTTAAGCACTGTACCTTCACTAACTTTGTACTGCTTGCCGCCACTTTCAATTAATGCATACATCTATAAAGCACCTCCATATTTTGAGACTCGCCGGTAACAAGGCAGGCTGTAAGCCATTTAGGAGCCCGAACCGGGCGGTTGCAAAACACGCAACCCACACTAGAAAATAACATAAATAAGGGTATAAGTCAATCGTTAGCAGTATAAATCTTATAATCAACCAGAGCCAGTTCAGAGTTGGTCACTAGTTTAACCTTTTTCTGGGTACGCCTTTCTATGTAGCCCAAGTTTTTCTCGTCATTATAGATAAACTCTAACAAACGCGGGTTTGCTTCACAGATTATTTCCTCGTTCTCAACATAACCCATGTTGGCCAGTTTCCTTTTTACTTCACAGGACAGGGCAAAAAGGTTTATCATTCTTCCCCGACCATTGCAATTGATACATTCATCAGTGAAAAATTCAGATACCCCATAGCGCGATTTCTTGCGCGTCATTTCCAAAAAACCCAATCCAGTCATACCTATAATCCGGGTGTGGGCTTTATCCTTAGCCAGTTCCTTCTTTAACGCATTAATAACTTTATCTACATTTTCTTTCTTTTTCATATCGATAAAATCTATAAGAATGATTCCCCCCAAACTGCGTAACCGCAACTGCCGGGGAATCTCTGCCGTTGCTTCCAAATTAAGCTTAAAAACCGTTTCTTCAAAATCGTTTTTACCGGTGTACTTACCGCTGTTAACATCAATTACAGTCATGGCTTCGGTCTCATCAATAATTAGATACCCGCCATTACGCAACCATACTTTGCGTCGCAGGGTGCGACGGACATCTTTTTCCAATCCGTATTTCTCGAATAAGTCGCCCTCTTCGAACTGCACTGTGAAATCAAAGGTGAATTTCTTCTTATTCATGTAGTTAATAATTTTTTCTTTTAGTTTTTCATTATTAATTACTACCCGGCGAATGTCACCATCCAGGTAATCTCTTAAGGTTCTCTCCAACACATCAATATCTTCATAAATCAAACTGGGAGCACGCATACGCTCGTAGCGTTGATTTATTTCCTCCCAAACTTGCAGAAGTTCCTGTAATTCATCTAGAATTTCATCATCTTCGGCTTCCTGGCAGGCGGTGCGTAGGATTATCCCCATCTCTGCCGGTTTATGTTTTTCCATCAGATAGCGCAAGTGCTCGCGGCGCTCATCGTCTGTCAGCTTACGGGATATGGATACTTCATTCTGGCAGGGTAAGAGCACAATAAAATGACCAGGAATAGTTAAGTTCCCGGTTACCCGTGCTCCCTTCTCGGAAAAAGCTTCCTTTTTAACCTGCACCATGATATCCTGACCGCTTTTTAATAAATCCAGGCCGTTACTGCTTTTTCTAGCTCCCGGAAACACGACATCACCTGCATACAAAAAGGCATTTTTACTCAGTCCAATATCAACGAAGGCACAAGAAAGTCCCGGTAATATATCTTTTACCTTGCCTTTATATATATTACCCACATTCTCGTCCTGATCAGCCCAGAAAACCTCGACTAGTTTACTATCCTCTACAATAGCTACCCGCGATTCCCAGGGATAAACTTCTGCAATAATCTCTCGTTCCAAGTTACTTCACCTTTTCCAGTGGAGTAAAAATTTTATCTTTTACTCTGATGTAATTACCGCTGCGGTACACATCCAGTATATCTTCCTTATTAATACCGGTTAGTACCAATAATTCAGTTAGTTCATCATAACGTACATTAAGAGGTTCTCCAATACTTCCCCATATATCAATAATAGCAAAATTCTGCCACCTATTCACTTCAATTTTTAAAATACCGGGTCGTAAATTTTTATCCAGGTCCTTTTTTTTACCTCGACTTTTAACTATCAGGTCGTCTCTTTGCAGAACGATGTCTTTCCATTGCTCCATTTCCTCCACCGGCTTACGAACAACAAAAGAATAGCAAGCACAATTAATGCTATTCATCAGGGCAGGAATAGTGGCAGCAATTTGTATGCAGGCAATAATTTTAACATCCGGAGGCAGGGTAAGGTTCATTTTCTCAACAAATTCACTGCAACTCATCTCCTGCTCCAGCTCTAAATCAAAATACTCGCGCTTACTCCACAGACCCACTGGTAACACTGTTCCCAGGGAAAGGCGTATATGAGGATTAAAGCCTTCACTCAGAGCAAAAGGTATCCTTGCCCGACGCAGAGTCCGGGCCATAAGCTTCATCATATCCAAGGTAGATAAAAACCGAAGATCCGATCCTACACTATATTCAGCTCTCAACCGCAACGGAATAACCCTCCTTAATCTGAAGGTCAACCCCCAGAGCCATGCAAACCCCGCAGTCCCTGCACCCTTCCTGGCGGCAGTCAGGGGTGCTTATCCCCTTTTCTGCCCTTTCATTCTCTTCAATCAGATACTCCCGGTCAATCCCAGTTTCAATAAAATCCCACGGGAATACTTCTTCATAGTTACGCCGGCGCAGGTTATAAAAATCAGGGTCGATATTACATTCCTGCAGGGCCTCTATCCAGTGGTCAAAATGAAAATACTCTGACCAGCCATCAAATTTACAGCCTTTTTCCCAGGCCTTATAAATGGCTGCTGCCAGGCGGCGGTCACCCCGGGCAATAACTCCTTCCAGGTAACTGGTTTCACTATCATGAAAACTGAGCTTAATCCGGCGATGTTTTTCCCTCATCATATAGCGGCGTTTCTTATCCAGTTCCTCAATACTGTTCTGTGCCCGCCACTGAAAAGGAGTATGAGCTTTAGGGACAAAAGAGGCCAGACTGGCTCGTATTTCTACCGGTCGCCGGGAGTACTGGTCACCAATAGCCTTCACCTTTCTAATCAGTTCTATAGTCCCGTCCAAGTCAGCTTCGGTCTCACCCGGCAGGCCAATCATAAAGTAAAGTTTAAGGGAATTCCAGCCTGACTTAAAGGCAGCTTCCACCGCGCTAAACAATTGTTCATCACTTATATTTTTATTTATGATATCCCGCAAGCGCTGAGTACCAGCCTCCGGCGCCAGGGTTAAAGTAGTCTTGCGTACCTTTTGCACCTCATTGGCCAGGTCAATGGAGAAAGCATCCACCCGCAGTGAGGGCAGGGATACTCCGGTACCCTGAGGTCCATACTCCTTAACCAGATCCTTTACCAGGGGGCTTACCCCAGAATAATCCAGGGTACTTAAAGATGCCAGTGAAATCTCCTCATAACCGGTGCTGGCCAGCTGTGCGGCTGCCTGTTTTTTAAGGGTACCCACACTGCGTTCCCGTACCGGGCGGTAGACCATACCGGCGTGGCAGAAACGGCAGCTGCGCTGGCAGCCCCGCATAACTTCCAATACCGCGCGGTCATGAACAATATCCATATAAGGTACAATTGGTTTGTCTGGATAATAGGCCTGATCCAAATCCTCTATCACCCGCCGCCGCACTTTGATCGGTGCCTCCCTGACCAGCGGGGACATCTTCTTTATCGTATCATCATCTTTATATTCTACCTGGTAAAGGGCAGGTATATAGACCCCTTCTATCTGAGCCAGTTTTAGGAGCAATTCATTCCGTTCCATTTCCCGGTTCTTATATACACAATCCAGAAACTCCAGGGTAACTTCCTCGCCATCACCAATAAGGAAAGCATCGAAGAATTCGGCAAATGGCTCCGGGTTAAAGACTACCGGCCCCCCGGCGATTACCAGCGGACATCCCTTCCCGCGCTCGCTTGACCACAGGGGTATTCCGGACAGGTCCAGCATATTAAGTACATTAGTAATAGATAATTCATATTGCAGAGAAAACCCGACTACATCAAAATCCCCCAAAGGGCGAAAGGACTCCAGGCTATAAAGGGGTATATTCTCCCGCCTCATAACCTCTTCCAGGTCAGGCCAGGGAGCAAAAGAGCGCTCCATCAAATGATTGCTCTTTTCATTAACCAGACCATAAAGAATCTTGCCCCCAATATGAGACATGCCTACTTCATAGACATCGGGAAAAGCGAACACCATTTTAGCCTGAGCCCCTTCCCAGTCCTTTTTTATCATATTAACTTCCCCACCAGTATAACGAGCCGGTTTCGACACCTGCGGTAATATATCTCGAAATAACCTATCCTTCACTATCGTTGCCTCCATATCTACAAGCATTCTTTAAGTATTATACAAAAATGCCGTAAAATCAATTATGATTCATACGGCATTTGTTAACCCCTCCACAGTTGTTATTTTACCTAACTACTGTGTGTCCGACAAATCGGGTATAAGCCAACGACTGTATCTGACTCTAATGTGGTTGCTAACCCCTAAAAGCCATAATAAAATGCTTCCATAATTACTGCGCCGCCAATTGATCCACATGCCAATAACCGTCCTGCCGGGTAAGATGCAGCTTATAAGAAAGGATTTCCTGTTTAACTTCTGAGGAACCCGGCATCATGCATTCCTCGCTGATAAAGCCGACATAGGCCTTGTCCCGATCCACAATGTAATCCAGAGATACTTTATAAGCAACTGTTTTGTCAAGCTTCCCCTCTCGGGCCAATTCTTTTAAAGATTGGACATGTTCTGCTTTAGGTACTATACCGGTATCTTCCGCCATCAATTCCAAAACCAGATCCCAGCGTTCCTGTTTCCAGGCTTCCTCACGTAAAGCCACTATTTCCGGCGGGGATAAACTTGCCAGTAGCGTTTTATTACCGGCTGATTCCAGGCTAAAAGGAGGAGCGGTGATAAACTCGCGGGAATACTGGCTTCCCATATCCCCCTGTCTTATCCATGTAAACAAGGATGTTAAGCAGGCGCCGGAACCGGACGCCCCATTTTTCCAAACCATATAAGATCCGCATATTTTTATCTGCTCGGCCTCAATATCAAACTGGCGCAATTCTCCGTTCACCCCAAAGACATGCGGCTTTTGCTTCAGATTATTGTTCCAGGTAACTATTCCGTATGCAATCTGCGGATTATAATACTCAAGGGTTTCCGAAGGGTTAAGCCGGGTTTCAAAAACTATTTCCTTTTCTCCCCTATCATATACGCAAATGTTTTTACATTCAGGCGTATCTGAGCTATATGACGCCCAAACTATATATCTATCCCATATCTGCGGGGTAATTGCGTTTTGTCCCGCTGGGGATAAAACCTCAGTTTGTCCCGTAAACAAGTCGTGACAGTATACTTCGGCGGTCATGGCTGCCGTCCATTCTCCCCGGTGCCAGACGATAAAATCGCCGGAAATATCCGGAGCGCCCAGATATTCGTTATCGGCATTAATCGAAGCTATATTTTTAGTTTGCTTTTTGGATAAGTCATAAAAAACAATCTCTGACCGCATCGGTTTCTTGGAGCCGTCATCATTTGATTTATTATATACCAACCGGGATTTATGCAGGGAAATTCCCGGGAAATCCGGGCCGGTATCGCGAGTATACAGGCCCTGGTCAATAATCTGCTTGCTGTGATTTTTACGATCCATGGCATATAGTTTCCAGGTCGTTTTATTTTTTTCGACCCAAATCAGCCATTCGGCAGATAAATCGGCCGCGGCAATATCAAATCCTGATTCGGGCTCCACCATTTTAATGGCATAATCAGTGGAAAGATTAATGCCATAGAGCGCCGGATAAGGTTCAAGCTCGGGGTGCTGATTATTATGCATAAAGGCCAGCAAATCGCCGTCATTATTGCCATTGATTACCTGGCTGATTTGGCTGAAATACTCATAATCGAACGGGTATCGGCCTCGTTCTTTTACTAATTCCGACTCTATTTTTATTTTCTCCGGAGATTCAACCGTATTTATCGGGGATTCTTTACAGCCCATAAAGGCAAATGATAGTAATAGGATCAGGGGATATAAAGTTAATTTGTAATTCATCCGCATTTCATATCTCCT